>CAMFLL010000531.1 GCA_945957405.1 uncultured Mycolicibacterium sp. | reverse complement strand
CCGAACCCGAACTGGAGCCGGAACCCGAACCGGAACCTGAGGTCTTCGAGGCGCCCGCACCCCGCCCGCCCGTCGACTACGAGGCACTGGCCGACCTGCCCGACGCCGAGGATCTGCTCGATGCCGACAACGACGGGCCCGACGAGAGCCGTCGCGCGGACTGACACCGGGTATCGGGATGCCCGCAGCAGCGACAACGCACAGCCTTCTGCAGGACGGTCGGCGTCGCCGACTAAGCTTTTCGCGTGCAGCAACCGCTCCGCGTACCGCCCAGCGCCCCGGCGCGCGTGGTGGTGCTGGCGTCGGGCACCGGTTCGCTATTGCAGTCGCTGCTGGACGCGGCGGTCGGCGACTACCCGGCGCGCATCGTCGCCGTCGGGGTGGATCGCGACTGCCGCGCGGTGAAGATCGCCGAATCGGCAGGCCTGCCGTCCTATACCGAGCGCCTTGGCAACCACCCGGACCGGGCCTCATGGGATGTCGCGCTCACCGAGGCCACCGCCGCCCATCAGCCCGATCTGGTGGTATCGGCGGGATTCATGAAGATTCTCGGCCCGCAATTTCTTTCGCGTTTTCCCGGCCGCGTCGTGAACACCCATCCGGCGCTGCTGCCGTCGTTCCCCGGTGCGCACGCGGTGCCCGATGCGCTGGCCTACGGCGTGCGCGTCACGGGGACCACCGTCCATCTGGTCGACGCCGGCGTGGACACCGGCCCCATCCTGGCGCAGCAGACTGTCGAGGTCCGCGACGACGATGACGAAGAGACTCTGCACGAACGCATCAAAGTCGTCGAACGGCGCCTGCTGGTGGACGTGCTGGCCGCGATCGCAACCCGCGGCCTGACCTGGAGCGGACGAAAGGCGACCATCGGATGATCCCAAGAGAGACGGCAGCATGAGTGATCGGAAGCTGATCCGGCGCGCCCTGATCAGCGTCTACGACAAGACGGGGCTGGAGGGGCTGGCCCGCGGTCTGCATGATGCCGGCGTGGCCATCGTGTCGACGGGTTCGACGGCGAAAAAGATTGCCGAACAAGGTATTCCGGTGACGCCGGTGGAGCAGGTGACGGGTTTCCCCGAGGTGCTCGACGGCCGGGTCAAGACGCTGCACCCGAAGGTGCACGCCGGCCTGCTCGCCGATTTGCGGAAACCGGAACACGCCGCCGCGCTCAAAGAACTCGGGGTGGCGGCCTTCGAGCTCGTGGTGGTCAACCTGTATCCGTTCACCGAAACTGTGGCCTCGGGTGCCAGCGAAGACGAGTGCGTCGAGCAGATCGACATCGGTGGGCCGTCGATGGTGCGCGCCGCCGCCAAGAACCATCCCAGCGTCGCCGTGGTGGTCGACCCCGCCGGTTATGACGGTGTGCTGGCGGCTGTGCGTGACGGCGGGTTCAGCCTCGCCGAGCGAAAGATATTGGCATCACTGGCATTCCGACACACCGCGGAGTACGACGTGGCGGTCGCCACCTGGATGGGGTCGACGCTGGCGCCGGAGGAACCCGCCCAGCAGCTGCCGCAGTGGTTCGGCGGCGCCTGGCATCGCAAGGCGGTGCTGCGCTACGGCGAGAACCCGCACCAGCAGGCGGCACTGTACGCCGACGACACCGCATGGCCGGGTCTGGCGCAGGCCGAGCAGCTGCACGGTAAAGAGATGTCCTACAACAACTACACCGATGCCGACGCGGCGTGGCGGGCCGCGTTCGACTACGAGGACACCTGCGTTGCCATCATCAAACACGCCAACCCGTGCGGTATCGCCGTATCGTCGGCGTCAGTGGCCGACGCGCACCGCAAGGCCCACGAATGCGACCCGCTGAGCGCGTTCGGCGGCGTGATCGCCACCAACAGCACTGTCAGTGTCGAGATGGCCGAAACCGTCGCCGACATCTTCACCGAGGTCATCGTCGCGCCGGCCTACGAAGAGGGTGCCGTCGATATCCTGGCCCGCAAGAAGAACATTCGGGTGCTGGTGGCCTCTGAACCGCTGGTCGGCGGTACTGAGTTCCGCCAGGTCTCCGGCGGGTTGTTGGTGCAGCAGCGCGATGCGCTGGATGCCCAAGGGGATGATCCGGCCAACTGGGTCCTGGCCACTGGTGAGCCGGCCGACCCCGAAACGCTGGCCGACCTGAAGTTCGCCTGGCGGGCATGCCGCGCGGTGAAGTCCAACGCGATCGTCGTCGCCAAGGACGGCGCCACCGTCGGCGTGGGCATGGGTCAGGTCAACCGGGTCGACGCGGCCCGGCTGGCGGTGGAACGGGCTGGTGATCGGACGCAGGGCGCGGTCGCGTCCTCGGACGCGTTCTTCCCGTTCCCGGACGGTCTCGAGGTGTTGGCCGCAGCAGGTGTCAAAGCCATCGTCCATCCCGGCGGTTCGGTGCGTGACGAGTTGGTGACCGAGGCGGCCGCGAAGGCAGGTGTCACGCTGTATCTCACCGGCGCAAGGCATTTCGCCCACTAGCGGTCCATGGACTGCTTGTCCACGATCGTGCGGAACGGCGCAGCGAGGTCCAGTTTGCGGACCACCCGCTCGAACAGCCGGGGTGCGAGGTATGACGCCGCCACCGTGAGGCGGGCGGGACCACGCGTGACGATCACTTCGGGGAGATCTTTCTCGACGGCGGTGATGACGGCGTCACCGACCATCGCCACCGGCAGCGCGCCCGCGGTCTTGGGGGCGGTGATGCCGTGTTCGTCTGCCATGTCCGCATACATGCCCGCACCGTCCATGAACCCCGGGCAGATCGCGGAGGCGCCGACGCCCCAGTGGCAGTCCTTTGCCGATTGCCGGAGGGCCCGGGTGTACCCGATGAGGCCGAACTTGGTTGCGTTGTAGGGCTCTTGGTAGGCCAGCGCGATCAGCCCGGCGACTGACGCGATGTTGACGATGTGGCCGCGCCGGCGCGCGATCATGCCGGGCAGCGCGGTCCGGGTGAGCAGCATCGGCGCCAGCAGGTTGACGTCGGAGAGCGACCCGAGGTCTTCCAGCGGTGTCGCGTCGGGCCGACTGACGGTTTCCAGCCCGGCATTGTTGACCAGCACGTCGATGTGGCCTGCGGCCGCTTCGGCCCGCGCCACCAGCTCGGCGGCCTGGGTGCGGTCCGCGAGGTCGACCACCAGCGTCCATACCGTGACGCCCGACGCCGCGCGGACTTCGTCGGCGACGGTGTCGAGGCCCTCCTGGCTGCGGGCAGCCAATACCAGGTTCATACCCTTGCGGGCCATGGCGAGCGCGATGTGCCGACCGATTCCCCGGGAAGCCCCGGTGATCAATGCGACGTCCCCAGACCGAATCTTCATGGCTCCCCCTGCCCACGTGGTGTTCACATGCTGGCATCTGCGACGGTCAGTCGGCAGGCCTTATTCCCGGATCAGCTGCCAGCGCAATGGTGGGGAGGCCATGCCGCATCGGCCCGACCGTCGTAGCGTGGAGTGGTGACATCAACTAAGGATTTGCCCCGTACCGTCGGTGAGCTGCGTGCTTCTGGCCACGAGGAGCGGGGCGTCAAGCAGGAGATCCGGGAGAATCTGCTGGCCCGGCTGGCCGCCGGCGAAACCGGCGACGTCGTATGGCCAGGAATCCTCGGTTTCGACGACACGGTATTGCCGCAGGTGGAGCGGGCCCTGATCGCCGGTCATGATTTCGTGCTGCTCGGCGAGCGTGGCCAGGGCAAGACCCGCCTGCTGCGGTCACTGATCAATTTGCTCGACGAATGGACACCGGTGATCGCGGGGTCCGAACTCGGTGAGCACCCCTACAGCCCCATCACACCGGAGTCGATTCGCCGGACCCAGGAATCCGGCGACGACCTCCCCATCGACTGGCGGCACCGCAGCGAGCGTTACACCGAGAAGCTCGCCACCCCGGACACCAGCGTCGCCGACCTGGTCGGTGACA
>CAMFLL010000530.1 GCA_945957405.1 uncultured Mycolicibacterium sp. | reverse complement strand
GCCTCTATCCCTCCGCGCATCCGCACCGAGATCATGCCACCGAAGCCACGCATCTGGCGCGCTGCCACGTCGTGACCGGGATGGCTGGGCAGCCCCGGGTAGAGCACGCTGCTGACCGCGGCATGCTCGGACAGGAATTCGGCCACCGCAGCAGCATTCTCGCTGTGCCGCTCCATGCGCACCACGAGCGTCTTGAGGCCCCGCATGGTCAGGTAGGCGTCGAACGGTCCGGGCACCGCACCCGCGCCGTTCTGCAGGAAGGCGAACGCCGCGTCGAGTTCCTCGTCGTTGGTGACCAGCGCCCCGCCCACCACATCGGAGTGGCCGCCGATGTACTTGGTGGTGGAGTGCAGCACGATATCGGCCCCCAGCGCCAGTGGCTGCTGCAGAGCGGGTGAGGCGAAAGTGTTGTCCACCAAGACCTTCGCGCGATGCTGATGCCCGATCTCGGAGATTGCGGCGATATCGGCGATGGACAGCAGCGGGTTGGTCGGCGTCTCGACCCAGATCAGTTTGGTGGTGTCGGTCAGCGCGGCGCGGACGGCGTCGAGGTCGGACAGCGGCACCGGCGTGTGCTTGACGCCCCACAGCGTGAACACCTTGTCGATCAACCGGAACGTGCCACCGTAGGCATCGTCGGGAATGATCACGTGGTCGCCGGGGCGAAGGACAGCCCGCAGGACGCAGTCACTGGCCGCCATCCCGGAACTGAAGGCCCGTCCCAGCGTGCCCTCCTCGACAGCGGCCAGGGATGCTTCCAGCGCGGCCCGGGTGGGGTTTCCGGTGCGGGCATATTCGAAGCCGCCACGCAGGCCGCCCACACCGTCCTGGGCGAACGTCGAACTGGCGTAGATCGGGGCGTTGACGGCGCCCGTCGCCGGATCGGGCCGGAACCCGGCATGGATGGCTCTGGTGGCCAGGCCCTGCCAGGAGTGGGAATCGGCTCGACTGCGCTGCTCGCTCATGGCAATCGAGCGTAGTGGTGCGTCTCGGTCAGCCCGGCGGCGGCGTCGTCGGGACGCAGATGGTCGACATGATCTTGTCCGCGAAGGTCTGTCGTTTGGCGTCCCACAGGGGGAACAGATAGCCGAGGTAACAGATCGCGGTGTCGAGGATGTGAGCCAGCTGGCGGACGATAGACAGCCCGAACCCGATCGGTTGCCACGTCCTCTCACTGACCACCTTGAATTTCATCGCCGATTTGCCGACGCTCGACCCGGTGGTGCCCTGGCGGTAGCCGTAATTCCAGATCAGAAACGCCAGCACGGCAAGGTCGAGCAGCGTGAAGACGATGACTCCCGTCGGCGTCCAGTTCGATGAGCACGACACACTGGCGCCGTATTCGGTGCTCTGGCGCTCGCAGTCGTTGTCGCCGGTCATGAACGCGAATCCCAGCCCGAGCGCGGTGAGCACGAGCACGGGCAGGACGTCGATCACTGCGGCGATCACGCGGGTGATCCACGGTGTGTATGCCTCCCTGGGCAGCACATGGATGTACTGGCCGGGTGGTGGCGGCGCATAGCCGCCAGGTGGTGGAGGCGGCGGATAGCCGCCAGGCAGCGGTGGCGGATAGCCGCCAGGTGGTGGAGGCGGCGGGTAGCCGCCAGGCACGTCGGTCACATGGCCTCCTGGAGGTTGGCGATCAGACCGGCAGGCAGACCGTGGTCATGATCTTGTCGGCGATGGTCTGCCGCTTGGCGTCCCACAGCGGGAACAGGTAGCCGATATAGCAGATCGCCGCGTCGATGATGTGAGCCAGCTGCCGCACGATCGACATGCCGAATCCAATTGGTGCGCTGGTCTTCTCGCTGACCACCTTGAATTTCATGATGGACTTGCCGATGCTCTGGCCGGTGGTGCCCTGCCGATAGCCGTAATTCCACACCCAGAACGCCAGCGATGCCAGGAAGGCCAGCACCGCGAGGCCCCACCCGATCCCGGACGGCCCGTCGTCACCGGTGATACAGATGTCGTCTAGGCCCAGATCGGGGTCGCCGCCGACGCAGGCCGTGCCTTCGGAACGGAAGCCGAGCAGGAAGGCATACGCCAGGCCCTCGAGGATGGCCAGCGGGATGTTGTCGACGATGAACCCGACGACCCGGGTGACCCACGGTGTGTAGGCACCCTGCGGCAGGCCCAGTCCCGTGGCCGGCGGTGCCGGCGCATAGCCCCCCATGCCCGGCGGAGGGGGCGGATAGCCGCTCGGCGGCGGCGGGTAACCGCCCGGCGGTGGCGGCGGATAGCTGCTCTGGGTCGGCGGCGGTGGATAACCGCCGGGCGACGGCGGAGGCGGCGGACTCCACGAAGGCTGGCCCGGCGGTTGTTCGGTCATGACGCCTCCACTTGACTCAGCTGTGACGAAGCGGCATCAATTTACCTGAGAAATCCCTGTACATGTCAGGCATTGCCAAGTCTTTACCACGTAGACACACACCGTCATCAGAGATCCACGTCAGCGGATCGTCCGGCCGAGTCCGGCGTTTGCCAGCAGCCGAGAACGGATCAGCGACCTGCGCCGTCGGACAGGAAGCCGAGCAGGTCGCTGCGGGTGATGACACTGACCGGCTTGCCGTCCTCGACGACCATGACGGCATCGCACTCACGCAGCGCTTTTGCCGCCGCACTCGCCGGTTCGCCCGCACCGACAAGCGGCAGGGCCGGGCTCATGTGCTGCGACACCGCATCCGCCAGTCGGGCCCGTCCTTCGAACACCGCGGAGAGCAGTTCGCGCTCCGACACGCTGCCCGCCACCTCACCCGCCATGACCGGCGGTTCGGCGCCCACCACGGGCATTTGCGAGACGTTGTACTCCCGCAGAATGCCGATCGCGTCGCGCACCGTCTCAGACGGGTGCGTATGCACCAGGTCGGGCAGCAGACCGGACTTACCGCGCAGGACGTCACCGACGGTCGGTTCGGCGACGGTGCCATCGAGCCTGCTGCGCAGGAATCCGTAGGACGACATCCATGCGTCGTTGAAGATCTTCGAGAGGTAACCACGACCGCCGTCGGGAAGTAGGACCACGACCAGAGAGTCGGGTCCCGCCTTGACGGCCACCTCGATGGCGGCCACGACGGCCATCCCGCATGATCCGCCGACCAGCAGCGCCTCCTCGCGGGCCAGGCGGCGGGTCATTTCGAACGAGTCGGCGTCGGACACCGCGATGATCTCATCGGGAATCTCGGGGTCGTAGGCGCTGGGCCAGAAGTCCTCACCCACGCCCTCCACCAGATAGGGACGCCCGGTGCCACCGGAGTACACCGAACCCTCCGGATCCGCGCCCACCACCCGGACGGCGCCGTCGGACACCTCCTTGAGGTAGCGCCCCGCGCCGGTGATGGTGCCGCCCGTTCCCACGCCGGCGACGAAGTGCGTGACCTTACCGTCGGTATCCGCCCAGATCTCCGGACCCGTTGTCTCGTAATGGCTTTCCGGCCCCATCGGGTTCGAGTACTGGTCGGGCTTCCACGCCCCGTCGATCTCCTCGACGAGGCGGTTGGAGACGCTGTAGTAACTGGCGGGATTGTCCGGCGCCACGGCCGTCGGGCAGACCACGACTTCGGCACCGTAGGCCCGCAGGACATTCTGCTTGTCCTCACTGACCTTGTCGGGGCAGACGAAAATGCACTTGTACCCACGCTGCTGCGCGACGAGTGCCAGGCCCACCCCGGTGTTGCCCGATGTCGGCTCAACGATGGTGCCGCCGGGTTTGAGGGCACCGCTGGCCTCGGCGGCGTCGATCATCTTGACCGCGATGCGGTCCTTACTGCTGCCCCCGGGGTTGAGGTATTCGATCTTGGCGGCGACGGTGCCGGCGCCCTCGGGCACCACCGAATTGAGCCGAACCAGCGGGGTGTTGCCGATGTGGTCACTGACGTGGCTGGCGATGCGCATGCCTATATC
>CAMFLL010000529.1 GCA_945957405.1 uncultured Mycolicibacterium sp. | reverse complement strand
GGTTCAACACCCTGGGGCTGCTGTCGATGATCCGCCGCTACACGATCGAGCGTGAGCATGTCTACGGCGAGGACATTCATCATCTCGATGCGAACCGGAAGGCCCGGCAAGCCCGGCGCGACACCCCGGAGGTGGCCGCGCTATGACGACAAGCACGACATCAGGCCCACCGCGGCAATCCAAGCGGATGCAGTTCGTCGACGCAGCGACGTTGATCGTGCTGCTGTTCGCCACGCTCTTTGCCACCACGTTCATGTTCGCGGAGGAGACCGAAGGGCCGAGTGAGGCGAAGGCCACCTCGATCTCGCAGCTCAACATCAGCGAGGCCGAGAAGCAACAGTTCGAACTCATGAAGACGCAGGGCATGGTCGACGATCAGACTGTTGCCGCACTGGCCGAAGCCAACACGCCGAGAGACGACAAATACACCATCGAATGGCTGCCGCTGATCGGGATGATCGCATTGGCTGCGGCATATCTGGCCTTTGTCTATTTCACCTCCTTCCGCGAGTACCGCGAAGTCATCGCCACCAGATTCGGAGAAGCAGGAAAATCATGAATTTTTGGACTCTGTTTGAATATGGTGCCTGGCTTCTGGCCGCGCTCATCGCATGCTGGCTGTTATACGACGCCTATCGCGTCGGCCGCGACTATGACGAGGAATTCCTGGTCCACACCATCGAGGATTTCGGTGAGGACGCTGCCTGGCAGCACGAGGCCGACGGTTCGGAGGACATGGAAAGGCCTCGATCATGAGTGACGGCAACAACGGTGCGGGCACCGAAGTCCTGACCCTGCACAAGGTGCTGGCGCCGATCCACATCTGGGGATTGGGTGTCGGCATCGTGCTGGTCGGGGAGTTCATGGGATGGAACTTCACGGTGGAGAAGGGCGGCCTCTACGGCGCTTTGATCGCCTGCTGGTTCGTCGGCCTGCTCTACACCTGCGTGGTGATGATCAACTCCGAGATCTCATCGGCGATCCCCGCGGCCGGCGGCCAGTACGCCCAGGCGAAGCACACGGTGGGTCCGCTGATGGCATTCAACGTCGGTCTGTACCTCACCATGGCCTACACCATGCTGGAGGCCGCCAACGCGAACGTTCTGGGTTATCTTTTCAGCGCGATGTCGGGGCTGCTCGGCAACAAACAGGAACTCTCCGGTTATCCGTTTGCCGTGCTGGCGATCCTGGCCCTTGCCCTGCTCAACTATCGCGGTGTGTTGGCCACGTTGTCGGTCAACTTCATCATCACCGGTTTCGCGTTCTTGACCATGATCGCGCTGTTCATCGGTGTCTCCGGCTGGAATCTGGATGCCAGCACCCAGTTCAGCGCTCTCGTCGGATCGATGGATGCCGGACTGCCCTACGGCTGGATAGGCGTGATCGCGGCATTCCAGTTCGGGATGTGGTTCTACCTCGGCATCGAGGGCACCGCCCAGGCTGCGGAGGAGTGTCGCTCTCCGAGTCGGTCCATCCCGCTGGGCAGCCTGGCCGGCATCATGACCCTGGTCATCGCAGCAAGCCTGACCTGGTACCTGTGCTCGGCTCTGCTTCCTTGGCAGTACCTGGGCTCGTCGATCACGCCGCTGTTCGACGCCGCTGAGATCACCCAGTCGAATGCACTCATCTGGCTGCTGTTCCTCGGCACGCTGGCGGCGACCCTGGCGTCGGCGAACGGCTGCATCAATGACGCCTCCCGGTCATGGTTCGCGATGACTCGCGACCGCTATCTGCCGGAGTGGTTCGGGGCAGTGCACCCGCGGTACCGGACACCGTTTCGCTCGATCCTGTTCCTGGTGCCGGTCGCGATCGCCTTCGCGATTCTTCCGATGCTGCTCAACAACCCGACGCTGCTGTCGACCGTGATCACCTTCTCGATCCTGTCGGGACTGCTGACCTACACGTTCATGGTGGTCAACATGCTGAGGTTCCGGAAACTGTGGCCGATCGGCTCCATCAAGCGGGCCTACACCCTGCCGATTCATCCCATCCCCGCCCTGACGCTGGGACTGGTCGCGGCCATCGTGTTCTTCGCGACCTACCTCGGCTACGGCACCACGCTGATGTCAATCCTGGTGTTCTACCTGCTCGCCTCGGTGTGGTTCGTGGTCCGGCGGTTCAAGTATGTCGATCGGAACGCCGAGTTCACCGCTCCGTTGCCACGCCCTGCGGGTTACTGATGTCGGGAACGATCTGGTCCGCGCTGACGGTGGCCCTGGTAGGGGCGGTGGTGCTGGTCTACCTGCATCGCCGCCACCTGGCCGGCGTTCAGCGTGACCGGGCGGCATTGTTCGAGCAGGCCGTCGACGTTCTCGACCAGCCTCACGTGGTTGCTCGTGGACTCGACTTCCCAGTGCTCTACGGGCAATTCGACGGCCGCGACATCCGGGTCGAACCCGTCGTGGACACCGTCGCCCTGCGAGTCATCCCGGTGCTACGCCTGGTGATCACGATGCGTGCACAGTTCCCGGGGCAGGCGCGGTTGTCGGTCCTCAGCAACGAGACCGGGCACGAGTTCTTCTCCGGTCATCGTGAACTGCTGCGGTGGCGCGACCCGTCCTGGCCGGCGTGGGCGTCAGTCGCCTGTGCCGCCGAAGGCGTGGATCGCACGCTGGCCGACGCTGCCGTGAGCCTGGTGACCGAGGATTCGAAGGTGAAGCAGGTACTGGTCACCGAGAAAGGTGTCCGGTGCGTTGTCCGTGGCGCACAGTCCAATTCGGCAACATATCGGGTCACCCGCCGGGTCGATCTGTCGGGGGCGCGCGTGACGGCAGAGGATCTGCGTCAGGCGGTGGAGATGGTCGGCGAACTGTGCGATCAGGTCGCTTGCCTGGCCGCGCGCCACCCGTTGGAAGTATCGGAGGCAGGATCGCTATGAGTCGCCCACTTCATCCGTTGCTGGTCCTCGCCATTGCCTTGGTGCTACCGGGGGTCGGACAGGTCGTGAACGGTCAACCGCGGCGCGGCCTGGTCTTCGTCTTCTACACCTTGCTCCTGGGCGTGGTCACCCACCTGGTGGCACCGCCGAGCGCGTCCGCCATCGGACATGTGGCCGGCGGGGTGTTCGTGTACGCCATCAGCGTGCTCGATGCCTATCAGGTCGCGGCAAGGCGACGTCACGTCGCCGCGGCGACCCACTGACCGCGGGCTCTGGCTGGTCGGCGCCGTCGCCGGCCAGCCAGAGCCACAGGCGTTTTTACGCTCATCTTCTCGCTGCCATCTCTGGCGCTAAGCACATCATCGGCCGACGCCGAACTCACATCGCACGGCAAAAGCTGTTGTCAACAGCGGATTCTCATTCCCTCGCCGTCGAGCGATGGATCTCCGCAGCGCGCGTCCATCGCTGCCTTTCACAAGCCGATACATCTGCAGGCCTGCGCCTTTCGTCGGCTGTCGTCCTCACGGGTTCGCACCGGGTGAGGTTCCCGCGCATCGGTACTGAGCCCCGCGAAGTTGGGGAGTCCCCTTCCTGCGGCGCCCGTGCCCAGCTCAGTCGAGCACCAGCAACATCGAGCGGTCACGACGGTCGCATCATGTCCGCGAATGTTTCCAACATGTTAACAGCGGTGGGAAAATGGCGGCTCGGATTTCTCACGCAAATGTTCAAATCAGGCTCGCCTAGATGGATTCCGTGACGTAGTTTTCTATTCAGACGGATGTGAGTGACGTCACACAGCAAGGCTCAGCGTCGAGCCTGGCGGACCTCCAACAGATGTCTCCTCAACCCCCACATGGGTTTTCGAGTGGGCTTCGGCGCCGTCTGATGTGCACCAGAAGTGAGTGATTCTGTCCATCGAACGATCTGTCATGCAGGCCGTCGCGTTTGGCAGCCAGCCACGCCACGCGGCATGACCACGAACAGCAAATCGAGAACTGCTGTCGGCCCTTCAGGCCGGCTTACGGG
>CAMFLL010000528.1 GCA_945957405.1 uncultured Mycolicibacterium sp. | reverse complement strand
CACTCAGTGTCATGTTGGACGGGCCGCTGTTGCGGTGGTTGGGTCTTCTCACCTGGTGTCTGGCTCTTACAAACACTGCCTTGGTGGCATTCGCGCGTTGTGCCGACATCAGGTGGGAAGGACCGACCGGCAAATGACTTGATAGGAGCGTGGCAGCGCCCCCACTGAGATATGTCCTGCCGGCCGGCCCGACCTTCACCTCATCCCTTTTGATGAAAGAAGGCACCGTCCATGGTGATCGTTGGCACCGATGTACACAAGCGCAGCCACACCTTCGTCGCAGTCGACGAGGTCGGGCGCAAGCTCGGCGAGAAAGTCGTCCCCGCCACCACCGCCGGGCACCGCGCCGCGGTGGCCTGGGCCCGCGAGCACTTCGGCGACGAGTTGTTGTGGGGTATCGAGGACTGCCGCAACCTCTCAGCACGGCTGGAAATCGACCTGCTCGGGATGGCCCAGTCCGCGGTGCGCGTCGCCCCGAAACTGATGTCGCAATCGCGGGCGTGTGCGCGTACCCGCGGCAAGTCTGACCCCATTGACGCTTTGGCTGTCGCGCACGCGGTGCTGCGTCACCCCGATCTGCCGGTGGCCGCCCACGACGACGTCTCACGAGAGTTGAAGTTGCTGACCGACCGGCGGGAAGACCTTGTCGCCCAACGCACCTCGACGATCAACCGGCTTCGTCAACGCGTCCACGAACTCGACCCCGCCGCCGAACCCAAACGCGCCTCCCTGCACCGCGCCCACCCCTGTGCGGTCCTGGGAGCCTGGCTGGACACTCAAACCGGGATCCTGGCCGAGCTGGCCCGCGACGAACTCGCCGACACTATTCGACTCACCGAAGCGATCAACGCTCTCGCTGCCCGCATTGGGGAGCGCGTCCGCCAGGCCACACCCGTTCTGCTCGAACTGCCCGGCTGTGGCGAGCTGACCGCGGCCAAGATCATCGGCGAAACCGCCACCGTCACCCGATTCCGCAGCGAGGCCGCCTTCGCCCGCCATACCGGCACCGCACCCATCCCGGTCTGGTCAGGCAACACCGCCGGCCGGGTGCGCCTAAGCCGCTCGGGTAACCGTCAACTCAACGCCGCGCTGCACCGGATCGCGATCACTCAAATCCGGCTCACCGACAGTGCCGGGCAGCGCTACTACCGCAAACGCCTCGCCGACGGCAAAGCCACCAAAGAAGCCCTGCGATGCCTCAAACGCCAACTCGCCCGCACCGTCTACCGACGACTCCACACCGACGAAGACACCCGAAAAACCACACCCAACACCACCGAACAAGCCGCCGCTTGACATAGGAGCAATGCGCGCTCGCCTGGTGGGAAACCTAGGTGCAGACCGCGCCGGTCGCCGCCGAGCCGACCAGTTTCGTGTACTTCGCCAGCACGCCGGTCTTGTACACCGGCGGCAGCGGCTCGAAACCGACCTTGCGCGACTCGAATTCGTCTTTATCGACGACCACGTCCAGTGTGCCGTTCGCGACGTCGAGCCGGATCTTGTCGCCGTCCTTGATGAAGGCGATGGGGCCGCCGTCGACGGCCTCTGGCGCGATGTGACCGACGCAGAGACCAGTGGTCCCGCCAGAGAACCGGCCGTCCGTCATCAACAGGACGTCCTTGCCAAGGCCCGCGCCCTTGATCGCGCCGGTGATGGCGAGCATCTCGCGCATGCCCGGCCCGCCCTTGGGACCCTCGTACCGGATGACGACGACGTCGCCGTGCGTGATGGTGCCGTCCTCGAGCGCGTCGAGGGCCGCCCGCTCGCGCTCGAAAACCCTTGCGGTCCCCTCGAACACGTCGGAGTCGAAACCTGCAGACTTGACCACTGCGCCCTCGGGCGCCAGTGAACCGTGCAGGATCGTGATGCCGCCCGTGGGGTGGATCGGGTTGTTCATCGCCCGCAGCACCTTGCCATCGGGATCCGGCGGCTCGATGTGGGCCAGGTTTTCGGCCATGGTCTGGCCGGTCACGGTGAGGCAGTCGCCGTGCAGCAGACCGGCATCCAGCAGCGCCTTCATGACGACGGGCACGCCGCCGATCTCGTCGACGTGCTTCATGACGTGCCGGCCGAAAGGTTTGACGTCGGCGAGGTGCGGCACCTTCTGCCCGACGCGGGTGAAGTCGGCAAGCGACAACTTCACGCCCGCTTCCCACGCGATGGCCAGCAGGTGCAGGACCGCGTTGGTCGACCCGCCGAAGGCCATCACGACCGCGATGGCGTTGTCGAACGCCTCCTTGGTGAGGATGTCGCTGGTGGTGATGCCGCGGCGCAGCATCTCGACGACGGCTTCACCGGAGCGGCGGGCGTACTCGTCGCGCCGCTTGTCGATGGCCACCGGGGAGGCGCTACCGGGCAGCGACATGCCCAGCGCTTCGGCGGCCGATGCCATGGTGTTGGCGGTGTACATACCGCCGCACGCACCCTCGCCGGGACAGATGGCCCGCTCGATGATGTCGACGTCCTCACGCGACATCAACCCGCGGGCACACGCACCGACGGCCTCGAAGGCGTCGATGATCGTCACTTCCTTTTCGCTGCCATCGGTGAGCTTGGCGACGCCGGGCATGATGGAACCGTTGTAAAAGAAGACGCTGGCCAGATTGAGGCGCGCGGCGGCCATCAGCATGCCGGGGATCGACTTGTCGCAACCGGCCAGCAGCACGGTGCCGTCGAGGCGCTCGGCCTGCACGACGGTTTCGACACTGTCGGCGATCACTTCGCGGGAGACCAGCGAGAAGTGCATGCCCTCGTGGCCCATCGAGATGCCGTCGGACACGGAGATGGTGCCGAATTCGAGCGGATAGCCGCCCGCCGCGTGCACGCCACCCTTGACCGCCTGCGCCAGTCGCTGCAGCGACATGTTGCACGGGGTGATCTCGTTCCATGACGAACCGACGCCGATCTGGGGTTTCGCCCAGTCATCATCACCCATGCCGACGGCGCGGAGCATGCCTCGCGCTGCGGTCTTCTCGAGGCCGTCGGTGACGTCGCGGCTCCGAGGCTTGATGTCGGGCTCCGTCCGACGGGAGGCTTCGACGTCGGGCTGGGATGAGTTTCCTGAGGGCGCAGAAGACATGGATGCAAGTATGCCCCTGGTGAGAGGGCCGCCAAAATCCGATTCATATACCCCAGTGGGGTATCAGGTACCGTGGTGGGATGACTCTCAATCGCCTCATCGCGGTCCTGGCAGCTTTGCTGACTGCCATCGCCCTGTCCGGTTGTACCAGCCAGCCCGCGAGCGACGGTCATACCGACCACTCCCACAGCGCCGACCCGTCTCCACTGATCACTGCTGAGCCGGCCGGTTTCAACGCCGACGACGTCGCCTTCGCGACCAACATGATCCCGCACCACCAGCAGGCCGTCGAGTTGGCCGGCCTGGTTCCCGATCACACCGACAACGCCGAACTGAGGACCCTCGCCCAGCAGATCTCGGGCGCCCAGCAACCCGAGATCAACACCATGAACGCCTTCCTGGTGCAGTGGAAGGAGAATCCGGGCGACGAGCACGCGGGTGGTCACCAGAATCACGACGCCATGACCGGTATGGTCGATGACGAGACGATGGCCCAGCTCAAAACACTCAACGGCGCCGCGTTCGACAAGCTGTGGCTGCAGTCCATGATCAGCCACCATCAGGGCGCCATCGAGATGGCTAAGGCAGAAGTGGCCAACGGGCAGAACGTCGACGCAAAACAGCTGGCGCAGACGATCATCGACGCACAGCAGGCGGAGATCGAGCAGATGCAGAAGATGTTGGGGGGCAATTGATGGACACACCCGATGAGTCCCACGGCTATTCGCCGAACAAGGAGAACTACGCCAAGCGGCTGCGCCGCATCGAAGGTCAGGTTCGCGGTATCGCGAAGATGATCGACGAGGACAAGTACTGCATCGACGTGCTGACCCAGATCAGCGCCGTCAACAG
>CAMFLL010000527.1 GCA_945957405.1 uncultured Mycolicibacterium sp. | reverse complement strand
GCTGTGGTGTTCCTCGGTGCCCTGCCGGTGACGATGCTGATCGGAAACGGCCTTGGCACGCCGGTGTTGCTGCTGGCGGCTGGCGTGTTGTTGATGGCGCTGGGCAGTGGTCTCATCAACCTTTCGGGCTCGATGAAGCGGCCTGGCGGGTTCTACGCCATCGTGTCGGCCGGACTAGGCAAAGTCCCCGGGCTCGGTGTCGGGTTCGCCGCGATCCTCACCTATTTCTGCGCGCTGCTCGGCGCTTACGCGATCGGTCCCACCGGGCTGATGAATCTGCTACAGACCGAACTCGGCGCACCCGATATTCCTTGGTGGATCGCGGGCGTGATCATGGCAGCAGCCATCGGGGTGCTCGGCTTCCTCAACATCCAGCTCTCGGCGCGCGTGCTCTATGTGTTCCTCGGTTTCGAGTTCCTGTTGATCCTCGCTTACATCGTGGCGGTGTTCGTCCAGGGCGGGGCTCAGGGCATCAGCTTCCAGAGCTTCTCTCCCGAGTCGATCTTCTCGGGCAGCATCGCGGTCGGCGCGCTGTTCGCGATCATGCTCTTTGGTGGCTTCGAGGCGACAGTGATCTTCCGCGAGGAAGTCAAGGATCCCGACCGAACGATCAAGCGGGCCACATACGGCACCGTCGCGCTGATCGCAGTGTCCTACGCGCTGCTCGCATGGGCGTTCATCAACGCGTACGGGCCGAGTGCGGTGATGGCCGCACTCGAGCATGATGCCGTCAGCGCTGCCGGGGAGAGTGTCCGCACCTACGTTGGCGAATGGGGCTATGTTCTGGCCAACATCCTGCTCGTCAGTTCGTCCTTCGCTCTCGGGCTCGCCGCCCACAACGTGCTGACCCGCTACATCTACAACTTCGGGAAGGACGGCATCCTGCCGGGTGCCGTGGGGGCGACCCATCCCAGGCACGACTCTCCCCACGTCGCCTCCGTCGTGATGAGCGTGCTGTCGGTCGTGGGTGTCGTCGTCATGGCGGCCTCGCCGGTGGCGTCGGGCACGCTGTACGCGACAACGGCCGGGTTCCTGTCCTACGCGATGATCGTCATGCTCGTCGCGGTGTCTCTCGCCGCCGGCGTGTACATGCTGAAGACGAAGTCGTCGTCGAAGGCGCACGCCGTGCTCATGTTCTTCGTCTGCGCCATCTTGGCCGCGGCGTTGATCTTCGCGAGCGTGCGGTTCGATCTGCTCAGCGGTCTCACCGGAACCTCAGCAGTTGTCGCCATGGCGATCTGCTGGGCCATCATCCTGTCGGGATGCGCGATAGCGCTTTTCCTGAAGCGTGCACATCCCGAGGTCTACGCCAGGATCGGACGCGACGAGCCGGGGCTGCCCGATGACAAGGCCGACCTCGGCGCACCGGAGATCGCGACCCGCTGAGGCGTACGCGACTTCCCTGGAACGCAAGGTGTTCCGGGGACGTTCGCAGCAGGTTTTTCCGAGGTTCTCGGCTACTTCCAAGAAAGGTTGAGGCGCCATGAAGCGACTCGAAGGCATGACGATTCTGATCACCGGCGCGGCGCAGGGGCAGGGAGCGGCTCATGCCCGCCGCGCCGCACGAGAGGGCGCGAATGTCGTCCTCTGCGACGTCGACGAAGACGGGGCCACGCAGGTAGCCGGCGAGATCGCGCGGGACGGTGGACGAGCGATCGGCACGGCCCTCGACGTCGCCATCGAAAACGACTGGGCCCGAGTGGTTGCCGAGACTGTCGCCGAGTTCGACTCGATCCACGGTCTCGTCAACAATGCGGGTATCTCGTCAACCCCGGGCGTGGAACAGTGGACCGCTGAAAAATGGGCACGGGTGGTAGCCGTCAATCAGACCAGTGTTGTCCTCGGCATGAAAGCCGTCGCGCCGTCACTGCGCGCAGCGGGGGGCGGATCGATCATCAACGTGTCGTCGGTGTGGGCCCATTCAGGAGGTGAGGGGACCAGCATCGGTTATGTGGCGACCAAGTCCGCAGTGCTGGGCATGACGAAGGCCGCGGCACTCGAGTTCGCGGGATCCAATATTCGCGTGAACACGATCTCGCCCGGATACATCGACCACCTTATGCGCGGCTCGCTGGGAAATCCCGCCACCGAAGGTATTCCGTTGGGCCGTCTTGCGGCGGTTGACGACATGTCGGGTGCTGTCGCCTTCCTCCTGTCGGCCGACGCGTCGTACATCACTGGTATCGACATCCTGATCGACGGCGGGATGACACTGGGGTGAGCGCTCGCCAGCTCTAGAACGCGCTCTGAGCGTTGTGCCGAAGTGGGGGCTACCAGGCATGAACAGAGCGTTGCTGTGGACGCCGGTGGTCGCTATGTTTGCAGCAATATCCAGCTATCCCATGCGGGGTCTCAGTGGCTGAAGCCGGCGTCGTCACATCGAGTGCCCGACCGCGATGAGCAACGCCTCGGAGAGAGCTGAGCGGCGGAGTCGCTGGGGCGCCATCGGCGGGCGTCTCCTCATGGCCATGGGATTGGCTCTCTGTGTCGGCGCCTTCGCCGTCATTCTCACCACGTCGGAATCGCAGTCCCTGCTGGCGGAGTGCGTTCAGTTGCTGATCGGCCTGGCGTTGTTACCGGCCGGCATCATCGTCGTTCGTCGCGGAGTAAGTAGCGTCCGCCGTGTCCGCATGGATGCGGCGCCCACGGCCGAGGAAGAACTGATTCGCGATCCTCGCGTCCCGGTGCTGTACCTGCGCTCGTTCAAACACGATTCCATCGCCGGCCACGTCGAGTACCTCGATTCCGTGTCGGACGAGGAGCAGCTGACGGCGGTGCTACGTCGCATCGGGCCCGTTGTGGCAGTGGGCAACCCGACAGAGCGGCAAGTCACTCTGGGTGCCAGCCGCATCTATCTGAGCGACGACGAATGGCAGGAGTGGGTCACATCCCAAATGCTTGTCGCCGCACTGGTGGTCTTCCGGGCAAGTGACACCGAGGCCTTCTGGTGGGAGGTGGCCACGGCGGCCAGCCACCTGCCTCCGGCCAAGACTGCATTTCTGCTACCGCGGGATCCGTTGACCTACCACCAGTTTCGCCACCGATTCGTCGAACGATTCGGCCAGCCGTTGCCGGAGTACCTGCCCCCGATCACGCGCTCGAAGGCAGTCGAGGCGCCGATACCGCCCGACATCTGGGGGCTCATGTACTTCACGAGTGAAGGCCGGCCGGTCTTCCGAAGCTGGTTGAGCGCCGAGAAGCTGTACACGTTGTCCGGCGTGCTCAGCTGGTTCAGCGTCACCCTCGGCCGCCATGCGGCACGAACGAAACTATCCGGATACGTGTACCTCTTACGTCCCGTCCTGCAGCGGGCGGGTGGTTCTTACCGCTGCGTCCCGACAGTGTTCGGCGTGACGTTGTTCCTGATCGGGTTTGTGGTCATGGTGCCGTACCTGTTGGCCAGGACGACGATCAGAGGGCTCAGCGGAAAGACAGCCAGGCTGTTGCCGGGATGGCATGAGGACGACACCCATGTTTTTCGGCTCGGGCGCACCAACCACGACTCGTTCGCTGACGGCGATTGCGAAGCTGGATATGGGCGTCCACCGTTCCCCGGGAAACCGGTATCCAAAAAGCAGGCAACCACAGCCGCGTTGTTGCAGCTGTTCCTCGGTGCATTCGGCGCCGGCCGGTTCTACCTCGGATCCAACGGCGTCGGCAGTTGCCAGTTGGGGTTGAGCGTGCTTGCTGTCGTGGTCGGAGTCAGCTTGAACCGAGCCGCAGGCTGGCTTCTCGTCGTCGCCGTCATCGTCTGGGCGCTGACCGACGTCATCCGGCTGTACGTGGGATCGATCGCCGACGCCGATGAGTCCTGACCGCCGCACCGGTCAGTACGTGTATGTCCTCCCAACAGTTCACCAAGCTCCAGTGCGTCGCCGTACCCGTCACCCTGTCTCTTATACACATCTGACGCTGCCGACGAAGAGGATAGTGGTGG
>CAMFLL010000526.1 GCA_945957405.1 uncultured Mycolicibacterium sp. | reverse complement strand
CAGCCTCGCCGACAGAGGCCTCGCCGACAGAGGCCGACGGCGACGCCGATGAGTGATCCGGGCGGCTGGTCACCCGACGTCGCATGCGTTGCGCACGCCAACGTCACCGCCTTCATGGAGTGGCTGCGCGAAGCCGGTCGCGGTGACTACGCCGACTACGCGTCGTTGTGGGCGGCATCCGTCAGCGATCTCGGCTGGTTCTGGGAGTCGGTGTGGCAGTACTTCGACATCCAGGCCGCCACGCCGGCCGAACACGTCCTCGGCGACCCCGAAATGCCCGGCGCACAATGGTTTACCGGAGCCACGGTGAACTACGTGGACCAGGTCTTCCGGCATGCCACCGACGAGCGCCCCGCGATGGTGGTGGTCGGTGAGGACGGCGCGACCGAATGGTCGTGGGCGCGGTTGCGGGCAGAGACTGCGGCATTCGCCGCCCATCTACGCAGCGTCGGTGTGCAGCAGGGTGACCGGGTGGTGGGTTATCTGCCGAACATCGGTGAAACGGTGGTGGCCTTCCTGGCCGCCGCCGGCATCGGCGCGACCTGGGCGGTGTGCAACCCGGACCTGGCGGTCGGCGGCGTGACCGCGCGGCTGGGCCAGTTGGAACCCACGGTGCTGGTGGCGGCCGACGGTACGGTGTACGGCGGCAGGAGTCATGACAAGCGTGCCGACATAGCCGAGATCCGTTCTGCCATACCCACTCTGAAGGATGTGGTCGTCGTATCGAGGATCGGGGTGGACGTACCCGACGCCACCCTGTGGACCGATGTCGTGTCCGGGGCCACGGATGCCGAACTCGAGGTCACCCCGGTACCGTTCGACCACCCGCTGTGGGTGTTGTTCTCGTCCGGCACCACCGGGACGCCGAAGGGTATCGTCCACGGTCACGGCGGGGTGGTGCTCGAACACGTCAAATACCTGAGCCTGCACCTGGATCTGCATCCGCAAGACCGGTTCTGCTGGTATACGACCACAAGTTGGATGATGTGGAACTTCCAGGTCGGCGGGCTGCTGGTCGGTTCGACCATCGTGATCTACGACGGTAGCCCCACCCACCCGCAGACCGACGGGATGTGGCGGGTGCTCGCCGACCACGGCGTCACCGTCTTCGGCGCCGGCGCCGGCTACCTGCTGGCGTGCGCCAAGGAGGATCTGCGCCCCGGTGAGCGGTACGACCTCACGGCGCTGCGGTCGGTGGGCTCGACGGGCTCGCCGTTGCCCGCGTCCGGTTTCCGCTGGGTTCAGGACGGCGTCGGCCGGCAGATTCCCGTCCAATCCTGCAGCGGCGGAACGGATGTGGTGACAGCGTTCATCGGCAGCGTACCGCTGGTGCCGGTGGTGGCCGGCGAGTTGTCATGCCTGGCGCTCGGCGCGGCGATCGAGGCGTGGGCGGAGGAGGCTGGCGGCGGACATCGGTCGGTGTCGGGCACGGCGGGTGAGCTGGTGCTGACCAAGCCCATGCCGTCGATGCCGGTGTTCTTCTGGAACGACCCCGACGGCGAGCGCTACCGCGACGCCTATTTCGACAAGTATCCCGGCGTCTGGTGTCACGGTGACTGGATCACCATCACCGACCGCGGATCGGTTGTGGTGCACGGGCGTTCTGACGCCACGCTGAACCGCGCCGGGATCCGGATGGGCAGCGCCGAGATCTACAACGCCATCGAAGGCATGCCGGAGATCCGCGACTGCCTGGTGGTCGGTGTGGAGCAGGACGACGGCGGTTACTGGATGCCGCTGTTCGTCGCGCTGGCCGACGGCGTCGAGCTCGACGACGCGCTGCGCGCGCAGATCACCGCCGCCATCCGGTCCAAGGCGTCACCGCGGCATGTACCCGACGACGTGCTGGTGGTTCCCGGCATCCCGCGGACGATGACGGGTAAACGATTGGAGATCCCGATCAAGCGCATCCTGCTGGGCAGCAAGCCCACCGACGTCGTCGCGCCGACATCGGTGGACCGTCCGGAACTGCTGGACGGTTTCACGGAGTACGCCAAGAGGTGACCGAGCCGCAGGTCGACCAGTCCACCGACGCCGACGCGCCCCGGCTTGTTCGCTTGCTGCCCAGCCGGTTCGGCCGTGACCCCACCGCGCCCCGCAACGGCGAGAACCTCGCGGCCGGCCTGCTGCTGACCTTCACCGTGATCGCCATCGTCTGGGCGAATTCGCCGTGGGCCGAGACATACTCGACGTTCTGGAACACCGAGGTGGGCCTCACGTTCGGCGATGTGCACGCCGAGATGTCGGTCAAACACCTGGTCAACGACGCCCTGATGGCGTTCTTCTTCTTCATCGTAGGTCTGGAGGTGACCAGCCAGTTCACCATCGGCGAGCTCACCGACCGGGCCAGGGCGGTGGTGCCGGTCATCGCCGCGATCGCCGGGCTGATCCTGCCTGCCGTCATCTTCCTGCTCTTCAACCCCAGCGGGGACGACGCCAAGGCGTGGGGTGTGGTCATCTCCACCGACACCGCGTTCCTGGTGGGCGCGCTGGCCATCATCGGGCCGAAGTATCCGGCGCGCCTGCGCACCTTCCTGCTGACCCTCGCCGTCGTCGACGATGTCGGTGCGCTGCTGGTCATCGCACTGTTCTACTCCGATGAGATCCAGGTCCTGCCGTTGATCGTGGCGGTGGTGGTGCTGGTCGCCATCGCGTTGGTCCGGCTGCTGCCCTTCGGTCGCGGCCCGGTGTACCTGGTACTCGCGATCATGCTCTGGCTGGCCCTGCTGTCCGGTGGGGTACACCCCACCCTGGCGGGTGTCGGTGTGGCGCTGCTCATTCCGGTGTTCACCCCGCAGCGGCAGACCGTCGAAGCCGCCGTGCAGGAGATCAGGGCGTTCCGGCAGTCGCCGAACTCGGAGTACGCGCGCTCGGCGACGCGCAGTCTGCGCGAGTCGATCTCGATCAACGAGCGGCTTCAGACCGCGTTCGGGCCGTACGTGTCGTTCGCGGTGCTGCCGCTGTTCGCACTGGCCAACGCCGGAGTGCGGCTGGACGGCGGCACCATCGCCGCCGCGGCCCGGTCACCGTTGACATGGGGTGTCATCGTCGGTCTGGTGCTCGGCAAACTGATCGGTATCACCGGTGCCACCGCGCTGGTGCGGGCCACCGGGCTCGGTGAGCTCGCACCGGGTCTGACGCTGCGGCGTGTCGCCGGCGGTGCCGCCCTGTCCGGGATCGGTTTCACCATCTCGCTTTTCATCATCGATCTCGCGATCGGCGACCCCGCCAAACAGGACGAGGCGCGGGTGGGCGTGCTGGTGGCCTCGGTGCTGGCCTTCGCGATGGGCTGGGCCATCTTCCGGATCACCGATCGGCTGAGCCCGCCGCAGGCCGTGGGCGCCACACTGATCCGGCCGGTCGACCCGGCGCGCGACCACATCCGCGGCAAGCCCGATGCGCCGCTGACCCTGGTCGAGTACGGCGACTACGAGTGCCCGTTCTGCAGCAGGGCCACCGGGTCCATCGACGAAGTGCGCGCGCCCTTCGGCGACGAATTGCGTTATGTCTGGCGGCATCTGCCGCTGGTGAAAGTGCACCCGCGGGCCATGGACGCCGCGCTGGCGGCCGAGGCGGCAGGCCTGCAGGGAAAGTTCTTCGAAATGGGCCCGCTGATGTTCAAGTTCCAGGACTACCTGGAATGGGAGCACCTCTACCGCTATGCCGATTCCATCGGATGCGATATCGAGCAGTTCGACGAGGACCTGCGCTCGTCGAAGGTGTTGCACAGGGTCGAGGACGACGTGCAGGACGCCGAACTGATGGACCTCAACTCGGTCCCGACGTTCTTCGTCAACGGTAAGCGGCACAAGGGGCCGTGGGACTCGGCCAGCCTGATCCGCGCTCTAGAAGCCGGGCGCTAACTCCACAGTGTCACATGAACTTTGGGGCGGAAGCGCGTCACGCCCACCCCGGTTCCGCGGATCATTGCCTGCGTGCAGCGGGGTGTGGTGATGAACCGGACGAGTTCGGACACC
>CAMFLL010000525.1 GCA_945957405.1 uncultured Mycolicibacterium sp. | reverse complement strand
CCAGTGGTGCGCGCGAGCGCCCTCGCTTCACCCCTCATGCGTATTAATTGCGTACATGGCACCCGTCATGCCCCATCGAGACAGTCGAGCCCGTGCTGAGCAAGCGTTCCGGTTGCGTGCGCTCGGATACACCTGGCGAGCAGTGGCCGACCATCTTGGGTACCGCAGTGCAGGAGCGGCGCAGTCGGCGGTGAACCGCCACCTGGAGCGGACGCCGCCCGAGACCGTGGAGGGTGCACGCAAGTCGGCGACCGAGCGTCTGCAGATCTCGGCGCAGATCCTCGCCGAGCGGATCTTCGACGCGCGGGCCAGCGGTGACGACGACCGGCTCGTGCCGTTAATGCGCGAGCTGCGTAACACCACTGCGGAGATGGCCAAGCTGAACGGGCTCAATGTGCCGGTCGCGCAACAGCTCGACGTGACCGTGCACCAGTCGGCGACGGCCATCATCGACCGCATGGAGGCCGAGTTGTTGGCCCTGACCGCCCGCCAGCCGCAGACCCTACAGCCCGGCACTGTGATCGAAGGAGAAGTGATCGAGCCATGACCACCACCGAGGACGTCATCAAGTCGGCGGCCGCCGTCGCGCGCGAGGCGGCAGAAGGCCGGTTATCGCCGGCCGCGTTGGACGAGGCGGTGGCCGACGAGTGCCGCGCGCTGTTCGGTGTCGTGGCGGGGCCGGCCGATCCTCTCTGGCCGTTGCATGTCGATGTCATGAGGCAGGCATTGGCGGCCGGTGCGCTGTCGGCCGACGAACTCTCCGAGTGGGCGGCGGTGATCCGGCGCCGAGAGGCTGTGGGGGCCGTGGACGCCTCGGAGACGTCCGGGGGCACCGAGGTCTAGGCAGGCCCGGATCGTCAGCGAGCGGCGATCCTGGCCTATCCGCCTATGTGGTACTGCGGCGCCCACGGGTAGCGGTCGGGACCGGGGCCGGTCTGGTAGCAGTTCGACCCGCCAACGAAACCGACACCATTGGTCCACATCGGCTGGTTGTCGAAGCACCGCTGCCACGACCCGTCCGCGAGTACCGGCCCGTCGCAGTAGGACACCATTGGCCGCTGCTCGCACCCGGGAGGCGGCGGCGTCGGCCAGGCGTTGGCCGGCGCGGCTGCGCAGATCCCGGACGCGGCCATCGCCGCCACGACGACGGCAAGCCTGACCCTCATGAATGTCCCTCTCGCACAAGTTCTCCCCACGGACATCGGTCCGACAGCTACGCAGCGTTACACATCACCGAGCCGGTGCACCCCTGTTTGCCACGCTACGAAGTGTGAGCAGCGAAATCGTACCCGCGAGTCGGTTACGCCCGTGGCCCGGGCGGTTCAGCGAGACCATGCCAGAGGCACTGAGATGACCACGACGATGACCGAAACCGAGTTCGATGCGGCGATACTCGACGCGCTCCGAGCGACACCGGACGGCTGCGGGTGGTGGGCCGACATTCGGTCCCAGCTTCCCGACGCCCGGTTCTGGCCCCGGGTCTGCTCGCTCGTCCGACTCGTGGAATGCGGACGGGTGCAGATGACGCGGATCGGTGGCCGCGACATGGTGTGCCTGGCGGTCGAGCTGCCGCCGCGTCGGTCTCGGCGGGGACGGGCAGCGGCGTGAGCACCGCACCGCGCGCGCTGGTCGCCGTTCGTGCGTTGGGGGCGCAGCGTGCTCGACGTCGGCCGTCGTCGCCGGCCGAGCTGGCCAAGCGGTTGGACCCTAAGTTCGTGATCGTCCCCGTGATCTGTCTGCTGTCGGACATCGCCGTGCGGTCGGTGACCGAACCCGATCAGCGCGACATCGCCACCGTGGCACCGCGTTCGGGCAAGTCCCGGTTGCTCTCGATCTGGACGGTGGTCTGGGCGCTGATGCGCGACCCCGACGTACAGATCATGCTGGTGAGCTACTCCGACGAGCTTGCGACGACGTTCAACCGCGAGGTGCGTCAGATCATCAACGCGCACAGTGAGTTTCTCGGTATCCGCATCAGCTCGGACAAGTCATCGACGGCGCGGTTCCGCATCGAGGGACACGATGGGCAGGTGATCGCGGCCGGTATCGGGTCGGGACTGACCGGCCAGGGCTGTGACCTCATGCTGATTGACGATCCGGTGAAGAACGCGAGCGAGGCCGACAGCGCCGCGCACCGACGCCGGATCTGGCACGAGTACGGCGCGACCCTCGCACCGCGCGTGCATCCCGGCGGGAGTGTCTGCCTGGTCCAGACGCGGTGGTCGGTCGAAGACTTGGCTGGCCGCCTGCTCGCCACCGAGCCCGACGTGTGGACGTACACAAACGTGCCAGCCGTCGCGGAGGTCGGCATCGCAGATGCTCTGAACCGCGAGCCGGGCGCGGTAATGACGAGCGCGCTGGGCTACACCGCTGACCACTTCGCCGCCGCGCGGCGAACGTCCGGTGAGCGGAACTGGTACGCGCTTTACCAAGGCAGTCCGACGACGCCCGCGGGCGGTCTGGTCAAGGCGGCGTGGCTGGACGATTGGCGCCTGTCCACCGCGCCGCAGCACCCGGTGCGCGTGGTCGTCGGCGTGGACCCGTCTGACTCCGGGGCAGGCGACAGCTGCGGCCTGGTCGCCGCGTCCATCACTTCGGACGGCACGGTCGCGCTCTTGGCCGACCAGTCCGCGCCGATGACATCGGAAGCCTGGTCAAGTGCCGCCGTCAGACTTGCCATCGAGACCGGCGCAAGCGAGATCGCCATCGAAGGGTTCAGTGCAAGGGAGACCTACGTGCGGGTGGTCAACGAGGCGCTGAAACGAGCACGGGCCACGCGGCCGATCAAGGTGTCGTCCTGGCCGCCGAAGGGGTCTGGGCGCGGGGGCGGTGATGCCATCGCGCGAGCGAGCGGATTGCTGCAGGCGTTGGAGACGGGGACGTGCCGCGTCGTGGGGCACTGGCCGGAGTTCGAGGAGCACGCGGTGCAGTGGCAGCAGGGCCAGCACTGCCCGGACGAGGTGAGCGCCCTGGTGGTCGCGCATGACGTGTTGGTGCACAGCCTTGCCCAACAGGTGACGTTCACCAACCCGGCCGCGCGGGGCGGTCTCCGAGACCGCGGCGACGCCCGATCTCCGATTGAGCAGCGGCTCGGCGCGCGGCCCGGCCTGGCCAGCGTGACACCGATCAACCCGAGACTGACCCGCCGCGTCAGCGGTGGCGGGTATGACCCGCTCGGGTACCAGAGGACAACGCGACGCAGCTTCTGATCGTGGCTTCGTGACGGGGCCGGCGTTGCGCTGATGACGCGCGCGGTCGGCCCCGTCGCCGTTGAAGGCCTGCCCGTGTCGACGCCCGGTGCTGATCGCCGATTTGGGGGCTCACTGTGGAGTTGTCAAGGTGCAGAACGGAAGTCGGGTCAGGCGGTGACTGCCTCGGCGCGCAGCCGCGCGGCGTCCTGGCCGTCGAGCACGACGCGCACCGTTGAGGCGTGCCACTTGCCGCCCGTGGCGGTGGGCACGTTGTCGGCGGTCAGGTCGGCGGCGATGGCGCGCAGGGACATGCCGCGTGCTCGCGCTGCGAGGATGCGCTCGACTACCTCGGCCGGCAGGCTCGACGGACGGCCGAGCCGCACACCTTGAGCGCGCTTGACAGCCAGGGCCTCACGGGTGCGTTGGCTGATTAGCCGCCGTTCCAACTGGGAGAACACGGCCATCATCGACGCGGTGGCCTCACCGGCTGGCGTGCTGGTGTCGATAGCCAGATCGCAGGTGACCAGCTCCCACCCGCTTCGGCGCGCGCGTTCCATCAGCTTCGCGGTGTCGAGTACCGAGCGGGAGATCCGGTCGAGCTTGGCGGCGAGCAGACCCGCGGCGTCTCCCAGCTCGACGGCGGCGACGGCGCCAGCCAGACCGGGGCGGTGCTCGATGCCCTTGCCGCCTGAGATCCCCTCATCGGCGTGCCAGGCCACGATGGTCCACCCGCGGCGTTCAGCCTCGGCGGTGATGGCAGCGCGCTGGGCATCGAGCCCGGCGCCGCTGGTGGCC
>CAMFLL010000524.1 GCA_945957405.1 uncultured Mycolicibacterium sp. | reverse complement strand
CCCGCAGGCCCCACGATGTTGACCACACATCCGCGGCCGCCGATTGTTCGGTCGACGATGGCACCGAGCGCCGCCATCTCCCAGCGCCGGCCGACCAGGCTCACCTGGTCCCTCCCGACCAGTCCGTCCCGCGGGACGATGGCCAGCAGTCGGCGTGCCGGCACCGGTGCGTCGGATCCCTTGATGTGCACCCATTCCGGCTCCGAGAAAATCGCCGTGTTCTCGACGAGCTGTGCGGTCGACTCCGAGAGCATGATCCCGCCGGCGGGCGCCGCCGATTCCATCCGCTGGGCGAATCCCACGGTCGTGCCGGTCACGGCATAGCCGAGGGACCCGGCACCGGTTTCGCCGGCGATCACGCGACCGGAGTTCAGGCCCGCCCGCACCCGAAGCTCAACCCCGTGCTGCCGGTGGACCTCGGCGGCGAGCAGACCCATCTCGTGTTGGATGTCCAGTGCGGCGAGGCACGCCCTGAGGGCGTGGTCCTCCAGTGCGACGGGCGCCCCGAACAATGCCATGACGCCGTCGCCGGTGTTCTCCACGCTGCCGCCGTAGCGGGCCACCACCGCTGCGGACCGCGCCACGACCTCGGTGAGGATGTCGCGCATCCGCTCCATGTCGACGGCGGTGGCGATGGCCATCGACCGAACCACGTCGGTGAAGAGCACTGTGACCTGCTTGTAGTTCGCGTCGCGGTTGACAGCGGCGGTCGGTGCGCCGCAGTCGTCACAGAAGTTGGCGTTATCCCGCAGCCCGTTGCCACACGCCCCACACGCAGACATGGCCGTCATCCGACTACCGCCGATCTCGGGTTCCCCGAAACCCGATGGCACAAGGATAGAATGCTCACGTCGCCGGCACGCCCAGGTCAGGCGTTTTGACCTGCGCCGACGGCGCCGGGTAAGCTCCTCCGTTGGCGTGCGGCCCCTCCGGTGGAGGGTGCAGCGGGTCCCGGGTCTAAGTCGGTCGCCGGGAACATCCCCACTCGCGCTGGACCGGCACCCCGATAACCCCAGAGAGGTAAGCGCTGTGCCTACGTACACGCCGAAGGCCGGTGACACCACACGTTCGTGGTACGTCATCGATGCCACGGATGTGGTGCTCGGCCGCCTTGCTGTCGCGGCAGCCAACCTGCTGCGCGGCAAGCACAAGCCGACATTCACGCCCAATGTCGACGGCGGTGACTTCGTCATCGTCATCAACGCCGACAAGGTCGCCATCAGCGGCGACAAGCTCCAGAACAAGTACGCCTACAGCCACTCGGGTTATCCGGGCGGTCTGCGTAAGCGCACCATCGGCGAGCTCATGCAGAAGCACCCGACCCGCGTCGTCGAGAACGCGATCATCGGCATGCTCCCGCACAACACGCTGAGCCGGCAGATCCAGAAGAAGCTCAAGGTCTATGCGGGCCCCGAGCATCCGCATGCCGCCCAGCAGCCGGTTCCGTTCGACATCAAGCAGGTGAGCCAGTGACCGAGATCGAAACCACCGAGGTCATCGAGAGCCCGGAGGCCACTGAGGTCGTCGAGACTGTCGAGGACAGCCACGACACCGCCGCCGACGAGGCGGTTGCGCCGCGTGAGCCCATCTACATCGACCGGCCCATCCAGACCGTCGGCCGCCGCAAGGAAGCCGTGGTCCGGGTCCGCCTGGTGCCCGGCACCGGCAAGTTCGACCTGGACGGCCGCACACTCGAGGCCTACTTCCCGAACAAGGTGCACCAGCAGCTGATCAAGGCTCCGCTGGTCACCGTCGATCGGCTGGAGAGCTTCGACGTCTACGCCCACCTCGACGGTGGCGGCCCGTCCGGGCAGGCCGGCGCGCTGCGCCTGGCGATCGCCCGTGCGCTGATCCTGGTCACCCCCGAGGATCGTCCCGCCTTGAAGAAGGCCGGCTTCCTGACCCGTGACCCGCGTGCCATCGAGCGCAAGAAGTACGGTCTGAAGAAGGCCCGTAAGGCTCCTCAGTACAGCAAGCGCTGATCGTTGCCGTCAGTGGGGCGGGCGTGTCGCACACTTCGACACGCCCGCCTCCGGCGTTTCATGGAGGTGTGGCTATGGCTCGACTCTTCGGCACCGACGGTGTCCGTGGTCTCGCCAACGGCGATCTGACCGCGGAACTGGCGCTCGCCCTCGGTTCGGCGGCGGCGCGCCGCCTGGCTCGGTCGAGTACGTCGCGACGTCGCGTCGCGGTCATCGGGCGTGACCCACGGGCCAGTGGTGAGATGCTGGAGGCGGCGGTCATCGCGGGCCTGACCAGCGAAGGTGTCGACGCCCTGCGGGTCGGTGTGCTGCCTACGCCGGCGGTCGCCTATCTGACCAATGCCTACGATGCCGATTTCGGTGTCATGATCTCGGCGTCACACAACCCGATGCCGGACAACGGCATCAAGATCTTCGGGCCCGGCGGCCAGAAACTGGATGACGCCACCGAGGACCGGATCGAGGAACTCGTGGCCTCGGGGCCGGGGCAGCGGCCGGTCGGCGCCGCCATCGGCCGCGTCGTGGATGCCGAGGATGCTCTCGACCGTTACCTGCGCCATGTCGGCAAGGCGGCGACCAGCCGTCTCGACGGGCTGACCGTGGTGGTCGACTGTGCGCACGGCGCCGCCTCGGCCGCCGCACCGCGTGCGTACCGCGCCGCGGGCGCCACCGTCATCGCCATCAACGCCGAACCAGACGGTCTCAACATCAACGCCGGCTGCGGATCCACGCACCTCGAGGTGCTGCAGGAGGCGGTGGTTGCCAATCAGGCCGATCTCGGCCTGGCCCACGACGGTGACGCCGACCGCTGCCTGGCGGTCGACGCCACCGGCACCGTGATCGACGGTGATGCCATCATGGTCGTGCTCGCGCTGGCGATGCAGGAGGCCGACGAACTGGCCTCCAACACCCTGGTTGCCACTGTCATGAGCAATATGGGTCTGCACCTGGCCATGCGTGACGCGGGAATCACCGTGCGCACCACCGGAGTCGGCGACCGCTACGTGCTCGAGGAGATGCGGGCGGGCGAATTCACGCTCGGCGGTGAGCAATCGGGGCACATCGTGCTTCCCGCTTACGGCACCACCGGCGACGGTGTCGTCACCGGTCTGCGCCTGATGTCGCGGGTCGCTCAGACCGGTAACCCGCTCGCCGAGTTGGCCGCATCGATGCGGACGCTGCCCCAGGTGCTGATCAACGTCGAAGTCACCGATAAGAGCACCGTGGCCCAGGCGCCGTCGGTGCAGACCGCAGTGCGGGAAGCCGAGGCTGAGCTCGGTGACACTGGTCGAATCCTGTTGCGTCCCTCGGGAACCGAACAACTTGTCCGGGTGATGGTGGAGGCCGCGGACGAAGACACCGCCCGGCTGCTCGCCGCCCGCGTCGCCGAGTCCGTCAGCAACCAGAAGTAGCCTGGAACCAGTCCGCCGTGCCCCGCGTCTAAGCAGGCATGGGATATCAGGGTGCGCACGTCGACGTCTCGGCGCTGCGGGACGTGGCCGACAGTTTTGACTACGCGGGCGAGCTCGTCGAACGGGCCGCCACCGCGCGGCTGAGTTTCGATGGGGCCCTTGCCGGTCGCGAACATGCCGCCGACGGTGATGCCGTGCGCCGGGCGCTGGACCAACTTGTGGTCGGTGTTGCCCACTGGTCGCGGGCGGCCGCAGAGATCGGGGCCGGACTGCGGGCCGGCGCCCTCCGGTACGCCGATGCCGACCAGAACGCCCTTGCCCGGATCCGGTGACATGACCGGCCGTTTCGACGTGTCCGCGCGCCTGGCCGAGGGATCGGCTGCCGTCGACGATGCCCAGACGTTGGTACTGGCCAGCCATCTGCGGGGTTATCAGCATCCCGATCTGACTGCGCACCGAGCGCAGGTGCAGGGCTGGTATACCGCCGAGGATGGTCTGGACCTCGGTGCGCTCGACGCCGATTGCGCGGTGCTGCAGGATGACGCCCGGTCATGTGGTGACGCCCTACGGATCGCCCGTGGTCAGCTGTCGGAGCTG
>CAMFLL010000523.1 GCA_945957405.1 uncultured Mycolicibacterium sp. | reverse complement strand
CCGGCGAGCGTGACCTGGCCGAGCCGTACGGCGCCACCACGATGGGTCTGATCTACGTCAATCCCGAAGGCCCCGAAGGCAAGCCGGATCCGATCGCCGCGGCGATCGACATCAAGGAGACCTTCGGCCGGATGGCGATGAACGTGGAGGAGACCGCCGCGCTGATCGTCGGCGGCCACACACTGGGCAAGACGCACGGCGCCGGCGACGGCGACCTCGTCGGGCCGGAGCCCGAAGGCTCCCCCATCGAACAGCAGGGTCTCGGCTGGAAGTGCCCGTTCGGCGCGGGCAAGGCCGGCGACACCATCACCAGCGGCCTCGAGGTCGTGTGGACCACCACGCCCACCAAGTGGAGCAACTCCTTCCTGGAGATCCTCTACGGCTACGAGTGGGAGCTGGTCAAGAGCCCCGCGGGCGCATGGCAGTTCCAGGCAAAGGACGCCGAGGCGATCATCCCCGATCCGTTCGGCGGCCCCAACCGCAAGCCCACGATGCTGGTGACCGACGTGTCGATGCGCGAGGATCCCGAGTTCGCCGCGATCACCCGCCGCTGGCTCGATCACCCCGAGGAGCTCAACGAGGCCTTCGGCAAGGCCTGGTACAAGCTGCTGCACCGCGATATGGGTCCGATCAGCCGCTACCTGGGTCCGTGGATCGCCGAGCCGCAACTCTGGCAGGACCCGGTGCCCGCGGTCGAGGGTGAGTTGGTCGACGAGGCCGACGTCGCCGCACTCAAGAACACGGTGCTCGACTCCGGCCTGACGGTGCCCCAGCTGATCAAGACCGCGTGGTCGTCGGCGGCCAGCTTCCGCAGCACCGACAAGCGCGGCGGCGCCAACGGTGCCCGTCTCCGCCTGGAGCCGCAGAAGAACTGGGAGGCCAACGAGCCGTCTGAGCTCGACAAGGTGTTGCCGACGCTCGAGAAGATCCAGCAGGACTTCAATGCTGCAGGCGGCAAGCAGGTCTCGCTGGCCGACGTGATCGTGCTGGCCGGCTCCGCGGCGGTCGAAAAGGCCGCCAAGGACGCCGGATACCAGATCTCGGTGCACTTCGCGCCGGGCCGCACCGACGCCTCGCAGGAGAACACCGATGTGGAGTCGTTCGCGGTGCTCGAACCGCGGGCCGACGGTTTCCGCAACTTCGCGCGGGCCGGCGAGAAGGCTCCGCTGGAGCAGCTGCTGGTCGAGCGGGCCTACCTGCTGGACCTGACGGCTCCAGAACTGACGGTGCTCGTCGGCGGGCTGCGTTCCCTCGGCGCGAACCACGGCGGCAGCAAGCACGGCGTGTTCACCGACAAGACCGGCGTGCTGAGCAACGACTTCTTCGTCAACCTGCTCGACATGAGCACGGAGTGGAAGCCGTCGGAGACCTCGGAGAACGTCTACGAGGGCTTCGACCGCGCGTCGGGGGCCAAGAAGTGGTCGGCCACCGCCAACGATCTGGTGTTCGGCTCGAACTCGCAACTGCGCGCGCTCGCCGAGGTCTACGCCCAGGATGACAACAAGGGCAAGTTCGTCGAGGACTTCGTCGCGGCCTGGGTCAAGGTGATGAACTCGGACCGGTTCGACCTGTCCTCCTGACAGCTCCCTGTAACAGCCCATCGGCGCCCCGCGAACCGCATCGGTTCGCGGGGTGTCGTGCATAGTGGGTCGCGGTCGGTGTTTTTCGAGCGCGGTACATCTCGGTAACCCGGACGAATTCTCGGCAAGGCATCCTCAATCGGCCGACGGCCGCGTCGTCGTCGGCGACAATTCCCGTGGACACCGGGCCAATTGGAGGTCGTGTGATGGCAACACTGAACGCCGAACCGTTTCCCCTCGAGTTCGACCCTGCGACGACGGCGCTGGTGATCATCGACATGCAGCGAGACTTCGTGATGCCCGGCGGTTTCGGCGAGGCGCTGGGCAACGACACCTCGTTGCTGCTGGCGGCGGTCGAACCCACCGGCCGGGTGCTGGCGCAGGCCCGTGCCATCGGTATGCTCGTCATCCACACCAGGGAGGGCCACCGACCCGACCTGTCAGACTGCCCGCCGGCGAAACTGACGCGCGGTGGGGAGACGTTCATCGGCACCGAGGGCCCGATGGGACGCATCCTCATTCGTGGCGAGAAGGGCCACGACATCATCGACGCGCTCTGTCCCGTCGACGGCGAACCGGTGATCGACAAACCCGGCAAGGGCTCGTTCCACGCCACCGATCTGCAGACGATCCTGGCCTATCACGGCATCAAGACGCTGGTGGTGTGCGGTGTGACCACTGAAGTCTGCGTGCACACCACGGTGCGCGAAGCCAATGATCGCGGTTATGAATGTGTTGTACTGTCCGACTGCGTGGCGTCCTATTTCCCGGAGTTCCAACGCGTTGCGCTCGAGATGATCAAAGCCCAGGGCGCGATATTCGGCTGGGTGTCGGATTCGGACGCCTTCATCGCGGCCACGGCCTGATCGCCCACTGATGGTCACGGACTCCCGGCGTTATCCCAATCTGTACAAGGACTCGGTGTCACTGATGGCCGTGACCGTCCAGGTCACCTCGGTGCCCGGCCTGGAAACCGGTTCGGTGGTGATGGCCTCGGGCACCAACGTCGACAATCTGGCAGGGGCCGGTCTCGGTGAATTCGAGGTGGCGCCCAACGATCTCGTCGTCGCGGTGCGCGGCACCGAGGACGCCTGCGCCGAGGCGCTGGCTCTGGCCGACGCGCTGCTGTCGGCGGGCGGTGGCGGCGCGGACGATACCGTCGCCGAGTCGCCGCCGACCAGCCTGGTGACGGCCAAGTCGGCAGATCCCACGCTCAATCTCGCGCTGATCTCGGTGCCCGGCGACTACGCCGCGGCCGAGGCCATGAAGGCATTACGACTCGGTATGGACGTCATGGTGTTCAGCGACAACGTGTCACCCGACGCCGAACTCGCGATCAAATCGTTTGCGCGCGAGGCCAATCTGATGGTGATGGGTCCGGACTGCGGGACGGCCATCGTCAACGGGATCCCACTCGGCTTCGCCAACGTGGTGCGCCGGGGTCCGGTCGGTGTGGTGGGAGCGTCGGGCACCGGAACTCAGGAAGTCACAGTGCGCATCCACCAGCAGGGATCCGGCGTATCCCAGGCGCTCGGCACCGGCGGGCACGACCTGGCCGCCTCGATCGGCGGAATCTCGATGCTGCACGGACTGGCGGCCCTGGACGCCGACCCCGACACCGCGGTGATCGTCCTGGTGTCGAAACCACCCGCCCCGTCGGTGGCCGCCGAGGTGCTCGCCGTCGCGCGAGCCAGCGCCAAGCCGGTGGTGGTGATCTTCCTGGGCGCCGACCCCGCCGCGGTCACCGGGGACGGTGTGTACGGTGCGGGCCACCTGGCTGCGGCCGCTGACATGGCCGCTGCGCTGGCCCGCGGTGAGACACCGGTCGCCGGCGACATCGCCATCACCGCCGAAACCCGTGCCGCCCTGCGGGACCGGGCCGGCGCGATGGCCGATGGCCAACGGTACGTCCGGGGCGTCTACTCCGGCGGCACGTTCTGTTTCGAAGCCCAGTTGATCCACCGTGCCCGCGGTATCAGCGCGCATTCCAACACTCCCGTCGAGGGCAACAATGTCCTCGCGGACATCGCGCACAGCACCGAACACACCATAATCGACATGGGTGATGACGAGTTCACGCAGGGGCGCCCGCACCCGATGATCGATCCGTCGCTGCGCGACAGGCGGATCCGCGACGAGGCCGCTGACCCGGCCACCGCGGTGGTGCTGTTCGATGTCGTGCTCGGCTACGGTGCGGCCGACGACCCGGTGACCGGACTGCTCGACGCGATCGACGACGCCACCGTCGCGGTCCGCACCGAAGGAAGGGCGGTGACATTCATCGGCTATGTCTGCGGCACCGAACTCGACCCCCAGGACCGGGACGGGATCGTCGCCGCCCTCGAGAAGTCGGGGGTGCTTGTCGCGCAGAGCAATGCCGAAGCGGCGGCCTGGTCGGCCGAGTTGATCACCGCAC
>CAMFLL010000522.1 GCA_945957405.1 uncultured Mycolicibacterium sp. | reverse complement strand
GGCAAGTTCAAGACCATCACCGATGCCGTCGGCAGCCCGATCCCGTTCCGCTTCGCGTCGACGGTCGGCGGGCCCGGCGAGGTCGAGAGCGACGTGTTCCTCTACTCCTGGCTCTGCACGAACCTCAAACTCAACTGCGAGTACATCAACGTCGCCGACGACAGCAGCTCGGATATCAACCTGATGATCGAGCGCAAAGAAGTGAATCTCAACGGCGCCGACCGTCTGACGATCCTGCGCGACTACCTGCCGAAGATGCAGGACGGATCGGCCCAGCAGCTGTTCCAGTACGCCCTGACCGACGTGAACAAGCTTCCGCTGCCCGACGTCATGCAAGCCGGCGACTTACGCGACGAGTTGCCAGAAAATCTCCGCGACGAATATGACAAGACCGTGCCGTTGATCTCGAGTGGCCTGCTGGGCAACATGCTGTGGGCGGGTCCGGGTATCCCCGAGGGCGCCCTGAAGGCGATGCAGGACACCTACGCCAAGGTGGTCGCCGATTCCGCGAACGTCGACCAGCTGACGTCGATCCTGTCGGGCAACGACAAGAAATTCGAGTACCGCGCGCTGCCGCTGTCCGGTCAGGACGCGGTGGACGCCTACAACTCGTCGAACGGCGTCTACCAGCAGAACAAGGACTTTCTACAGGGGCTGCGGGAGAAGTATGTGGCGCTCTGGCAGTGACCTTCGAAGACTGTTGTGACGCGGACCTCTGTACTGCATCGATTGTGGTTGACATCACATCGTGGCGCTGTAATGTGCATTCGGACACATTCGAGCACGGTTGCCTACAGTCATCCCATCGGGGTTGCCGCCGCGGCTCGTGAGGAGGCTGTTGTGCGCAGGATCTGCAGCTTGAGAGGTGCCGTCGCGGTGGCCGCCGTGGCGTTGCTGGCCGGATGCGGTTCGGGTGGCGGCGGGGGCGGGGGTACCTCGGAGACCGCCGCGTCGGGTTCGGGCGCAGCGTCGAGTTTCGATGCCGAGAGCTTCTTCCGGGGCAAGACGATCAGGATGATCGTCAGCTCCACGGCCGGCGGTAACACCGACATCTTCACTCGCTTCATCGCGCCCAAGATGGCTGACGAGATCCCCGGCAAGCCGCGCATCGTGGTGACCAACGAAGGTGGCCTGGGCGGTATCGGCGATGCCTACGAAGCGCCGGCGTCCGACCTGGTGCTCGGCGTGGCCTCCCGGGCATCGCTGATCTACAGCACCGCCGCGGATCCCGCCGCCAAGCAGGACCCGACCAAGCTGCAACTCGTCGGAGGCCTCGCCGGTGGCGATCCCCGTGCCTGGGCGTCGTTCGGCGCGCTCACCAACGCGTACCCGTCGCTGTCTGACGCGATCGACAAGCCCGATGGCGAGAAGTTGCGGTTCGCTGCGACGGTCGGTGGCCCCGGAGAGGTCGAAAGTGATGTGTTCCTGTTCAGCTGGATGTGCGAAAACCTGAAGCTGCCCTGCGAATACGTCAACGTCGCGGAGGACAGCAGTGTCGACACCAACCTGATGGTGCAGCGCGGTGAGGTCAATCTGCAGGGCGGCACCATGGTCACCTTCATGCGCCAGTACCTCGATGACCTCAAGGACGGCAAGGCCAAGCTGCTGTTCCAGTACGCGCCGGGCGACCGCGAGCAGCCGGCCCTGCCCGACGGCATCACGGCACCGGATATCAAGACCATCATCCCGGCCGATCTGCAGGGCGATTACGACAAGATCATCCCGATCATCACCCAGGGCCTGCTCGGCAACATGATCTGGGCCGGGCCGGCGATGTCGGTCGACGTGGTCACCGCCCTCGGTGAGGCCTACGGCAAGGTCGTGGCCAACCAGGACAACGTGACCCAACTCGAAGGCCTGATGGCCGGCGGTGACTCGCCGTACAAGTTCAAGGTCGAGCCCCTGGCCGGCGCCGACGCCCAGAAGGCCTACGACACATCGACCGGGCAGTACGAAGACAACAAGGACTACATCGAGGGGCTACGCCAGGACTACGTGAAGCTCTGGCAGTGACTCCTGTTGTGCGGCAATCGAATCACCCACGATCTGAAAGGACCCTCAATGACCTTCGCATTTCACCGTAGGCAGGCGTTCGCCGTGCTCGGAGCGGCAGCCCTCCTGCTGGCCGGCTGTGGTTCGGATGGTGGGGGCGGCGAAAGCTCCACGGCCGCATCACCATCAGCGTCCGGGCAGGCGTCGGGTTTTGACGCCGAGAGCTACTTCAAGGGCAAGACGGTCCGGATCATCGTCACGTCCTCGGCGGGCGGCAACACCGACATCTTCGCTCGGTACATCGCCACCAAGTTGCCTGACGCGATCCCCGGTAAACCGCGTATCGCCGTGACCAATGAGGGCGGCCTCGGCGGCATCGGTGACGTCTATGAGGCGCCCGAGGAGGATCTGGTCATCGGGTCGAGCTCGCGGTCGTCGCTGCTGTACGGCACCGCCGACGATCCCGCCGCACGCCAAGACCCGGAGAAGATCCAGGTGGTCGGCGGCATCGCCGGCGAGCCTCGGGCGTGGGTGGCCTTCGGTGACCTGGCGAACGCCTACCCGTCACTGGCCGACGCCGCGGGCAAGACCGACGGTGTGAAACTGAAGCTGGCGGCCACGGTCGGTGGGCCCGGCGAGGTCGAAAGCGACGTCTTCCTGTACTCGTGGCTCTGCGAGAACATGAAATTGCCGTGCGACTACATCAGCGTCGCCGACGACAGCAGTTCGGATTCGAATCTGATGGTGCAACGCGGTGAGGTCAACATGCAGGGCGGCACCATGATCACGTTCATGCGCGACTACATCAAGGATCTGCAGGACAAGAAAGCCAAATTCCTGTTCCAGTACGCCCCCACAGATCAGCCGACGGCACCCCTGCCCGACGGCATCACCGCGCCCGACATCTCGACCATCCTGCCTGCCGACCTGAAGGACGACTACGACAAGATCGTGCCGATCATCTCCAGCGGCAAGCTCGGCAACATGTTGTGGGCCGGGCCCGCGATGCCCGCCGATGTGGTCAAGGTGCTCAGCGACGCCTACGCCAAGGTCATCGGTGATGCCGACAACGCCGCGCAGGTCTCGAGCCTGATGGCTGGCGGTAACTCGCCGTACGAGTACAAGGTCAATCCGCTCACCGGCGACGATGCCCAGAAGGCGTATGACGATTCGGCTGGTGTGTTCGAGGACAACAAGGACTACATCGAAGGACTGCGGGAGCAGTACGCCAAGCTCTGGCAGTAACGGCGAATGTGGTTGACATCACATTTCGCGACTTCTACAGTCCATTCAGTACACAGTCGGGTACGGGCGAAGACAAAGGTGTGTTTGCTTGGTGGTCGAGCGCCCGTCGTGGGAATGGGGATGATGATGGCGCTCGCGGTTCGGGCTGGAAAGACGTTCGCCGTGCTTGCCGCGGCGTCATTGGTGCTGGCCGGGTGTGGATCGGGCGGTGGCGGTTCGGCGGGTTCAACCGACTCGTCGACCGCCGCATCCGGTGCGGCATCGGGTGCGGCATCGTCGGGCTTCGATGCCGAGAACTATTTCAAGGGCAAGACTCTCCGGATCATCGTCAGCTCGTCCGCGGGTGGTAACACCGATATCTTCACCCGGTACATCGCCTCGAAACTCGCCGACCAGATCCCCGGCAAGCCGCGGGTGGCGGTGACCAATCAGAGCGGGTTGGGCGGTATCGGCGACGCCTATGAGGCGCCCGAATCCGAGATGGTGATCGGCGCCAGCTCTCGTTCGTCATTGCTGTACGGCACCGCCTCGGATCCCGCCGCGCGCCAGGACGCCCAGAAAATCCAGGTGATCGGCGGTATCGCGGGAGATCCGCGTGCCTGGGCGGCATTCGGCGCCCTGGTGGGCGCCTATCCGTCGCTCGCTGACGCGATCAACAAACCCGACGGCGAGAAACTGCGTTTACCGGCCACGGTCGGTGGGCCCGGTGAAGTCGAAAGCGAAGCGTTCCGGTTAACCAGGATGTGCGAAAAACGCAAACTCCCAAGCGAA
>CAMFLL010000521.1 GCA_945957405.1 uncultured Mycolicibacterium sp. | reverse complement strand
CCGTCAGGACAAGAAGCACCGCGGCCGCGAGCCGATCTCGGCGCGCCTGGTCGCCGATCTACTCAAGACGGCGGGCGCCGACCGCATCGTCTCGGTCGACCTGCACACCGACCAGATCCAGGGTTTCTTCGACGGTCCCGTGGACCACATGCGCGGCCAGTCGTTGCTGTGCGGGTACATCGCGGAGAACTACGCCGACCACGACATCGTCGTGGTCTCCCCCGACTCGGGCCGTGTCCGGGTCGCCGAGAAATGGGCCGACGCACTGGGTGGCGTACCGCTGGCGTTCATCCACAAGACCCGGGACCCGCTGGTGCCCAACCAGGTCAAGTCCAACCGCGTCGTCGGCGACGTCCGCGGTAGGACCTGCATCCTGACCGATGACATGATCGACACCGGCGGCACCATCGCGGGTGCGGTCAAGCTGCTGCGCGAGGACGGCGCCAAGGACGTCGTGATCGCCGCGACGCACGGCGTGCTCTCCGATCCGGCGCCGCAGCGACTCGCCGAGAGCGGGGCGCGTGAGGTGATCGTCACCAACACACTGCCCATCGGCGAGGAGAAGATGTTCCCGCAGCTGACGGTGCTGTCCATCGCGCCGCTGCTGGCCAGCACCATTCGCGAGGTGTTCGAGAACGGTTCGGTGACCGGGCTTTTCGACGGATCGGCCTGACATGGCGGCGGTCATCTACCACAATCCGCGCTGCAGCACGTCACGCAAGACACTGGATCTGTTGCGCGACAACGGGATCGAGCCCACCGTAGTGGAGTATCTCAAGACCCCGCCGACGCGCGCCGAACTGGTGACGATGATCTCCGATGCGGGTATCGACGTCCGCACGGCGGTGCGCAAGCGGGAATCGCTCTACACCGAACTGAATCTGGCCGATGCCACCGACGACCAGTTGCTCGACGCCATGGCGGCGCACCCGATCCTGATCGAGCGGCCGTTCGTGGTGACCGGCAAAGGTACGCGGCTGGCCCGCCCTGTCGACGCGGTGCGCGAGATTCTGTGACCTGCCGGCGGTATCGCATGGCGGTCACCGCCGCCGGCGTCACCGGCGCGTTGGTGTTGACCGCCTGCGGATCGGAAACGCCTGACTACCAATCGATCTGGTCGACGTCGGCGACGACGACGGCATCCTCGGCAGCGCCGACCACATCAGAGACGCCGGTACCGCTGTCGCAGTATCTCGAGGATCTCGGTGTGCAAGGCGAACCGATCGCGCTCGACAAGCTCACCGATCTCACGGTGACGCTGCCGCGGCCCACCGGGTGGACAAAGTACTCGAACTCCAACTTCGCACCGCAGTCCGCGATGATCGCGAAGAACGACACCTACCCCACGGCCATGGTGATGGTGTTCCGGTTGCAGGGCGGATTCGATGTGCCCGAGGCCATCAAACACGCCAACGCCGACGCCCAGTTGTCCCCCGGCTTCACCAAACTCAACGAGTCACTGGCCGACTTCGAGGGTTTCCCGTCGGCGATGATCGAAGGCAGCTACAACGGAGCCGACAACCGGCGGCTGCACAGCTACAGCCGCATCGTCATCCCCGTGACGCCCGCGCCGGCGTTCCAGCGCTATCTCGTGCAGTTCACCGTCACCAGCCTCGCCGACCGCGCCGTCGCGGACTCCGATGACGTCGAGGCCGTCATCGACGGCTTCAAGATCGCCGTCAAATAGCCGGTTAGGGTGGCTGGCATGAGCGCATGGACTGCTGCCGACCTGCCGTCGTTCACCGGACGCACCGTGATCGTCACCGGCGCCAACAGCGGCCTGGGCGAGGTGACCGCACGCGAGTTGGCGCGCGCGGGCGCGAGTGTCGTTCTTGCGGTGCGCAATACCGGCAAGGGCGATGCTGCCGCGGCGGCCATGACCGGTGATGTGCAGGTGCGCAGGCTCGACCTACAGGACCTGCAGTCGGTCCGCGAGTTCGCCGACAGCATCGAGTCCGCCGACGTCCTGGTCAACAACGCGGGCATCATGGCCGTCCCGTATGCCCAGACCAAAGACGGTTTCGAGAGTCAGATCGGCACGAACCATCTCGGGCATTTCGCGCTGACCAACCTGCTGCTGCCCAAGCTCACCGACCGCGTTGTCACGGTGTCGTCGATCATGCATCTGCTGGGCTACATCAGCCTCGGCGATCTGAACTGGAAGGCCAGGCCGTATCTGGCCTGGCCGGCCTACGGCCAGTCGAAGCTGGCGAACCTGCTGTTCACCAGTGAACTCCAGCGCCGCCTGTCCGGCGCGGGGTCGCCGTTGCGGGCGCTCGTGGCCCATCCCGGCTATTCGGAAACCAACCTGCAGGGCAACACCGGTAATCGGTGGGGCACCGTCTTCTGGAACACCGCCACCAAGGCCATCGCCACCGACGCCGATTTCGGCGCCCGGCAGACGCTGTACGCCGTGAGCGCCGACCTGCCCGGTGACAGCTTCGTCGGCCCACGATTCGGGATGCGCGGGCCGACGGGCCTGAGCGCGCGCAGTCCGCTGGCCCGCAGCACCGGCACCGCCCGCGACCTCTGGACGTTGTCCGAGCAGCTCACCGGGACCACTTTCCCACTGTGACGCGGCCGTCGCCGATTTCCTGACCAGGGCGGTCATGGGATAGTCTTGCCGCGCGTCACGGCGAGGGTGGGCCAACCACCGTTATCGACGGAGTGCTTCACGCGAACCGCAGCACACTGCGGATTGTCTGCTCTGGCCGTGCCCGAAGACCACACGGCAACTACAGGAGCAACACATCATGGCTAAGTCGGCCACCTCGAACAATCTCACCGTCACCGTTCGGACCAAGACCGGTAAGGGCGCCTCGCGCCAGGCCCGTCGAGACGGCCAGGTTCCCGCCGTGCTGTACGGCCATGGCACCGATCCCCAGCACCTGCTGCTCCCCGGGCACGAGCTGTCGGCCGTGCTGCGCAACTCCGGCACCAACGCCGTGCTGGTCCTCGACATCGAGGGTAAGGAGCAGCTCGCGCTGACCAAGGCGCTCGAGATCCACCCGATCCGTCGCAACATCCAGCACGCCGACCTGCTCGTGGTGCGCCGCGGCGAAAAGGTGACCGTCGAGGTCAACGTCGTCGTCGAGGGCGAGGCAGTCCCCGGCACGCTGGTCACCCAGGACGCCAACACCATCGAGATCGAGGCCGAGGCGCTGTCCATCCCCGAACAGCTGACCGTGTCGATCGAGGGCGCCGAGGCCGGCACCCAGATCACTGCGGGCCAGATCGAGCTGCCCAAGGGTGTCAACCTGATCGCCGACCCTGAATCGCTGGTCGTCAACGTCGTCGTCGCACCCACCGAAGAGGATCTCGACGCCGAGGGCGCCGGCGCGGAAGGTGCCGAAGAGGCTGCCGAGGAAGCCGGCGAAGAGTCGGCCGAGGGCGCCGAGGACGAAGCCGAGTCCGAGTAATCGACCTCTTCCGACGTCACGGAAGGTCACCAGTGGCCGAACCGACTCTGGTGGTCGGCCTGGGGAACCCCGGGCCGACCTACGCCAAGACCCGGCACAACATCGGGTTCATGGTCGCCGACATCCTCGCGGCGCGGATGGGTGGCGGTTTCAAGGTGCACAAGAGGTCCGGCGCCGAGGTGGTCACCGGCCAGCTCGGCGGCCGGTCGGTGGTCCTGGCCAAGCCGCGGGTGTTCATGAACGAATCCGGGCGCCACGTCGGGCCACTGGCCAAGTTCTACTCGGTGGCCCCGGCCGACGTGATCGTCATCCACGACGAGCTCGACATCGACTTCGGGCGCATCCGCCTCAAGTCCGGTGGTGGCGTGGCGGGCCACAACGGTCTGCGCTCGGTGTCATCAGCGTTGGGCAGCAACGACTTTCAACGCGTAAGGGTCGGCATCGGGCGTCCGCCCGGCCAGAAGTCCGGTGCGGCGTTCGTGCTGGAGAACTTTAACTCGAACGAACGCACCGAGGTGCCGACCATCTGCGAACAGGCCGCCGACGCGACCGAACTGTTGATCGAGCTCGGGCTGGAACCTGCGCAGAACACCGTGCACGCCTGGGG
>CAMFLL010000520.1 GCA_945957405.1 uncultured Mycolicibacterium sp. | reverse complement strand
GTTATATGACTGAAAACGTCGCCGCCCCCGCCACTGAGCTGCGGGAAGCCATGATGGCGCTGGCGCGCCAGCTGCGCCGGCACCGACCCGATAACGGCCTGACGCTGAGCCAGCTGGAGCTGCTCGGCGACGTCAACCGTGCCGGGACCACCACGCCGGCCGAGGTGGCTGCCCGCCTGCAGGTGCGGGTGCAGTCGCTGACCGACAGCATCAACGAACTGGAGGGCCGGACCCTGGTGACGCGCCGCCCGGACCCCACCGACCGTCGTCGGCAACTCCTGGAACTCACTCCTGGCGGTGTCGCCCTGCTCGACGAGGACCGTGCCCAGCGCGACGCCTGGCTGCAGGACACGATGCGCGAGCACCTGTCCGACCTGGAGACGGGGCTGCTCATGCTCGCCGCCCCGGTGCTGCGCAAGCTGGCCGACGCGGGGAAGGCACAATCATCGGCGTGAGCACCACGACACCGCTGACCTTCGGCACCGCCGGGTTGCGCGGCCCGATGTGCGACGGTCCCGGCGGGATGAACATCGCAACTGTCAGCCGGGCGACATGGGCGGTCGCCAAGGTCCTCAGGGACCGGTGTCTCGGCGGGTCCACGGTTGTCGTCGGACGCGACGCCCGGCACAACTCCGCGGATTTCGCCCTGACGACCGCGGAAGTCTTTGCCGCCCAGGGTTTCGACGTCCTGCTACTACCCGACCCGCTGCCCACCCCGGTGGTGGCCTTCGCGGTCCGCCACCTCGCCGCGGCGGCCGGTGTCCAGATCACCGCCTCGCACAATCCTGCCGGCGACAACGGCTACAAGGTGTACTTCGACGGCGGCATCCAGATCATCTCACCGACCGACCGCGAGATCGAAGCGGCCATGGCAGCCGCACCGGACGTCGACGCCATCGCCCGTGAGAATGTCGCACCCACGGATACCGAACTGGCACAACGCTATATCGAGCGGGCCAGCATGCGGCGCCGCGAGCATCCCGTCCGGATCGCGTTGACTCCGCTCCACGGCGTCGGCGGCGGTGTCGGACTGGAAGTGTTGCGCCGGGCCGGCTTCGACGACGTGCATGTGGTCGACGAACAGTTCGATCCCGATCCCGATTTCCCCACCGTGACATTTCCCAACCCCGAGGAACGCGGTGCCACCGACGCGCTGCTGGAGTTGGCGGCCGACGTCGAGGCCGATGTCGCGATCGCGCTGGATCCCGACGCGGACCGGTGTGCGGTCGGCATCCCCACCGCCGGCGGGTGGCGCATGCTCTCCGGCGACGAAACAGGTTGGCTGCTGGGCGATCACATCCTGTCGACCCTCGATACCGACGTCGCGCGCGCCGCCGTCGTCGCCAGCTCGTTGGTGTCGTCGCAGATGCTGGCGGCCATCGCGGCCGGATACGGCGCCCGCCACGTCGAGACATTGACGGGGTTCAAGTGGCTGGCGCGCGCCGACAAGGACACCCCGGGTCACACCCTGATGTACGCCTACGAAGAAGCCATCGGGCACTGCGTCGACCCGGCCGCCGTGCGTGACAAGGACGGCATCACCGCGGCTGTCGTCGCCGCCGAGCTGGTCGGGATGCTCAAGGCCAGGGGAGCTTCGGTGCCCGGGGAACTGGACCGGCTGGCGCGCCGCCACGGGGTTCACATCACGTCGGCGGTCACGGCCCGGGTCGCCGATGCGCCGGCGGTGATGGCCGCACTACGGGCCGATGCGCCTGCGGCGTTGGGCGGAATCGCCGTCGGTGTCGACGACCTCGCCACGCGCCGGGGACAGCAGCGCACCGACGCGCTGGTCTTCACCGGTGAGCGCGCCGGCCTGGCCGTCCGGGTGGCCGTGCGACCGTCGGGAACCGAGCCGAAGATCAAGGGCTACATCGAGATCCGTCTGTCACCGACCGACGATGTCGAAGCGGCCCGTGCCCAGGGATCGGCGCTGCAGGCCGCGGTCGAGGCCGAGGTGGCAGCGCTCCTTCAGCGCGGCCCGAACTGACGGTCGCCGGCGTCACCGAGCCCGGGCACGATGTAGGCGATTTCGTTGAGCCCGTCGTCGATGGTCGCGGTGTACAGCGTCGCCTCGGGTGCCGCCTGCCCCAGCGCGGCGATGCCTTCGGGTGCGACCACCACACACACCACGGTGATGTCGACGGCGCCGCGGGCCTGGAGCAGCTCGATGGTGTAGGCCATCGAACCGCCGGTGGCGAGCATCGGGTCGAGCACCATCACCGGCTGCGTGCTGAGGTCGTCGGGCAGCGATTCGAGGTAGGGCGTCGGCTGATGGGTCTCCTCGTTGCGCGCGACACCCACGAAACCGACGCGCGCCTCGGGGATCAGCGCGTGAGCCTGATCGACCATGCCGAGCCCGGCCCGCAGCACAGGGACCAGCAGCGGGGGCGCGGCAAGGCGGCAGCCTGCGGTCTCGGCCAGCGGTGTGCGGACGGTGATCTGCTCACGGGCCGCATCACGGGTCGCCTCGTACACCAGCATCAGCGTGAGATCGCGCAGCGCCGCGCGGAAGGCGGCGTTGTCGGTGCGCTCGTCCCGCAGGGTGGTCAGCCGGGCGGCAGCAAGAGGGTGGTCGACGACGCGCACATCCATAGCCGATGACCCTAGCGAGTCGACGATGCGGGGCGAGGGACGAGCCCCGAGGAGGAGCGAGCGATTTCACCTAGCGCGGGGAACCGGATGGGATGCGATCAACAACCCAGCGTCGCGGCTTTGACGAACGCCCCGTACTGGTAGGCGTACACGTAGGCCCACGTCAGCGCCGAGTAGTTGTACGGCCGCGGGACCGGGTGCATGGTGAGCTGGCCGTCGAAGCACTGTCCGAAGATGTACCGCGCCCGCATCATGTGATAGTTCCAGGACACGACGATGAGGTGGTGCCAGCCACGCTCTTTGGCCAGTTTCGCGGTGAACATCGCCTCGCCGCGGGTGGTCCACGGGTCTGGGGTGAAACAGATGATGGTGATGGTGGCAGTGCCCGTGGCGCATTTCTGTTTGAACCAGCCGTCATCCGGTTCGTATGAGTTCGACAGCACCACGGTGTTGGCGTAACCCTGCCGGGCGAGATCGAGGCCGTAGTCGACCCTGCCGTCGATGTCCCCACCGAGCACGACGATGGCGTCGGCCTTGGTCAACGGGTCCACGTGCGGGCGTGTGAAGAGGAAATATCCAGCGACGCCGAACGCCGCGGCCGCCGTGAGACCCACCACCAGCAGCGCGACCGTCAGGCGCATCAGCCGGTTCACCGGCGCCAGGCTACCGGCCGTCGCGAGGTCGCTCAGCGCGCGTCGTTATTCTGTGCCGCATGGCTGCTGACCTTGTGCCGATCCGGCTCGGCTTGACCGAGGGTGACCTGTACACACTGTGGGCTCCGCGCTGGCGGGACGCGGGCGACGAATGGGAGGCGTTCCTCGGCGAGGGTGATGACCTCTTCGGCTTCACCAGTGCCGCCGACCTCGTCGCGTTCGTCCGCAGCGGCGCGGGCAACGACCTCGATGACCATCCGGCATGGGACGCCCTGGCCACGGCCTCGGCCCACAAGATGGACCCGGTGCAGGAGCAGCAGTTCGACCTGATCGCCGTCGAGGAACTGTTGGCCGAGAAGCCCACCGAGGAGTCGGTGCAGTCGCTGGCACGCACGCTGGCAGTGGTGTCGTCCATCGGTTCGGTCTGTGAGCTGCCCGCGGTGACCAAGTTCTTCAACGGCAATCCCACGCTGTCGAGCGTCAACGGCGGGATGGACGAGTTCAGCGGCAAAGCCGGCCTCAAGCGCTGGAACAACATCGCCGCGATCGTGGGGCGCAGCTGGGACAACGTGATCGCCGCGATCGACGAGGTGATCACCACTCCCGATGTCGACGAGAAGTTGTCCGAGCGGGCCGCCGACGAACTCGCCGAGCCCGCCCCGCAGGACGAGGTCGAACCTGAGGACACCGACTCCGAGGACTCTGAGGCCGACGCCGATGAGACGGACACCGACGGTGACACCGACGGCGACGATGAGGCCGCCGACGAGGTGGAGCGCGCCCCCGCCGAC
>CAMFLL010000519.1 GCA_945957405.1 uncultured Mycolicibacterium sp. | reverse complement strand
GTGACGCTGTACCCCAATTCGCGTAGCACCGCGTCGGTGTGTTCGCCGAGCCCCGGCACCGCGCCCATCGGTTGCTCGAATCCGGTGATCACCGGCGGCGGCAGCAGCGCAGCGACGTCGCCGGCCGGGGTGGCGACCGTCCGCCACCGGTCCCGGGCCTGCAGTTGCGGATGAACGACGACCTCGCTCGGCACGTTGTAGCGCGAGTTACCGATTCCCGCGGCGTCGGCGATGCGCTGGATGGTCTCGAGATCGTGCTCAGCACACCATGATCCGATCGCATCGTCGAGGACGTCGCGGTGCGCGACGCGCTCGGCGTTGCCGACAAACCGCGCATCGTCGGCCAGATCCGGCCGCTCGATGACGTCGCGCGCCAACCGCTGCCATTCCCGGTCGTTGGTGGTACCGAGCACGACGGTCTGGCCGTCGCGCGTCGCGAACGCACCATAGGGCGCAACCGCGGGCGAACTCATCCCGAGCGGTAGCTGGTCGACACCGCAATGTTGGGTGTAGGTCAGCTGATAACCCATGATGTCGGTCATGGTGTCGAACAGGCTCACCGAGACCGCGGGCGTCGCGGATTCTGCGCCCGTCGCCACGCGGCGCTCACGAGCCACCAGCAGCGTCACGATCGACAGCGCCGCGTACAGTCCGGTGGAGATATCGGCCACCGGCGGCCCGGGTTTGGCGGGCATGCCCGGATAGCCCGTGACCGCGCACGAGCCCGATTCAGCCTGGACCAGCAGGTCGTATGCGCGCTTGCTCGAGATCGGCCCGCCCGGGCCGTATCCGTCGATCTCGACGGGTATCACCCGCGGATGCCGCGCGCGCAGATCGGCCGGTGCGAGGCCCATCCGGGCCGTCGCGCCGGGAGCCAGGTTGGACACCAGGGCGTCGGCGCGGTCCAGCATCCGGTGCAGGACATCCATCCCGGCTGCGGATTTCAGGTCTACGGTCACTGATTCCTTGCCGCGGTTGCACCAGACGAAGTGTGCTGCCAGACCGCCGGGGCCATTGACGACGTCGTCGTAGTCGCGCGCGAAGTCACCACCGTCGGGGTTCTCGACCTTGATCACGCGGGCACCGAAATCGGCCAACACCCGGGTACACATCGGCGCCGAGACCGCCTGCTCCAACGCGATGATGGTGATACCCGCCAGCGGGGCGGAGTCATTGTGCATGCCGGTCAGTAGCTTCGGGGCAGACCCAGGACGTGCTCGCCGAGAAAATTGAGGATCATCTCCTGGCTCACCGGTGCGATCTTCATCAGCCGCGACTCACGGAAGTAGCGCGACACGCTGTACTCCTCTGCGTAGCCCATCCCGCCGTGCAGCTGCAGCGCGCGGTCGGCGGCGCCGAATCCGGCTTCGGCACAGAGGTATTTGGCGGTGTTGGCCTCGCGCCCGCAGGGCTTGCCGTTGTCGTAGAGCCAGGTGGCTTTCCGCAGCACGAGTTCCGCGGCGTCCAGATGGGCCAGGGAATCGGCCAAGGGGAACTGCAGACCCTGGTTCATGCCGATCGGCCGGTCGAACACATGGCGTTCGTTGCCGTACTTCACGGCCTTCTCCAGCGCGACCCGGCCGATGCCGAGGGCCTCTGCGGCGATGAGCATGCGCTCGGGGTTCAGTCCGTCGAGGAGGTACGTGAAACCCTTGCCTTCCTCCCCGACACGATCTGCGACGGGGACCATGAGGTCGTCGATGAACACCTCGTTGGAGCTGACGGCGTTACGGCCCATCTTGTTGATCGGCCGGATGTCGACGTGGTCGCGGTCGAGGTCCGTCAGGAACAGCGTCATACCGTCGGTTTTCCTGGCGCCGCGCCTCTCCAGGTCCTCACGGGATTCGGTCCTGGTCAGCAGCAGGATCTTCTCGGATTCGAGGGCCTTGGAGATCCAGACCTTACGGCCGTTGACCCGGTACCGCTCACCCTCTCTCCTGGCGAACGTCGTGATCCGCGAGGTGTCAAGCCCCGCACCGGGTTCGGTCACGCCGAAGCACACGTGCAGGTCACCGTCGACGATACGCGCCAGGGTGCGCGCCTTCAGTTCGTCGGAACCGTGTTTGACCACGGGTTGCATCCCGAAGATGGACAGGTGGATCGCGCTGGCCGCGTTCATGGCGCCACCCGAGCGCGCGACCTCCTCGAGCAGGATGGTGGCCTCGGTGATGCCGAGACCGTGGCCACCGTACGCCTCGGGGATGGTCATGCCCAGCCAGCCGCCCTTGGCGATCGCGTCGTAGAACTCCTGCGGAAACTCGTGCGCCTGATCCTTCTGCATCCAGTAGTGATCGTCGAACTTCGACGCCAGTTCGGCAACCGACTTGCGGATCAACTGCTGATCGTCGGTCAGCGCGAAACTCATTCCGCCTGACATGCGTCTCTCCTCAACGGGTGCCCGCGATCTCCGTTGCCTTGGCCGCGAAATCGCCGAAGCTCGTCTTCTCACCGTCGCGGTGATGGGACAGGGCGCGAATCGAGACGTCGTGTCCCTCGGCCGCCTTCCGCAGCGCGCCGACGTCGGCCTGTTCCCGCGGGATGTGGACGAACGGATCGAAGTGATAGAGCCGCATGGCGTTCTCGTGGGTGATCTTGTTGATCTCGTCGTCGGGAACGTCGTAGGTGTCGAACACCGCCGACAGCTCCTCGGGCGCACCGGGCCACATCGAATCGCTGTGCGGGTAGTCCATTTCCCAGCAGATGTTGTCGATCCCGATCAGGTGCCGGTTCTTCACCCCGACCGGATCCGAGATGAAGCACGTCATGAAATGGTCCCGGAACACCTCGGACGGCAGCTTGTCGCCGAAATCCTGGTGCGTCCACGTCGAATGCATCTCGTAGGTGCGGTCCACCCGGTCCAGGAAGTACGGGATCCAGCCCGTCCCACCCTCACTCAACGCGATTTTGAGGCCCGGGTACGCCTTGATGGGAGCCGACCACAACAGATCGGCCGCCGCCTGCACGATGTTCATCGGCTGCAGGGTGATCATCACATCCATCGGCGCATCCGGCGCGGTGATCGCCAACTTGCCGGAGGACCCGATGTGCACGTTCATCACGGTCTCGGTGTCCACCAGGGCATCCCACATCGGCTTCCAGTACGCCAGGTCGTGGAACGACGGGTAGCCCAGCGTCGAGGGGTTCTCGGTGAATGTCAGGGAGTGCACCCCTTTCTCGCTGACCCGCCGGATCTCCTTGGCGCACAACTCGGGATCCCAGATCGCCGGCAGCGCCATGGGGATGAACCGTCCGGGGTGGCTACCGCACCATTCATCGATGTGCCAGTCGTTGTAGGCGGATACCAACGCCATCGAGAACTCACTGTCCTCGGTGGCGAACAACCGGGCCGCGAAGCCCGGGAACGACGGGAAGTTCATGGTGGCCAACACACCACCGGCGTTCATGTCCTTGACCCGCTCCGCGGCGTCGTAGCATCCCTTGCGGATCTCGTCGAGGCCCTGCGGCTCGAGTCCGTACTCCTCCTTGGGCCGGCCCGCCACTGCGTTGAGTGCGACATTCGGGATCACCACATCCCGGAACTGCCAGGTGTCACTGCCGTCGGCGTTGTGCACCAGGCGCGGCGCCTCATCGACGTACTTCGCCGGTAGGTGATTCTTGAACATGTCCGGCGGCTCGATGATGTGATCATCCACGCTGATCAGAATCATGTCGTCCTTGTGCATGACTTGAGAGTCCTCTCGTGGGCATGGGCACGCGACCGGGTCGACGGCCGCGACCGCATTCTCCCATAAGGAAACTAGCTTCTCGCAGGACGAGAATCAACATTCAAGGTCCGCTTCGCATCGCCCAGTCATCGCATCGACGCTGGTCACCCGCCTTTCACGAGGCTAGACCGACCTGCGCGGCACGACGGGCACGTTGACCAAATCGAGAGATCGTGGAAATCTGTTATCCGGATACGAGAATATGATTCTCGGCAGCGAGAGGGAGGACACGTGACACTGCCTCCGCCCCCATCAGCTCAGGTACCCCCCGGACAACCCCACGAGAACAGGTAGACAGATGGCCCACTTCCCCAAACCGGCAGTCGGTAGCTGGACAGAGAACTGGC
>CAMFLL010000518.1 GCA_945957405.1 uncultured Mycolicibacterium sp. | reverse complement strand
GTGGTGGTACAACCCTTTCCAACCCCAACCTCCACCGGCCATGAACTAGGCCCCACCGGCCAGCGACCAGACGTCGTCAACACTTCGGCGCGAAGTAGGCCTCCGGCCTCGTCCCTCACCCGGCATCGTCGCCGACCTAAACTCAGTCCATGAGCGTCAAAGTCGACCTCGACCAACTCGCCGACGCAATGGCGGACTACTCGTTCGGGTATCTGATCACCGTCAGCGACGACCATCACGCCCACACCATCGCTGTGGTTCCGGTGCTCATCGACGGTGTACTCGACATCGGGGAACCCGGAAAGACCACCCGCCGCAACGTCGAGACACATGCCGATGTCACAGTGCTGTGGCCGCCGCACGACGCGGGCGGCTATTCGCTGATCGTCGACGGCCGTGGTGAGCCCACCGAAAACGGCATGCGAGTGATCCCCAGTCATGCCGTCCTGCACCGACCGGCCACCCCGCACACACCGGCAACCCATTCAGGTTGCGGACACGATTGCGTGCCCCTCGAAGGCTGATATTGCGATCATCAAGCGCGCAACCCTGGGCAGAATGCGTGCCAGCGGTTTTCGTTGATCCACGTGACTGTCACCAACCCGCCCGTCGACACGGGCCCACCGACGATCTCGCCCGCGGCCCGCACCGCCTTGTGGGCAAGCCTGGTCGGCACGACGATCGAGTGGTACGACTTCTTCCTCTACGCCACCGCGGCGAGCCTGGTCTTCAACCACGCGTTCTTTCCTGATCAGACGACTTTCGTCGGCACGCTGCTGTCGTTTGCGACCTTCGCGGTCGGTTTCGTGGTGCGCCCGATCGGCGGTTTCGTGTTCGGCCACGTCGGTGACCGCATCGGCCGCAAGAAGACCCTGGCGCTGACCATGCTGCTGATGGGCGGGGCCACCGCGCTGATGGGCGTGCTACCCACCGCCGCGCAGATCGGCGTGCTGGCCCCGATCCTGTTGCTGCTGCTGCGTGTCGTACAGGGATTCGCGCTCGGCGGCGAGTGGGCGGGCGCGGTGCTGCTGGCGGTCGAACACAGTCCGGCGCACCGGCGCGGCCTGTTCGGCAGCATCCCGCAGGTCGGGCTGGCGTTGGGCCTCGCGCTGGGCACCGGCGTGTTCGCGCTGCTGCAGGTCGTCCTGCCCGACGAGGCATTCCTCGCGTACGGCTGGCGGATCGCCTTCCTGCTGAGCATCGTGCTGGTGATCTTCGGTGTGGTGGTGCGATGGCGGGCCACCGAGACACCGGCGTTCGAGAAGGTGCGCGACAGCGGCGACCGTTCCGCGGTGCCGCTGCGCGAGGTGTTCCGTCCGCCGGTATTGCGCTCGACCGTGCTGGGCATGCTGTCGCGGTGGGGTGAGGGCGCGGCGTTCAACACGTGGGGTGTCTTCGCGATCGCCTATGCCACCGGGACGCTCGGCCTGGCGAAGGTGCCGGTGCTGATCGCCGTGACTGTGGCGGCCCTGCTGATGGCAGTGCTGTTACCGGTGTCGGGCCTGCTGGCCGACACATTCGGCGCCAAACGGATCTATGCCATCGGTATCGCGGCCTACGGCGCCGCGGTGTTCCCGGTGTTCGCACTGTTCGGCACCAAGAACCTGGCGCTGTACACGCTGGGCATGCTCGTGGTGTTCGGCGTGATCCACGCGTTCTTCTACGGTGCGCAGGGCACGTTGTACGCATCGCTGTTCCCCGCCCGGATCCGCTACACCGGGTTGTCCACCGTGTACCAGTTGTCGGGGGTGTACGCCTCGGGCCTGACACCGTTGATCCTCACGGCGCTGATCGGCGCCGCGGGCGGGTCACCGTGGATCGCGTGCGGCTACCTGGTGGCCACGGCGATCATCAGCGTCATTGCGACCCTCATGCTGAAACCGCAACCGCTGCAAGAGCTTTAGTGGCGCTGACCTAGGCGGCGTCCGAGGAGCCCGACTTGTCCCGATCGGCCTTGTCCGGCTTGGTCAGGCCGTGTCGCGTCACCGCCCGGGTCACCTTGGCCTCGATGGACGTCTTACGATCCCGCTTCACCGAGCCGAGCTCCTTTGCGAAACGATGCTTGCGGTCTGGGCGCGTGGCGGTGTCCGGGACATCCGGTTCGTCGGACTCGGCTGCCTTCTCCACCGGCTTGTAGGCGTTTCGCCTCGCGGACATGCTGTGTGCCAATTGATCTTCGGTGGCCGGCGGTAGAACCGACGGCCGGACCGGTTCGGGCAGCGCCGACAGCTTGCCGTCGATCGCGTCGGCGACGCCATCGCGAATCTGGTTCGCCGCACCCGGTTTCGCGTCCGAGTGGTAACCAATCGGCCCGGGGAGCCAGGTCAACGGATCTGCGGCATTGTCGAGCAGCTTGCCCACCAGCCCGACCTCGGGATCGGGCGACAGCAGCCCGTACGCCAGATTGCTGACCAGCCCGGGGATCTCATCCGGGGTCTCCACGGCCGATTCGAGAGTCGCTGCCAGGTACGCCGGCAGCATGCCGAGGTAGTTCACGGTGTTCCACGCCATGTACAGCGGCGCACGAACGGCGAGCTGACCCGCGACAACGGTCCGCCCCAGGGCCGTGTCGTGCTCGACATCGTCGACCGCGGCCAAGCCGGGGAACGGATCGGCGAGACGGCTCAGCACACCGTCGAACGCATCGGCGACCGCCTGCGATGCGGTGAGGACGAACCCGGGGTCGGAGGCGCTGGGCCCCAGCGGATATGGCAACAACCCAGCGAGTACGGCGATCACCTCCCGGAATTCCCACGGGTAGGCGTCGATCGGTTCTCCGACAGCCGGATTCACGAAGCGCTGTACCAGGTAGCTCGCAACATTGGCGGCCAGCTCCGGGTGTTGTGCCGCCGCCACCAGGGCGAGCGTGGCTTCGAACGGCAGCGATATCACGGCGTCGACGTGGATACCGACGGTGCTTGTCAGCACGCCGACGCCCTGGCCGAGCCCGTACAAGGTGTCGGTGACCCGCGACGTGGTCACGACGTCGGCGCTGACCATCGGCATTGCGTGCGGTTCGGCCGTGCCGACGACGGTCGCGGCCGATATCACGCCGGCCGCCATCAAGGCGGCCGCGATCCTGGTTGACGGACGTACGGAAGTATCCATGAGGCCCCCTCGGATGTGGTCTGCGGCGGGACGTCGCAGGCGAAGTATCGACCAATGCCCGTGATCATGTCATCAATTGATGACTTATGTCAACGGTTGGAGACATATCTGTCCGGGTGCGCGAAAAAGCCCGGCCCACACAAGGACCGGGCTCTGCAGTGCCAACGCGAAAGCTAGACGCCGGTGGCACCGTCGACGCGTTCGCGGATCAGGTCGGCCTGACCGCAGTGCCGTGCGTACTCGGCGATCATGTGGATGTAGATCCAGCGCAGACTGACCTCGGCACCCATGAACGGGCTGGTGTCGTCCAGCCGGCGCGACGCGCAGTTGGATCGGCCGATGGCAATCTCGCGCTGCCAAACCTCCACTGCCGCTTGGTATGTCGACTGCTCAGTGACGTCGAATCCGCCGTCGTGTCCTGACGTATCTGCGCCCGGGTCGTAGATGGGCGGCGCGGCCTCGCCGGTGAGCACCCTGCGGAACCAATTGCGTTCGACCTCGGCCATGTGCTGCACCAGGCCGAGCAACGTCAGCGCCGACGGCGGCACCGCGGCCGCCCGCAGTTCGGCGTCACCGAGACCGTCACACTTCTGCGCGATCGTGGCGCGGTAGAAGTCCAGCCACGCTTCCAGCGTGGTGCGTTCGTCGGCATTCAGGGGCGGCATGGGCCGCTCGGTGGCAGTCACGACCGCGATCCTGCCAGGGACCGCCTGACCCCGTGCCGCCCTACCCCGCCGAGCGTGCCGTCAGGCGCATACGAAAAAGCCCGGCCCCCAAGGGGACCGGGCCTTTCCGTGAAAGGAGTCGGACTCAGAAGTCCATACCGCCCATACCACCGGTCGGGTCGCCCGCAGGTGCGGCGGCCTTCTCCGGCTTGTCGGCGACGACGGCCTCGGTGGTGAGGAACAGCGCCGCGATGGACGCCGCGTTCTGCAGCGCCGAGCGGGTGACCTTGACCGGGTCGG
>CAMFLL010000517.1 GCA_945957405.1 uncultured Mycolicibacterium sp. | reverse complement strand
GTTCTGCGCCGCGCGGCCCGAATGCAGGCGTTTGGTCATCCCGCCCTGCTGGGCGACCAGCAGGCCGGCCGCCATACTGCCGACGATGCCCAGCGCATCACGCATCTGGCCGGCGTCGAGGCGCAGGATGTTGCCCGCGGTCGCCGCGGCCACAAAGGCCCCGACGGTGCCCTGGGCGTGGAATCCGGCCCGGGCGTGGCCCTTCAGCACGGCCAGCGCCACGCGACACCCGACCTCGTAACCGGCCACCACGGCTGTCAGCACGTCGCGCCCGGAGAGATCGAGTTCCTCGGCGAGGGCGAGGGCCGCCGACACGGCAAGCGGTCCCGGATGCATACCGCCGGGGTGGATGTCGTCGAGCTCGAAACCGTGGCCTGAGGTGCCGTTGGCCAGGGCCGCGCCGTCGGAGCACACCGTCAGTGCGGTACCCCATACGGTCGACGTGCCCGGCGCGCAGCGCTCCACCGCGAGTTCGTTGACGATGCGGCACCACGGCAGCGACGACGCGAACAACCCGCATCCCAGCGCGTCGAGCACGCACAGCTGAGCGTGTGCGATCACGTCGGCGGGGATGTCCTCGAATCGGAGTTCGGCGGCGAAGGTGGCCAGCGTCGTGGTCGGGCCTGCGTCTGCGCTATCTGCCACGTCACGTCCTCATACTGTGTTTGTCTACCGGCTATACATATATGTACACATCTGTGTACCGTCTAGGTTGTCATGTGTCAACGGTCACTGCGCGCTCAGGGGCGCCACGAGATCGCGCACCTTCTGCCGATCATCGAGGCGCGTCAGGGCCGCCAACAGTCCAGGAGCGCCGGCCGCCATGCGGCTGTCCGCGGTGAGGCGCTCCCACTTGTCGAGGCGTTCGGTGTCGGTCATCTGCTTCGACCTGGGCTCCGATACGACGAAGTCGACGACCGTGCCGTCCGTGCGGGTGACCGCGGCCCGCATCATGCAGTACTCCAGCGAGACGGCCGTGATGTCCTCGGCGGGTTCCACGGAGATCTTGTCCAGCCATCTGAGATGGTCGCCGCCGCCGATCTCGGCGGCCGAGAAATCCTCATGCCCGATGGCGCCGCGGGTGAGCGCAACGGCGAAGATATAGGGCAGGCTGTGATCCGCCGTCTCGCGGTTGGCCGGCGCCCACTGTGCCGGATCCGAGGCCGTCCCTTTGAACGTCCACTCGGAGGACTGCACCCGGATCGCGTCGATATCGCTGTGCGGCAACGCATCACGAATCTGGGCGCCCAGCCACACCGCGGGTTGCAGGTCGAAGTGCACGGGCCAGTGCTTCTCGGCCGCCTTGTGCAGATGATGGGGAGTGTCCTGCGGGTCAAGGCGTTCCACGGCGAAATCGCCCGAGATCTGCTCGAGGAATCCGAACTCGCCGTCGAACGCGTCATGCGGCGCCGTCACGCCCGCCGCGGCCATCTGCGCGGCCAGCAGTCCCGCCTGGGCGGCGTACGGGCCGGCCACCCCCTTCCACATGGAGAGCTTGCCGCGCCGCGCCTTGCCGGTGACGATGATGCCGGTCGCGGCCATCCCGATGCCGCTGGCCACCTCGTCGGCCGTCAGCCCGAGCACCCGCGCGGCGCCACACACCGTGGCCAGCCCGGCCGTGGTGCTCTGGTCCCAGCCGCGATACCGGATCAGCATGCGGCCCAGTTCGCCGAAGACCTCGTAGGCCACTGTCACGGCCGCCACCAGATCGGCCACCGACGCATCGGCCCATTCGCATGCTGCGACCAGGGCGGGGATGACGTCACTGGGGTGACCGCCCACGATGTAGTCGTTGTAATCCAGGAAGCGCAGGGCTGTGCCATTGGCCAGCGCTGCCACCTCGGGCGTGCTGCGCAGCGCCGATCCCCACACGGTGCAACCGCCCGGCAGGGGTCGTGCCTCGGCGACGCGGCGCAGCGCCGCCACCGGCGGGCCGTCGATCCCGCCGTACACGCACGCGACGCTGTCGATCAGGCGGTGACTCACCGCGGCCCGGTCGGCCGCCGTCAGTCTGGAGACGTCGAGATCGGTCGTGTAGCCGGTCAAAGCGGCGGTGATGGCGTCCATCGAAATGTTCATGGAAAAAATTCGCTCCCGCGGGTCTGGAGATGTAGTTGACACCCGGTGTCTCGGACCGGCACTATCTTCAGTATACGGCGGGATACGAGAGTGGACTTCTGCTCACAGAAACTTCCGTAATTGCATTTGTTCAGGCGCGCTCGCACACAACGACTCGGCTCTATCGTCCGAACCGAGGTCAGCAGGAAGGAAACGACATGTCGTTCCGGTGGTTGTCGGTCACCCGAGAGGGGAGTGCCGCGGTCGTGGAGTTGCAAAGGCCCGACCGGCTCAATGCTCTGAGCACCGAGCTCATCGATGATGTCGTGGCGGCGCTGGATCAGCTCGACGTCGACGACGAGGTGCGCGGCGTGGTGATCGCCGGTGCCGGGCGTGCGTTCTCGGCGGGTGCCGACCTGAACGAGGCGCTGCAGGCCAAGGGCGCACCGGCCGCGCTGCGGTACGTCAACAGGCTCCGGCGCCTGACGAATGCCATCGAGGACTGCTCCAAGCCGGTGGTCGCCGCCATCCACGGCTTCTGCTACACCGGCGGAGTCGAGTTGGCGCTGGCCTGTGACCGCCGGATCGGCTCCGAGGAGGCCACGTTCTCGGTGAGCAGTGCCCGGATCGGATCGGTCGCCGGACTGGGTGGTACACAACGCCTTCCGCGCGTCGTCGGACCCAGCGTCGCCAAGGACATCCTGATGACGGGCCGCGTGTTCGACGCTGCCGAGGCGAAGGCCATCGGAATGCTCGACGAACTCGTCCCCGAGGGGGCCAGCGTCAAGGCCGCGGTCAACTGGGTGCACGGCATCTCCGGCTCGGCACCGATGGCCGTCTGGCTGGCGAAGGTCGCCGTCAACACCGGAACCGAGATGGACCTGCCCGCGGCACTGCAGTTCGAGGGCCTCCTGACCGCGCTCGCCTTCACCACCGAAGACCGCAAAGAGGGCATGAGCTCGATCCTGGAAAAGCGCACCCCGAAATTCGAAGGCAGGTAACACAGATGGCTCACGGAGTAGCGGTCGTCACCGGCGGCGCGCAGGGAATCGGTGCGGCGGTGTCCCGCAGGCTCGCCGAACGCGGTCTGATCGTGGCGATCCTCGACATCAACGATGACGCCGGCAAGCAGACGGCGGCCGACATCGTCGCGGCCGGACACGAGGCGCAGTACTTCCGCTGCGATCTCACCAGCCTCGAGGCCGTGCGCGGCGCCCACGCCGAGATCACGTCGAAACTGGGCGAGGTGCGCGTCCTGGTCAACAACGCCGGCTGGACGCCACACGAGAAATTCCTCAAACAGGATCCGGCCGACTGGCCCAAGATCGTCGACATCAACTACACGGCCGTGCTCAACACGTGCTTCGCCTTCGCCGGCGATATGCCTGAAGGCAGCGGGATCGTGAACCTGGCGTCGGACGCAGCGCGGGTCGGGGTGTCCGATGAGGCGGTGTACGCCGGCGCCAAGGCGGCCGTGGTCGCCTTCTCGAAATCGCTCGCGACCGAGATCGCGCGCAGCGGTGTGCGGGTCAACATCGTATCGCCGGGTTCGACGCGCACCCCGCTGCTCGAATCACTGTTCACCCCAGAGGATCTGGCCAAGCGGGTGCGTATCATCCCGATGGGCCGGTTCGGTGAACCCGAGGACGTCGCGGCGACGATAGTCTTCCTGGCGCTCGACGCTTCCCATGTGACTGGGCAGATCATCAGCGTCAACGGCGGGGCGACGAGGGTCGGCTGATGCTCCGGTGAGCATTTCTGTGTCCTCCGTACCGGAATCCAACCCCCTGGGCTGGCTGGACCTGATCTCCGACACGGACACGGTGTTCATCGGAAGCGCCTGCGGCGAGCCGCAGACACTGGTGGAACAGCTTGTCGCCGAACGGGATAGGTGGCGCGGGCTGCGGCTGCTGACCGGACTGCAGGGCAGCCCGGCACTCTATGCCAACGCCGAGTACGCCGAGAACTTCCTGTCTCTTATACACATCTGACGCTGCCGACGAAGAGGATAGTGGGGGG
>CAMFLL010000516.1 GCA_945957405.1 uncultured Mycolicibacterium sp. | reverse complement strand
CCTAGGACTCAGCCGTACGGGTTGGGCACCCTGCCGCCCGACACTTCGGCCAACAGGGGCAGCATCGCGAACGTCACCGCGGGAAGCCGCAGCTGCTCACCCGAGGTGAGGTCGGCGCGGGCCCAGCGCGTCTTCTCGAAGCGCAAGCCCGCGATGTCCGACCAGTCGACGGTCTTGCTGTCGAGCAGGTTGCGAACGGTGACGGTCTTTCCATCGGCGGTAGTACGCAATCGGACCACCAGCAGCGAGAGCACCATCGGTATCACCAGCACCGGTGCCGTCCACGGCAATGTCATCACCAGCGCGAGCAGCCCGAGGGCCAGGAAAAGAACGGCAAAATGGGCCATCGGCGAAATTTTGAAGACCATCGGGTCGGCCGGCTGCTCGGGACCCGATCCGCCATCAGTCACTGAATCAGCCACACCTCATCTTGCCTGACCCCCGTGCAGGCGCTCCCGTGCAGGTCAGGCAATTTGACGCATTCCCGGTGGGGAGACTACCGTCGGGGCCATGACCACCCGCGGGATGCTCGTAGTAATTTGTCGGCGCGTTGGTGCCGCGTAGCCACTATTGGGCTACTGCCTACAAGCATCAACGCGCAACCCTCGTGCAGCAGCAGCTGACGGGGGTTTTTTGTTGCCCACAAGGTTCACAACCGAACACCGCCCACAACCAAACACCGAGACGAGAGACATCGTGAGCGCACCCACCCAGCGACCACCCGACCAGACGGCGGCACCCAAGCCGGCGAACGGCAAGCCCACCGCAGGCGCACCCAACCGGGTGGCACCCCAGCGGCTCACCGGGGCGCAGGCGGTAGTCCGGTCGCTCGAGGAACTGGGCGTCGACACGATCTTCGGCATTCCGGGTGGGGCGGTCCTGCCGGTGTACGACCCGCTCTTCGACTCGAAGAAGCTGCGTCACGTGCTGGTTCGCCACGAACAGGGCGCGGGCCATGCAGCCAGCGGTTATGCGCACGCCACCGGCAAGGTCGGCGTCATGATGGCCACGTCCGGCCCGGGTGCGACCAACCTCGTCACCCCGTTGGCCGATGCGCAGATGGACTCGATCCCGGTGGTGGCCATCACCGGTCAGGTCGGCCGCGGGCTGATCGGCACCGACGCCTTCCAGGAAGCCGACATCTCGGGTATCACGATGCCCATCACCAAGCACAACTTCCTGGTGCGCAACGGTGACGAGATCCCGCAGGCGATCGCCGAGGCCTTCCACATCGCCGAGTCGGGGCGCCCCGGAGCGGTGCTCGTCGACATCCCCAAGGATGTGCTGCAGGCGGAGTGCACCTTCAGCTGGCCGCCCGTGATGGATCTGCCGGGTTACAAGCCCAACACCAAACCCCACAGCCGCCAGATCCGCGAGGCGGCCAAGCTGATCGCCGCGTCACGCAAGCCGGTGCTGTACGTCGGCGGTGGTGTGATCCGCGGTGACGCGTCGGATGAACTGCTGCTGCTCGCCGAACTGACCGGCATCCCGGTGGTGACCACGTTGATGGCCAGGGGCGCGTTCCCGGACAGCCATCCGCAGCACCTCGGTATGCCCGGCATGCACGGCACCGTGGCCGCGGTCGCCGCGTTGCAGCGCAGCGATCTGCTGATCGCGCTGGGCACGCGGTTCGACGACCGGGTGACCGGGCAGCTGAGCAGCTTCGCTCCGGACGCCAAGGTGATCCACGCCGACATCGACCCGGCGGAGATCGGCAAGAACCGCAACGCCGACGTCCCGATCGTCGGTGACGTCAAGGCTGTGATCGTCGACCTCATCGAGGCGCTGCGCCGCGACGAGGTGCCCGGCAATCTCAAACTGGACAACTGGTGGGAGTACCTGTCCGGCGTCCGTTCGACCTACCCACTGAGCTACGGCCCGCAGAGCGACGGCAGCCTCAGCCCGGAGTTGGTCATCGAGAAGCTCGGGGAGATCGCCGGTCCGGACGCCGTCTACGTGGCGGGTGTCGGCCAGCACCAGATGTGGGCCGCGCAGTTCGTCAAGTACGAGAAGCCGCGCACGTGGCTGAACTCGGGCGGTCTGGGCACCATGGGTTACGCCGTCCCGGCGGCGATGGGCGCCAAGATGGGCCGCCCCGAGGCCGAGGTGTGGGCCATCGACGGTGACGGCTGCTTCCAGATGACCAACCAGGAACTGGCGACGTGCGCCATCGAGGGTGCGCCGATCAAGGTCGCGTTGATCAACAACGGCAACCTGGGCATGGTGCGGCAGTGGCAGACCCTGTTCTACGAAAAGCGTTACAGCCAGACCGATCTGTCGACCCACAGCCAGCGGATCCCGGATTTCGTGAAACTGGCGGAGGCGCTGGGTTGTGTCGGGTTGCGGTGCGAGCGTGAGGAAGACGTCGAGGACGTGATCAATCAGGCGCGTGCCATCAACGACCGGCCGGTGGTGATCGATTTCGTGGTGGGCGCCGACGCCCAGGTGTGGCCGATGGTCGCGGCGGGCACCAGCAACGACCAGATCATGGCGGCCCGCGACATCCGTCCGCTGTTCGACAACGAGGAGCAGGTCTGATGACGATCACCACTCACACACTGTCGGTCCTCGTCGAGGACAAGCCCGGTGTGCTCGCGCGGGTGGCGGCGCTCTTCTCCCGCCGCGGGTTCAACATCGAGTCGCTGGCTGTCGGTGCCACCGAGCAGAAGAACATGTCCCGCATGACGATCGTCGTGTCGGTCGAGGACTTTCCGCTCGAACAGATCACCAAACAGCTCAACAAGCTGGTGAACGTGATCAAGATCGTCGAACAGGACGGTGAGAACTCGGTCTCCCGTGAGATCGCGCTGATCAAGGTGCGGGCCGACGCGGGCACCCGCAGTCAGGTCATCGAGGCCGTGAACCTGTTCCGCGCCAAGGTCGTTGACGTCTCGACGGAGTCGCTGACGATCGAGGCGACGGGCACCCAGGAGAAGCTCAACGCTTTCCTGCGGGTGCTCGAGCCCTACGGTATCCGCGAGATCGTGCAGTCCGGTGTGGTGTCGCTGGCCCGCGGTCCGCGCGGTATCGGCACCTCGAAGTAAATCTGAAGTAGCAAGTACAGCAAAGGAAGAAGAGTTCAGTGGCAGTTGAGATGTTCTACGACGACGACGCAGACCTGTCGATCATCCAGGGACGCAAGGTCGGCGTGATCGGCTACGGAAGCCAGGGGCACGCGCATTCGCTGAGCCTGCGCGATTCCGGTGTGGACGTGAAGGTGGGCCTGCGCGAGGGATCGAAGTCGCGCGAGAAGGTCGAGGAGCAGGGACTCGGCGTCGACACCCCGGCCGAGGTCGCCAAGTGGGCCGACGTGATCATGCTGCTGGCGCCGGACACCGCGCAGGCCGACATCTTCAAGAACGAGATCGAGCCCCACCTCGAGGACGGCAACGCGCTGTTCTTCGGGCACGGCCTGAACATCCACTTCGGACTGATCAAGCCGCCGGCCAACGTCACCGTCGGCATGGTCGCGCCGAAGGGCCCGGGCCACCTGGTGCGCCGCCAGTTCGTCGACGGCAAGGGTGTGCCGTGCCTGATCGCCGTCGACCAGGATCCCAAGGGTGAGGGTCAGGCGTTGGCGCTGTCCTACGCCAAGGGCATCGGTGGCACGCGGGCCGGCGTCATCAAGACCGACTTCAAGGAAGAGACCGAGACCGACCTGTTCGGTGAGCAGGCCGTGTTGTGCGGCGGCACCGAGGAATTGGTCAAGGCCGGCTTCGACATCATGGTCGAGGCTGGTTATGCCCCGGAGATGGCGTACTTCGAGGTGCTGCACGAGCTCAAGCTGATCGTCGATCTGATGTACGAGGGTGGTATCGCCCGGATGAACTACTCGGTGTCGGACACCGCGGAGTTCGGTGGTTATATTTCCGGTCCCCGCGTCATCGACGAGGGCACCAAGGAGCGCATGCGCGGCATCCTCAAGGACATCCAGGACGGCACCTTCGTCAAGCGCCTCGTCGCCAACGTCGACGGCGGCAACAAGGAACTCGAAGGGCTGCGCAAGCAGAACGCCGAGCATCCGATCGAGGTCACCGGCAAGAAGCTGCGCGACCTGATGAGCTGGGTCGACCGGCCGA
>CAMFLL010000515.1 GCA_945957405.1 uncultured Mycolicibacterium sp. | reverse complement strand
GCCGGAATCAATTGGGCCAGAGCAAGTGTCAGGATGGTGATGCGTGCACCGAGCTCGAGGTAGAGCGTCAGGATCGCCACACCCAAGACCACGTGCGGAAACAGCAACGGCAGCAGCGCGATGGTGCCTAACGTGTTCGACGGACCCTTGCGGCCCCGAGTGATGCCGACCGCCGCGAGCACACCCAGTACCGCCGCCATCACGGTGACCGCAAAAGCGGTGGCGAAGCTGGTCTCGAAAGACCGGATGAACTCCGGGTCGTTGAACAATTGGCGATACCAGCGCAACGTCACCCCGGTCGGCGGAAACTGCCAGAAGCCGACAGTGTTGAACGACGAGGTGACGATCACCAGCAGCGGTACCAGCACGAAGACGCCCACACATGCGGCGAACAGATAGGCCACCGGACGCATGCGGCGCGGAATGTCGGTCGCAGGTCTGGTCTGGGCCGCTGCGGGTGGAGCCGCCGTCACGGTTTCATTGAGCATGATCACCTCTCCGCCAGGGCGTCTGTGCGCGCGTCATGATTCCCGCGCCCTGCGTCGGAAGATCCTGCCGCGCTGAGCCAGAACGCCCTGATACATCAGCATGAGAAACATGACGATGACCACCAGGGTCAGCGAGAGGGCTGCCGCGAGCGGCCAATTGAAGGTGACGACCTGTTCACGGTAGATCAGGATCGACGTCGTCAGGATTCGCCTCCCACCCAGGATCGCCGGGATGGAGTACTCCGCGCCGGCCAGTGCGAACACGAACAGCATCGATCCGAGAATGCCGTGATAGGACAAGGGCGCCACTACCATTCGGAAGCGCTGCCATTCGGTGGCGCCGAGGTTCGTCGCCGCCCGCATGACCGACCTGCCGATGTTGTCCAAACTGGTGACAACCAGCAGCACCGAGAACCCCATCAGGACGTTGGTGAAACCCATCATCACGGCGAACTCAGAACCATAAATGTCGAGGGAGCCCATGCCCAGCGACGTACTGACCCAGTCGAGAAAACCCTTCGGGCCGGTGGACCCGACCAAACCGTAGCCGCGCACCACTGACGAGATGAGCATCGGCAGCAGCACCAACGTCAGGACAATCCGCCGGTAGTTACCGCCGAGACGCCAAACCAGGTACCCGACAACGCAACCCACGATTGTGCACACAATGGCCGTGATGAAAGCGAGGCGAAGCGTCGTCAAGTACGTGCTGACGTAGAAGCTGTCGGTGAGTGCGGTCTTGTAGTTGTCCAGCGTGGTCGCCGGCCTGATGCCGGTCGTCCGGGTGTACTGGTTCAGACTCATCCTGCCGAGGATGATCATGGGAACGACCAGCATTCCCAGATAGACCACGGCTGGCAGGCTCAGCAGAGCCAACCGGAAAAGTCGCGGTCTGCTCATCGTTGTCCTCCAGAGCTTTTGGAGTAGTGCGCAGGATGTGAGTCGGTATTCCTCCGGGTCAGCCTGGCATTTCGGCGGGAATGAAGATGGCGGTGTCCTCGGCCCAACTCAGAGCGACCCTGGCGCCGGGCGAGAGGACCTGCCGAACGTAGACCTGCTTCACGCGGGCACTCTGGCCCCCAAGGTCCAATTCGTAGCTGACGAATTCGCCGAGGAAGCTGGCATCGATGACAGTGCCAATGATCTCGTCGGACTCCGGCTCGTCATCGACCGGGACCACTGTCAACGATTCAGGCCGGAACAACACGTGACCGACATCGCCCGGCTGCACTGTTCCGGTGGCAAATTCGGCGTTGACGACGTGCGTGCGGCCGGCAACCGTGATCTGCACTGTCGCAACCCGGCTACCGGCCACCGCTGTCACGATGGCGTCGAAGAAGTTTGCCTCGCCGACGAATTCCGCCACCTCCCGCGTTGGTGGCAACCGGTAGACGGTATCCGGCGCACCCACCGAGGCGACCCGCCCGGAGAACATCACGGCGACCCGGTCGCACACTGAGAAGGCTTCGCTCTGGTCGTGCGTCACCAAGATCACGGTGACTCCGGCGGCACGCAACAGCTGTTTGAGTTCGAGACGGACTTCTGCTCGCAGGCGGGCGTCGAGGTTGCTCAGCGGCTCGTCGAGCAGCACGATCGACGGATCGACGGCAAGCGCGCGGGCGATCGCGACGCGCTGTTGCTGACCGCCGGAGAGCTGTCCGGGAAGCTTGTCGGCCGCCTTGCCGAGGTCGACCATGCCAAGCAGTTGGTCCGTTCGTTCCTTGATGTGTTGCGTCGATGCCTTTTGCACCTTCATGCCGAACGCGACGTTCTCCCGCGCAGTCAGGTGCGGAAACAACGCATAGTCCTGGAACACCATGGTTGCGCCGCGACGGTGCGCGGCCACAGCGGTGACGTCACGGCCACCGAAGGAGATCGTTCCCTCGGTCGGCTGGACAAAGCCCGCGATCATGTTGAGAGTGGTCGTCTTTCCGCAGCCCGACGGGCCTAGAAGCCCGAAGAACTCACCCGGTTGGACCTGCAGTTCCAAGTGGCGTACGGCCCAGTGGTCGCCTTCTTCGAAATACTTGCCGATCGACTCGAGGCGCAGGGCGCCTTGTGCGTCGGTGAGGGGTATCGAAGGGTGCTGTTGACCTTCCTGAACAGGCGCCACTTGCATGCAATACGGTCCTTTCGACCACGGTGTGAGTGTTTTGAATCCTCCGTATCCAGACGTATACGTGATGGACCGTAGACCCGTGACGGAGATCACGTCAAGGATTTATCTTGTGCCGTCATTTTTCAGGCGGCCCGGAGCCGTGCCCGATGGCGGCAGAAACTGTTGTTGCTCAGTGGCTTTGAGCGTGCCTAATCGATACCCGCAGCCAGATCGCCGAGCCGACGCACATCGTCGAGCTCCTCGAGGTGGTCAACCATCTCGACAATCCGCTGAGTGCGGGTGTCGGGGATGGTGCGGCTGCACAGCCGCCGGAACTTCGCCTCGATCTCGGCGGGCGTCATCGGATTCTTGGACGTGCCCTTCGAATCGTTGACCAGTTTGGTGAACTGCTGGCCCGCTGAGGTCTCGATGGTCACCCGGGCATCGCCGTAATGACCCCCGTTCTCATAGATGTCGTCCAGTTCCTCGTCGACATAGAACTCGACCTTGGCGGCGACCGCCAGGACGTCCGCGTCGTCGAGCAGGTCCTCGGTCCACACATCGTCCGGATCGACCAGGGCCAGCGGTCCCCGCACCGTGGCGATCGCCGTGACGAACGGCAGACTGTACTGAGCTGCCATCATCGATCGGGGTCTGGGTTCCTCGTGTTCGCTGATGAGGTAATTGGCGCCCCCGATGATGATGCGCGCGATGTCGCCGACTCCGATTCCATGCTCGGCCATCAACGCGCCGACGGCCTCGATGGTGGTATGCGAACCACCCCACGCCGCATAGGGTTTGACCTCGCGTTTGCGGATGAAATAGTCGACGCCGAGGTTGTCCACCAACTGCTCGAGGTGGATGCGGTCCGGGCTCTGAGCGTACGTCTGGCAATAGCCGTTCATTCCTTCGAGGACCGAGCCGGGACCGGTGAATCCCTCCTTTGCCAGTCTCGCCGCCATCGTCCCGTTGTGCGCGGACATCCCGCCGTGCAGCCGCTTGACCATGGTGCCGTGCGTGTCCTGGGTGAATTCGGCCAGGCCGGCCGCCATTGATCCGGCAATACCCAATGCGTTGCACATGTGGTCAGGACTGAGCGCCAGCCCGCGGCCGGCCGCACCCACCGACGTCCAGACCCCGGTGTGTCCCGCCGAATGGATGCCGGCCTGCAGGCGTACGGCATGCCCCACCCGAAGACCGAGTTCGTACCCCGACACCACGGCTGCGATGAGTTCCCTGCCGTCGGCCTTCACGCTTTCGGTCACGGCAAGCGCCACCGGCACCGCGACCGAGCCCGGATGTACCCGCACCGACGGGCGGCGGTCATCCATCTCGATGCCGTGGGCGGCCGTGCCGTTGAGCAATGCCGCCTGCTGCGGGGTGGTGCGCAGACCGCGCCCCCACGCCGCACTACTGGCCGTGCCGCCACTGTCCGCGACCACCGTCGCCACGATGTCCGACCACGGTCGGCGACTTGCCACCATGCCTGTCTCTTATACACATCTGACGCTGCCGACGAAGAG
>CAMFLL010000514.1 GCA_945957405.1 uncultured Mycolicibacterium sp. | reverse complement strand
CCACTATCCTCTTCGTCGGCAGCGTCAGATGTGTATAAGAGACAGGTATAAATACGCTGTTCCGCAACGCTTTTGGACGCAGTGATCACTTGAATGTCCGAAGGCGAGGTTCGGCACCTCGGAAGGGGGGCCGTCGCGGAGGCGTGCAGAACCAGGCGACCATTCCTGCCGAACATGCGTACGATTGTGACTCACGGTACTCGTGTGACTCATGAGCTCGGAGTGGTGTGTCGAGTTGGAGGCAGTGGGCATCTCGCGCCTCAGCAACAGCTGCGGACTCACGCGGGTCGTGGACCCGCTAGCGTCGGGAGCGTGATCGTGTGGATCAACGGGGAATGACGGCGTGGGAAAGACGCCGCTGCGGCCTCGAACCCGGGATGATCCTTGGCCTTCTTGGTGCCCTGATCCGAGACGATGACCGCGCTGATCACCTCGTCGACCGCCGGATCCGAGGTCAGCGCGGCGAGCGCGTTGACAGCGTCCCACGGCCGGTTGAACGTCGGGATGCCGACCGCGACGTTCGCCCTGCCGGGCACGGCGATCGGCGCGTACCAGCCCGCGTGGTGCAACGTGGACTTCGCGTCGGTGGTGATGTCGAACCAAATCCAGCCACCGTCCTCGAACGGGGCCAGCTCGATCTCGAACTCCAGCACCGCCGGCTGATCATCGGATTCGCTGACGAGCGGGGCGCCGCCCACCGTGATCCGGGCGCCGGTGGACTTGGAGCGGTAGACGTCGACGCGGGCCCTGCCGGTCAACTCGACGCGCAGCACGACCGACTCCAGGATCGACCAGCGCCGCCAGTAGCTGGCCGGGAACGCGTTGAAGTACGTCGCGAACGAGACCTCGGACTCCGCGCCGATCTCCAGCGTCGTACGGGTGGGCGCGTGGGCCCGTCGCGCGTTGGTCTCCGATTCCTCGATATAGAGCCGAGGGGCTCACCCGGTCGCGGCAGGATGGCGCGGGCCAGAGGGCTGACCGACCGTGACTGCCCAGCCTCCAGCGCGCCGGACGAGACATCTGCGAAAACCAGCTCAGACATACCCGCGATTAGACCACCACCGGCGAATAAGTCTCGGGCCTCGAGAAACGATGTCGATCAGATTCTGTCTCGGCCATGGCGTTGGTCGTGGATGAGGACGTCGTTTGTTCGTGAATGTTGACGTCAGGTTCGGCGGGTTCGGGTGTGGTGTGTTCGCGAATGTTGACGTCACTTGTCGGTGGTGTCGCGGCTGCGGAGTGTGTGGGCGAGGCGGTAGGAGTCGGTGCCGGTTTCGATGATGTTGCCGCCGAAGGTGAGCCTGTCGACGATGGCTGCGCAGAGTCGTGGGTCGGTGAAGGTCTTGGTCCATCCGCTAAACGCTTCGTTGCTGGCGATGCCCACGGATGCTTTTTCTTCGCGTTCGGTGAGAACTTGGAAGAGCAGTTCGGCGCCGCGCTTGTCGAGGGCCATGTAGCCGAGTTCGTCGATGCAGAGCAGATCGACTCGCCCGTAGCGGGCGATCGTTTTGGTGAGCGTCATTTCGTCGGCGGCTTCAACGAGTTCGTTGACCAGTTTGGCGGCGAGGGTGTATTTCACCCGGAATCCTGCCATGGCGGCTTCGGTTCCCAGGGCGATGAGCAGGTGGCTTTTGCCCGTTCCGGAGTCGCCGATAAGGCAGAGGGGTTGGCCTTTGCGTACCCAGTCTGCGGTGGCCAGGGTGTTGATGACGGCGGGGTCGACGTTCGGGTTTGCGGTGTAGTCGAAAGTGCGAAGGGACTTTTCGCGTGGGAAGGCCGCGGCGCGGATGCGGCGTTCGGAGCGTCGGCGGGCACGGTCGTCACATTCGGCCAGGAGTAGTTCGGCGAGGAAGGCGCGGTAGGACTGCTGTTGGCGGGCGGCGGTGTCAGCGGTTTCGGGGAAGTGGGTTCGGATGGTGGGAAGTCGCGGACGGTGATCTGGGAGTAGCGGTCCACGCGCGGTGTCACCCAGAGTCCTGTCTCGAACGTTTCTACGGGGAGCGGTTTGAGGAGTTGACGCTCGGCGTTGAAGGACTCGGCCACGGTGTGGGCGCGGTGGCCGATGCGACGCCGATCGTCGGCCTGGTCGTAGCCGTCGATGAGTTCGTTGAGTTCGTGCAGTGACTCGACTTCCGGTACCGGCACGAGGTGATTGCGGCGGAACCGGCCGATGTCGCCTTCCACACCGCCCTTCTCGTGAGCGCCGGTGATACCTGGCTGGCAGTAGAAGGCGTCGATGTCGAAGTGTGAGCGAAACGCTACCCAGCGGTCTGTTTCGACGCGCTGGCGCGAGAACCCGATTACCTGTGCCACAGCGGCTTTGAGGTTGTCGTAGCGGATCTTGCCAGCGGGCACTCCGCCGAGAATCTGGAACGCGTGCACGTGGCCTTCGAAGAACGCCTCCTGGCCTCCGGTTGCAGAGGCACGATGAACCGCTTTGCCCGAGTACGACATCCGGAGGGAGAACAGGTGGCAGGTGGTGAGTTGGCCACGTAACCGCACGCCGATCTCACCAAAGTCGACTTCGGCTTCGCGGCCGGGCAAATGGGTTTGCGGAACGAACACCCCAGGCGCGCCACGGCCGCATTCAATGCTGATCTCGGGTCGCCGTTTGGCCACGTACGCCCGCACTACGGGGTAGGACACGTCATCCATACCGAACTCAGTGCGCAGGCGGTCGACGATGCGGGTCACGGTGTGGCGTTGCTTGCGCGGCGCGTTGAGATCGGACCGCAGAATGTCGTCGATCGCGGGTTTGAACCCGTCGAGTTTGGAGGCTCTGGTGGGATAGGCAGCGCGCTGTTGGGGCCAGGCCGATGCGAGGGCGGATTGCACAGTGCGCCATCCGACGCCGTGTTTGCGTTGGATCTCTCGACCGGACAGGCCTGCGCGGGCATCGCGGCGTATCGCCGCGTACAGCTCAACTCGCGAGTTCCGAGTCATCAGCGCCGGTGAACTCGGCCATCGCGTCGATCACTGCGGCCAGGTATGTGTTGATCTGCTGCTGACCAGCCACGTCGTGCCGCTCGCTGATTGAGTTGAGTGCCTCGACGAGTGGGCCGATGGCGGTTTGGGCGCGCATGGCGGCCGTGTCGGTGACCTCAAGGATGACTCGGCGTCGATCGTGAGGGTCACGATGACGCCGGACATAACCGGCACGTTCGAGTCGGTCGGCCAGCACCGTGGCCGAGGCCGACGACATTCCCAAACGCCGGCCCAGCTCGGCCGGTCCCGCGGGCGGTAGTCCCACGAGATGTTGCAACGCCGCCAAGTCGTTGAGGGGCAATCCGAGTTCACGGGCCATCAGTTGATTGATCGGCCCTGCGAGCCGGACGACGAGGGCGACCATGCCGGCCAGATCGATACGGGTGGCGGTGGCGACAGGCATCGCGCGATCCTTCACTCTGTAAGGTGACTAGACATATCTAGCTAAATCTAGCGGAAACGGCGGCCATCTGATGCATGTTCTGTTCACGACGCCACCGGCGCCGGGCCACGTCTATCCGACGTTGCCCCTCGTCGAGGAACTCGTCGACCGCGACCACCGTGTCACCTACATCAGCGCCGCATCGCTGCAGGCGGAGATCGTGCGAGCTGGTGCATTGTTCATCGACCTTGGATGGGAACCCGACACCACCACACTGGCCGCATCAGGATTTAGCGTTGACGCTCTCAGCGCTGACCTGCGCGGGTTCCTGGCTGCCGCGCGCACGCTCACTCCCGGCCTGCTCGACGCGCTCGCCGACGATCCCCCCGACGTCGTATGCATCGACAGTGTCCCGCTCGGCGGATTCCTCGCCGAGCAGTTCGCGGCGTCAACGGTCTCGTTGATCGCGAACCTGGCCACCAACGAGGTGTTCCCACCCTCAAACTTGATCGACGGATTCACGCCGCATCACCCCGCCATGCAGCACTACTTCGCCGAACTGGCCGACTGGTTCAGCGCCTACGGTCTAGCGGTTCCCTTCGGCCCGAGCCGCGATAACGCGCCGGCACCGCCGTCGCTGGTGTTCATTCCGCGGGAGTTTCAGATCGCCGGCAACAGCTTCGCCGAAAACGTCCACTTCATCGGTCCCTCGATGCCAAGGCGCGCCCGCCGCAGCACGTCCTGGAAGCCACCACACGATGACGCCCAG
>CAMFLL010000513.1 GCA_945957405.1 uncultured Mycolicibacterium sp. | reverse complement strand
GCACCACCATCGAAGGTCTGGTGCCGCTGGTGCTGTTCTTCTCCCACGGGGGCGTGGTGACCGCGGTCGCGGCATTCGTGATGCTGTGTTTCCACTTCGGCATCCTGTCGTCGATACCGATGGGTGTGCCGCTCGAGTGGAACGTGTTCATGATGTTCTCGGTGCTGGCCCTGTTCGTCGGGCATGCCGGCATCGGTGTCACCGATATGACGACGCCGTTGCCTGCGTGTGTGTTCGTGGTGGTCGCGGGCACCGTGGTGGTCGGAAACCTGTTCCCGCGCAAGGTGTCCTTCCTGCCGGGGATGCGTTATTACGCCGGTAACTGGGACACCTCGCTGTGGTGCATCAAACCCTCGGCCGACGCGAAGATCGCCGAGCACATCGTGGCGATCGCCAGCATGCCTGCGGCCCAGCTGGAGAAGTTCTACGGTAGCAAGGAGGCCGCGCAGATCCCGATGTACATGGGATATGCGTTCCGCGCCTTCAACACTCACGGCCGGGCGTTGTTCACGCTGGCGCACCGCGCGATGGCAGGCCATAACGAGGACGACTACACGCTGACCGACGGCGAACGGATCGTCTCAACGGCCATCGGCTGGAATTTCGGCGATGGCCACATGAGCAACGAACAACTGGTTGCCGCCCTGCAACAGCGCTGCCATTTCGAGCCCGGCGAGGTCCGCATCGTGATGCTCGACGCCCAACCGATCCACCGGCAGGCCCAGCAGTACCGACTGGTCGATGCCGCGACAGGCGAATTCGAAAGCGGCGAGGTCAAGGTCGCCGACATGGTGACACGTCAGCCGTGGGACGACACCGTTCCGGTGCGGGTGATGAGCTCCACCGCCACGTCTGAGTGAAACCTCAGGGCAGCGACCAGCTCATGTTGGTCGCGAACACCCGGCCGTCGTCGGACAGCGTGCCCAGCTCGGCGCAGCGTTGCACGTAACCCTGCACCATCACCAGGAAGTTCATCGGGTTGTAGGCGTCCTCCTCGTAGCTCCACAGCCCGTCGCCGGCGTACCGCAGCACGGTGATCACCGGGCTCTGATGGATGCTGCCGTCACCGGGATCCCTCATCCGGTTCATGATTTCGCCGATGACCCAACCCTTTTCGGTGTCATACGACGCCCATGACACCGGGTACAGCGGCATCTCGCGGCCGGGGAACATGTTCATGGTCGGCACAATCCAGTTACGGATGGATTCGCGGCCCTGCAGGTTGCCCATGGCGTGCTCGACGTAACTGGCGTCCTCGGTGAACATGTCGGCGTACCGCGACCAGTCCCAGGTTCGCCCGATCTCTTCGACGATGTGCTGCTGATGGTCGAAGGCTTCTTCGAGCTCGCGGCGCGACCACTGACTCATCGACGGCTCCCCTTGGCATGGCATCGGAACTGGAACCTGTTCTACCAAAGCAGGCTGGCACGGGGAGGCGATTGCGGAATCAGGCGATCGCGTCGGCGATCGGGGTGTTACCGGTGTTGAACTCGATGGTGCGCCGCGCGGTGCCGGGGTCGGCCAGCGCCGCCGCGACCACCTGCGCGACGTCCTCCCGCGACACACTGCCGCCGGCGGCGGCTTCGCCCACGGTGATCCGGCCGGTTGCCGGTTCCAACGTCAGCGAACCCGGCCCCAGGATGGTCCAGTCGAGGTCGGTCTCGCGCAGGTGGTCGTCGGCGGCGGCCTTGGACTGGGCGTAGTGATAGAAGGAGTTGTCCTCGTCGACACCGTGATCGGTGCCCGCGCCGTAGTAGGACACCATGACGAACCGGGGCACGTTCGCCTGGCCGGCGGCGTCGATGACGCGGATCGCCGCATCGCGGTCCACGGCGTAGGTGCGGGCCGGATTGCCACCGCCGGCACCGGCAGAGAACACCACCGCATCGTGGCCTTCGATGAACCGGGCCAACTCCTCGACGCCGAGGTTCTCCATATCGGCCACCACGGGTCTGGCGCCGGTGGCGGCGACGTCGTCGCTGTGGTCGGGATTGCGGAACACCGAGGTGACCTCGTGACCGTCTGCAGTGAGGATCCGGGCGGCATGAAGGGCGACCTTGCCGTGGCCGCCGAAGATGATGATCTGCGACATCGCATCCACGCTACCGACCCCGTGCGTCGCCGGTTCGTCCCCTGGTGTTATGAACGACGGAGAAAAACCAACCAAGTAGTTGAACGATCGAAGGGAGTGAGTCGTGGCTGAAGCCGTGATCGTCGAGGCCGTCCGGTCGCCGGTCGGCAAGCGCAACGGGGGCCTGTCGGGTGTGCATCCGGCGGAGCTGTCCGCACAGGTGCTGGGCGGCCTGGTGGAGCGCGCCGGGGTCGATCCCGCGATCGTCGACGACGTGATCTGGGGTTGCGTCATGCAGGCGGGAGAACAGGCCCTCGACATCGCCAGGACCGCGGTACTGGCTGCCGGCTGGCCGGAGACCGTGCCCGGCGTGACGGTGGACCGCCAGTGCGGATCCAGTCAGCAGTCGGTGCACTTCGCGGCCGCGGGGGTGGTGGCCGGGCACTATGACGTGGTGGTCGCCGGAGGCGTGGAGTCCATGTCGCGCACGCCCATGCGGTCGTCGCTGGCCAATGGTGGGCACCCCTACCCGGACGCGTTCCGCAATCGATACGGCCAGTCGCCCAATCAGGGCAGGGGCGCCGAGATGATCGCCGAGCAGTGGGGCCTGGACCGGACGGCACTGGACCAGTTCTCGCTGGGTTCGCATGAGAAGGCAGCCGCCGCACAGGATTCGGGTGCATTCGATGACCAGATCGTCACGATCAAGGATCACGAAGGCAACCCTGTTCTCAAGGACGAGGGCATCCGCCGCGGCGGCACCGTGGAGGGGCTGGCCAAACTCAAACCGGCCTTCAAGGAGGACGGCGTGATCCACGCCGGTAACTCGTCGCAGATCTCCGACGGTTCGGCGGCGCTGCTGTTCATGTCGGCGGAGAAGGCAAAATCGTTGGGCCTCAAGCCCATTGCGAAGGTGCATACCGCGGTGCTGGCGGGTGCGGATCCGGTCATCATGCTGACCGCGCCCATCCCGGCGACGCAGAAGGTGTTGAAGAGGTCGGGTCTCTCGCTCGAGGAGATCGGCGTCTTCGAGGTCAACGAGGCCTTCGCGCCGGTGCCGATGGCGTGGCTGCAGGACATCGGCGCCGATGAGAAGAAGCTCAATCCGAACGGCGGTGCCATCGCCCTGGGTCACCCTCTCGGCGGTTCGGGTGCCCGCATCATGACGACCATGCTGTATCACATGCGGGACAAGGGGATTCAGTACGGCCTGCAGACCATGTGTGAAGGCGGCGGCCAAGCCAACGCCACCATTCTCGAGCTGCTGTGACCTCGCCATCGGAGGCAGCCGCCCTGGTGGAGCGGCGCGGCAACGTCATGGTCATCACGCTCAACCGGCCCGAGGCCCGCAATGCGGTCAACGCGGCGCTCAGCACGGCGCTCGGTGACGCGCTGGCGCACGCGCAGGACGATCCCGAGATCCGGGCGGTGGTGATCACCGGATCCGGCGACAAGTCGTTCTGCGCGGGCGCCGACCTCAAGGCCATCGCGCGACGCGAGAACATCTTCCACCCCGAGCATCCCGAATGGGGATTCGCCGGGTATGTCAGCCATTTCATCGACAAGCCGACCATCGCGGCGGTCAACGGCACGGCCCTCGGCGGCGGTACCGAACTGGTGCTGGCCAGTGACCTGGTGGTGGCCGAGGAGCGGGCTGTGTTCGGGTTGCCCGAGGTCAAGCGTGGCCTGATCGCCGCGGCCGGCGGTGTGTTCCGCATCGTCGACCAACTGCCGCGCAAGGTGGGCCTGGAACTCATGTTCACGGGTGAGCCGCTGTCGGCCGACGACGCCCTGCGCTGGGGGCTGATCAATCAGGTGGTGCCCGACGGCACGGCGCTGACCGCGGCGCTGGCGTTGGCCGAGCGCATCGCGGTCAACGCGCCGCTGGCGGTGCAGGCATCCAAACGGGTGGCCTACGGCGTCGACGACGGTCAGCTGCCGGCGGAGGCCGACGGCTGGCGGCGCACCATGCGTGAGATCGGCACGGTGCTGCGCTCCGAGGACGCCAAAGAGGGACCGCGGGCTTTCGCCGAGAAACGCGCCCCGGTCTGGCAGGCCCGCTGACGAGCGATTTGTGGAGTTTCACCGGCGCCAGGCGCCGTGTGTTGTCTCGGGACATCGTTGACACTGAAGTCCCGGGACATCGCTG
>CAMFLL010000512.1 GCA_945957405.1 uncultured Mycolicibacterium sp. | reverse complement strand
CTCCGGTGCAGGCGTAGCAACTCTTCGTGAGAAACCCTGCCCAGGAACGTTGTCCGCGGTCCGGCGAGCTCGCGGCACTCCTTCATGGCCCGGCCGTCGCCCGCCACGACCAGTGGCACATCTGCCGCTGCCGCGGCCTTCACGGCCAGGTCCGGCCGCTTGTAGGGGACCAGGCGGCCGGCGAGCAGGAAGTAGTCCTCGCGGGCCACCGAGGGGTCGGGGGTGAAACCGTCGGTATCGACGGGTGGATGCACCACCACCGCGTCGTCGCGGCCCCACCACTGCGAGATACGATCTGCCACCGCAGTCGAATTCGCCACGACAGTCCGCATCCGTCCTGCTGCGGAGATCTCACACCGCCGGGCGATGGCGGCCAGTGCGGTCAGGATGGCGGCGCCGACGGCACCGCCACCCTCACCGGCTCGTAGTGACGGATCCCAGGCCCACCGGGCCGGGCTGTGCACGTAGGCGATCACGGGCGCATCGGTCGCGAACGCCGCCTGGGTCGCGAAGGCGTGATGGCTGGCGATCACCGCGTCGACGGGGCCGATCGGCAGGTTCCGGAACGCGGCAGGCATCAGCGGCATCAAGGGGGCATAGGACTTCTCCCGCATGGCCCGGTACAGGTTCTCGAGCCACGTGGTGGTCGGTGGCGTCGGAAGCCCGCGCGGGATACCCGACGGGCGCGCTATCGATGCGTACACCTTGGCGTCGGGCCATTGCATCGCCAACTGTTCCACGACATGTTCGGAGCCGGCCACCTCGGTGAACCGCTCGTGCACCACCGCTATGCGCTCAGACATGGTCATCACCGCGACCATGCCGGGAGGTTGGTTGCGCTGCAGTGGATTCCAGATCAGGGTGACCGGCCGGTGGGTCGCTGGGCGGTGGGGGCGACGACGCCGGCTCGTCCGGTGCTCTTGTGCCGCGACCACGTCCGGCCTGCTGCAACACCAGAGCTGCCGGAACGCCGAATTCGGCCAGTTGGGACAGCGCTTGTTCGGCGTCCTTGCGATCCGGGTCCTTGACCGACACGACGACGACCGCGAATGTCAGCTGCCCGGCGTCGACGTTGCGCCACCAGGGTGCCGACAGCTCGGCCTTGATCAGTGAGTGGCGGTGACCGTTGAGCGCGTCTCGCGGTGGTGCAGCGGATTTCGGTAGCGCGGCGTGCGCACTCAACAGCACCAGCACCGGATGGGCGGCCCGCTGACTCTGCGCCAACGAGGCCGACACCAGCGGTGGGAGCTCACCCGGGCCCAACGGACCGGTGGTGGCGGCCCGGTACTTGCGCGCCACGCGACGTGCCCACACGCGGTTGGGTTTGCGGCCGAACCGGCTGCGCCACAATACGATCAGTTCGGCGGCGGCGATAAGCGTCGCGACGCCCGCGACCAGTGCCTCGGACACCGGCTGTGGTGAGATGGGAGTCGGATCCTGTTCGGGCGTCGACAAGATGCTCAACTGGTCGCCGGACGAATTCTGCAGGGTCGCCAGCTGAGTCTGCAGTTGCCCCAGCCGCTGATCGGAGTCCGCCCGGCTCGGATCGTCCGGCGCCAGCAGGCCGCTGCGTGCCTGTTCGGCGGCGATGGCCGCCTGCACCTGTTCGATCTGCCGAGAGACGTCCCTGGCGGTGTTGGCGAACGCTGCCTGCGTGACGGTGACCACCATCGATGCCACGATGCGTCGAGCCAGGTCCGGCGACCCAGCAGTGACCGTGAAGACGAGCAACTGCGGCGCCGGTCCGGGTGTCAGCTCGACGTGTTGGCGCAGAGTCGCTGCATCCCAACCGGTGTCGACTTCGGACAACACTTGGTTGAGCACGTCGGTGTCTTGCGCCAGGCCCATGAACGGGGCACGCATCTGCTCGACGAACGCGTCGCCTGGCACCAACTCGTGCGCCGGGCTGATGGTGGTGATGATCGACGCCGAATACTCCTTGGGCACCAGCGCCGTACGCAGTCCGAACACTGCGCCACCGACAACCAGTGCGATCACCAGCGCGGGCAGTAGTGCCCGCGCGAGGTCGCGGAGGTGTCCGACCACATCGAGTGGCGGCGGGACGTCACCGCGGTGGACGGGATCTTCGATCACCATCGGTCGCTCCTTCCATTTCGCAGCACGGTCGTCATCGATCTCCTCCGGTGAATTCGCGCACCACGTCGTAGGCCGGTTTGGTGGAGAAGTCATGGCGCAGGATCCCGAAGTTCTGCTCGGGATCGGCTGCATCGGTCCCGCTGTCGCGGATGCTGTAGACGAACGCCGGTCCCAGCCAGCCGATATCGCGCGCCGCGCGCAGCACGGTGCGGATGGTCTGGGCTTGGTCGGCGTCGCTGACGGCCTTCGGCGAGGTGCCGGTGGGCGCACCGCATTCGGTGATCCAGATCGGCTTCGCCGAATCGCCGCCGGCCACCATGATGTCGCGCATCGACGACACATGAAGGGCGGTGTTCCAATCGCTGCTGTTGGGGTCGTCCGGGAGCGCGGGGTACGAGTACGGATGGATGGCAAAGCCGTCGAAGTACTTGTTGCCGCCCGCGGCATACAGCCCGAGCAGGAAGGTACGCGGTGCGATATCGCTGCCGTTGTCCTCGGCAGGCGCCAGCCCGCCGGACAGTACCGTCAGCGACGGACGGACCGCCTTGATCGCCGTGTACGCCGCGGCCAGGATGTGGACGTAGCGGGCGGGATCGGGTGCCGGTTTGAAGTAGTTGACGGTGTTCGGTTCATTCCACACCTCCCACACCGCGACGCTGTCGCGGTAGCGGTTGGCGGCGATGCCCGAAAAGGCACCGAACATACCCGGGTCCTGGGGCGCGAAATAGTGCCCGCTGGGCTTGTCGGCAGGATCGGCTGCCCACGCCGGGGCGTAGGTGATCAACCCGAGCGGGCACATGCCCGCCGCCTGGACGGCGTTCACCGCCCGGTCGACGACAGACCAATCCTGGTGTCCCTGTTGAGGTTCGACCTTCGACCAGTCGATGTCGACGCGGATCGCGGACATCCCGGCGTCGCGGGCAGCGACCAGGATCCGGCGCAGATCGTCGTCACCGAGGGTGAGGATGTCGGTACCCGGTGAGCCGCCGATCTGACCCCGCGCTGGCGGCTTGGTGCAGTCCCGGGGCGCGTCGGCGCCGGAGGCCAACGCCGCCAGCCCCGCACCGACCAGCAACAGCGTCAGCCAGCACAGCAGGAAGCGGCGGAACATGAGATGACGCTTCGAACATCGGTTCATCCCCGGCCCCCCGCCGCGGGCAGCAGGGCGGCGAGCATGGCCGGCGCCGTGGTGTTGATGTCATGGGATCGGGCGATGCGGCGACGACCGGTCTCGGCCAGGCTGCTGCGCAGTAGATCATCGGAGAGCACCTGTTCGATCGCCTTGGCCAGCGCATCGGCATCATCGGGCGGCACCAGCAGTCCGGCACCGTCACAGAGGAATTCGACGGTTCCGCCGTGCGCGGTGCCGATGACTGGCAGGCCGTACGACATCGCCTCGAGCACGTTGAGGGGACCCGCCTCGGGTGACACGCTGGCCGACACGAGGGCGTCCCAGCGGCGCATCGCGGTCTCGGGGTCCTGGTGGCCCAGGAACCTGACCCGGCCGACGAGGTCGGGCTGATCGGCCCTGGCCCGCAGGTCGGCGACGTAGGCGTCGTCACCGGGGAAGCTACCGCCCGCGAACTCGATCTCCACCCCGGGCAGCGTCGCGGCCGCCTCGAGTAGCACGCTGTGGCCCTTCCACGGCGTCAACAGCGCGAGCATCCCGATGACCGGTGGTGCGTGCAGGGGGACATCCATCTGGGGTACCGGCCAGCGAACACCGTTGTGCGCCACGGCGACCGGGAAGCCGGCGGCCCGCAGCGGCACGGCCGTCGCCTCCGACACCGCCACGGCCAGGCGTACCACCGGACGTGCGAGTCGGGTCACCGCGCGCTGCTTGGTGCTGGTCATGGTGTCATGAACCAGCCACGCCACACCGTCGCGCGGATGTGCCAGCCGCAGCGCGGGCAGCGCGAACATCGAGTTGACGATGACGGCGCTGTCCGGGTCGCGGACGTGGGGGCGCAGGGTGCGACCCGCCGACCACCAACGCAGGAGCATGCGGACGGCACCGATCAGGCGGGCGGCACCGCTCTGACCGGTCAGCCCGAGCCTGGGCAACCGGACGTGTGTCGCGTTGGGCGGCAACCGGTCCGACAGCGGGCCGGAGGGGCAGGCAACGAC
>CAMFLL010000511.1 GCA_945957405.1 uncultured Mycolicibacterium sp. | reverse complement strand
GGTGCACTCCGCCCGCAAATACGGTGACACCCGGTTGGAGATGGGCGAGCGCGCTACCGGTTGACGGTCAGCAGCAGCCGCACCAGCTCGGCCTGTCGGTGGGTGTCGGTCTTGTCGAACACGTGGTGCAGATGCGTCTTGACGGTCGCCAGGGACACTGCCAGTTCATCGCTGATCGGTTTGAGGCCGTCGCCGCGCAGCACCCGGATCGCGACCTCTGCCTCGGCCGGGGTCAGGCCGTACAGACGGCGCAGCATCGTGGTTTCGGGCTCGGTGGTCCGCTCGGGGTCGATGACCGCGATCAGGGCCCGCGGCACGGCGGCACCCGACTCCGAGCGATACGGCAGCACGTGCACCACGTAGGACCGTTTTCCGGACGGTCGTGAGCAGGCCAGCGAGGCACCGGCGCCGGTGGTGCCGGTGACCGCGATGCCCACGGCACGCAGCAGGGTGTAGTTGGCGGCGCTGTTGAGCGCCGCCAGGCAGCCCGCCTTGATCGCCAGTCCGTCGTCGTCGCGAAGGATCGCCCGGGCGGCCTGATTGACGTGCAGCACGGTCGATCTGGCGTCGACGACGATCACGCCGTGACTGACGGAGTCCAGCGCGGCGGCGATGTCCGAGGCGGCGTGCTCGGCGTTCTCGAAGTACCGCTGGGTGCGGATGGCCTGCTGGAGGTGGGGGACCAGGGCGCTCATCAACGCGACGTTGTCGGGGGTGTCGAAGGACTCGTCACGTTGCGCGGCGGCCACCAGGAAACAGAAGGGCGAGGGACCCCCGGTAAGCCGGACGAACAACCCGTCGTCCATCCGATTCGGTCGCATCCAGTCGACGTTGAACTCCGATTTCGGGTTCAACGCCACCAGCGGCCCGCCGCTGTGCACCAGTCCGACCGGTCCTCGTTCGACTGCTTCGAGCACGTAGTCGATGTGGCGGTAATGATCGCGGTAGGACTGATAGGCGTCCGGTGCCAGGCTGGCGCTCTGCGGATTGCGACTGCCGGCACTGGCGCCGATCAGGCCCGCGGTCTCTGACGCAAAGGCACTGCGTGCCTCCGACATCGCGGTGAGCCAGGTGTCGGGTGTGGTGGCCGCGGCGTAGATCGCGGAGACGATCCTCGAGAAATCCTCGACGGTCACCATTGCGCACGGCCTCCTGCGTGTCAGCCAGGCCACAACAGTAACGCCGATCTCCACCATTCGGTTGAGGTGCGGGCCGATCCACCGGTGTTGTCTACGGATGTCGGGGGACGACTTGGCCGAGCAGGCGGCCATCGAAAGGCTGGGGGTACTTTTCGGTGACCGCCTGCTACCGTCGGGACCCATGAGTGGCGCCGTATGCCCCGGTTCATTCGATCCCGTCACCCTGGGGCATATCGACGTATTCGAGCGTGCCGCCGCCCAATTCGACGAACTCATCGTCGCCGTTCTGGTGAACCCCAACAAGAAGGGCATGTTCGACCTCGACGAACGCATCGAGTTGATCCGCGAATCGACCATGCATCTGCCGAATTTGCGAGTGGAATCGGGGGAGGGGCTGGTGGTCGACTTCGTCAAGGCGCGTGGTCTGACCGCCATCGTCAAGGGTCTGCGTACCGGTACCGACTTCGAATACGAATTGCAGATGGCCCAGATGAACCGGCACATCGCCGGGGTCGACACCTTTTTCGTGGCGACGGCGCCAACGTACTCGTTCGTGTCATCCTCGCTCGCCAAGGAGGTCGCGACGTTGGGTGGCGACGTCTCGGCGCTGCTCCCGGAACCGGTCAACCGTCGCCTGCGGGAGAAGCTGCAGCGGCAGTGAACCGCCGCGCTGCCTGACATAATGAATCTCGTGTGTGCGGGTGGGTGACGCGTACCTGCGATCAGGGGTCACACCAGTCGATTTTCGACACACCGGCCCCAGTAACTCAGTCACAGGCGTAACACCAGGCACACTAGTAACAACGACTACGCCTGGAGGGTGCGCCGTGTACCGAGTATTTGAAGCGCTCGATGAATTGGGTGCCATCGTCGAAGAGGCGCGCGGCGTGCCGATGACAGCCGGCTGTGTGGTGCCCCGTGGTGACGTCCTGGAACTGATCGACGACATCAAGGACGCCATCCCTGGCGAACTCGACGATGCCCAGGATGTCCTGGACGCTCGCGATTCGATGCTGCGCGACGCCAAACAGCACGCCGACGGCATGGTGGGTTCGGCGACCGCCGAGGCCGATTCGACGCTGGGGCATGCCCGCGCCGAAGCCGACCGGTTGCTGGCCGATGCCAAATCCCAGGCCGACCGCATGGTCGCCGAGGCCCGTCAGCACTGCGAACGCATGGTGGGTGAGGCCCGCGAGGAAGCCAACCGCCTGGCCGCCGGCGCGAAACGGGACTACGAGACCAGCGTCGGCCGGGCCAAGGCCGAAGCCGACCGCCTCGTCGAGAGCGGAAACATCTCCTATGAGAAGGCCGTTCAGGAAGGCATCAAGGAGCAGCAGCGTCTGGTGTCGCAGACCGAGGTGGTGCAATCGGCCAACGCCGAGTCCACCAGGCTGATCGATGCCGCCCACGCCGAGGCCGACCGGCTCCGCGGCGAGTGCGACATCTACGTCGACAGCAAGCTCGCCGAGTTCGAGGACTACCTCAACGGGACGCTGCGCTCGGTCAACCGTGGACGGCACCAATTGCGCACGGCCGCAGGCACCCACGACTACGTTCAGCGCTGACTGCGCCGCTCAGATCTGGCCGTGCCGGGGCGGTTTCGTCCCTGACAGCGTGTAGCGCCCGATGTGCTGCAGCTTCCACCGCGTGGCATCGTGCAGCGTGTGGGTGCGTGCGTCGCGCCAGTATCTCGTGAGGTTCGCCGAGGCCGTCGCGCTGCGGGTACCGCCGAACTCGAACAACGCGCTCGATGCTTCCAGCGCCGACCTGACGGCGGCCACCTTGGCCGTCGCGACGGCGATCGAGGCCTCGGCAGCGCTGTCGTCGGTCAGGTCGAGCTGGGCAGCGTCAACGCGCCGCGCGGCCTCGCTCAACAGTGCCTGCGCGCCCCGCACCGACACGGTGACCTGGCCCGCCGCCTGGATCAGCGTCGGGTCCTCGGTGGCGACGTCCACACCGGCTTCGAAATGTGGCCTGGCCTTGGCGGCCTGACGAACACCTTCGGCGAGCGCGGCCGTGGCGATACCGACATCGAGGGCGGCGTGCAGCAGTTGGGCGCGCGCGCCGTACACCGTGGGCCGGCCGAAGATCGGCGTGAACGCGACGACATGGTCGGCGGGCACCCGCACCGAGTCCAGCGTCACCGTGCCCGATGCGGTGGTCCGCTGCCCCATGCCATCCCAGTCGTCGACCACCTCGACGCCCGGCGCGTCGGCCGGGATGAACGCAATCGCTTTGGGGGTGGTCGAATTCGGTGTCGTCAGGGTCCCGTCCGACAGCGATGCCCGCACCACCAGCCAGTCGGCGAACAGCGAGCCCGTCGCGTAGAACTTACGTCCCGACAGCGCGTAGGCGCCCGCACCGTCGGGGACCAGCATGGTGGCGTCGACGTCGACGAGGTGCGGGCCGCGTTCGGTCTGCGCGTTGGCCAGCAGCGCCCCGTCGAACACCAGGCCAAATAAGAACTCCTGCTGTTCGGGCGTCCCCTGCAGGCGCAGCGCCTCCAAAAACACGTAGTGCGAGTGCGGGATCTGTGCGATCGACGGGTCGCCGTGCGCCAGCAGGCGAAACACCTCGGCAAGGACCTCGGCGGAGACCTGCAGACCGCCGAACGTCGTGGGCACCGAAAGTGCCAGCAGCCCAGAGTCTTTGAGGGCCTGAATGTGTTCGACGGGCAACGCGCGGGCAGCGTCACGGGTGGCGGCCCCCTCGGCGAAGGCGGCCGACAACGCCGTCGCGGACGCCAACGCCTGCGCCGCCGACCGCACTCGGGTGACGTCGGCCTGGGCGGTCATCGCGCGGCGCCCACGAACGGGATCGACGCGGCGACCGGGGCCTCGGTGCTGCCGTCGAAGAGGCCGCGTTCGCGCAGGATCGGTACCACGCCTTCACCGAACCAGAACAATTCCTCGAGATGCGGATACCCGGAGAAGATGAACTCGTCGATACCGATGGCGGCGTACTCGGCGATCCGGTCTGCCACCTCGGTGTGGCTGCCCACCAACGCCGTACCGGCCCCGCCCCGAACCAGGCCAACACCCGCCCAGAGGTTGGGTGCTGTCTCTTATACACATCTCCGAGCCCACGAGAC
>CAMFLL010000510.1 GCA_945957405.1 uncultured Mycolicibacterium sp. | reverse complement strand
AGTAGAGGATGTTTTTCGGGACGGCGTCGCCGAAGGCGCCGACCAGGATGCCGTGCTCACCCAGGATGATCTTCCAGGCGAAGATCCGCATCAGGTAGCTGATCAGCAGCGGGACCAGCACCAGGATGGCCACGATCAACTTCAGCTTGCCGAAATACCGCACCACGACCACGGCCGCGATATAGGCAATCACCGTCGCGATCAGTGACGCGCTCAATGCGGTCACCAACGTGCGCCAGAACAGCGTCCGGTACACCTCGGAGCTGAACAGACCCGCATAGTTCTCGAATGTCAGCGATTTCGTGACGGTGCCGAAGTCGTTCTTCCACAGGCTGTTCAGCAGCAGTAGGACGTTGGGCAGCACAATGAGTGCGAGCGCCCAGATGAATGCGGGCGCCGCCTGCAGATACGCCCTCAGTTCGGCGACGACGGTGCGTCGCCTCGGGGGTATGGCCCGGCCGGTGTCGCCCGGAGCCGCCACGGGGTCGGCGACGACAGTCACACCGCCCCCTGTTCCAGCACCACCGGTGCGGTCAGCGAGAATCCGACGGGAATGGAGTCGCCGACCGCGAGGGTGCTGCTTCCCGTCACGCGGGAGATGATCTTCTGACCGTCGACCACCACCGAGACCTCACGTTCGTGACCGAAGAAGATGACGTCGTCGACGACTCCGCTGTAGCGGTTGGGCTCGGCGGCGGCAGAATCGCCCAGCAACACGCATTCGTGCCGCAGGCTCAACGTCGGGTTGGCCTGGTCCACCGCGGACTTGGTGGTGATCTTCAGATCGCCGACCATGATCTCGTGCGGGCCTACCCGGCGGCCTTCGAGAAGATTTGTCTTGCCGATGAATCCGGCGACGAAAGCGGTCTTCGGTTGGTTGTAGATGGCGCCGGGCGAGCCGATCTGCTCCACGACACCCTTGTTCATCACGGCGATGCGGTCGCTCATCGCCAGCGCCTCACCCTGGTCATGCGTGACGTAGATGAAGGTGATCCCCACATCGCGCTGGAGATGTTTGAGCACCGAGAGCATGTGTTCCCGCAGCTTGAGGTCAAGGGCGCCGAGCGGCTCGTCGAGCAGCAGCACCTGCGGCTGCGCCACCAGCGCGCGGGCCAGCGCAATGCGCTGTCGCTGACCACCCGAAAGTTGATGCGGCAACCGGGTTGCCGCCGCACTCATACTGACCCGCTCCAACGCCTCGTCGACCCGCTTCTTGATCTCCGACTTGGCCACCTTCTGCATTTTCAGCGGGTAGGCGACGTTGTCCGCGATCTTCATGTGCGGGAACAACGCGTAGTTCTGGAACACCGTGTTCACCGGCCGCCGATAGGGCGCCACGTCCGTGACGTTCTTGCCCGCGATGTGCACCTCACCCATCGACGGTTCCTCGAAGCCGGCGATCATCCGCAGAGTCGTGGTCTTGCCGCAGCCGCTCGGCCCGAGCAGGGAGAAAAACTCACCCTCCCGGATGTCGAGGCTGATCTGGTCGACGACGCACACGTCGCCGTAGAACTTCGAGGCGTTCCGCACCTCGACAGCGGGGCCGCGATCGGCGCCGTTATGGGACCGTGCCGGCTTCGACTTCTGCTTCCAGCTGATCGTCATCGAATTGCTTCTCCCTGATTGCGCGCGACTCACGTTGTACTGGACCGTCTTTGAGTTCAACTCGGTGCGAACGCCTGACCGTGCCGGCTACCGGCACATCCCGCGCCACCCGATAGATACTTGAACATTAGTTCAATGTTGAGCCACTGTAGCAGCCATTCCGGTTTGTTCAATACCTCATTTGTTAAATGCCGGTAACTGTCCGGCCCAACATGCCAGCGGCCCAATGGAACTCACGACCACCCGGCCGCGTGCGCCACGGGAGGACCAACACCCTCGGACTGATCCCGTTGCGCAGCTTCACTATTGACAGCTCCATTCAGTCAGCGGGCATCGCACGCACCACTCCGGTCCGGCCTGGCCGACCGTCCAGCTCACGTGGTGACGTGGATCACCCTCACACAGTGTGCTCCAATATGAACTAATGTTCAATACCTTTGCTGAAATTCTCGTGGAGATCCCGATCTCGGCATGTCAACACATAAAAGTGATTGACATCCACAGAGGCTCTAGGTTGCTGTCCCAACACGGCCCGGTGCGCCGGCCGCTGCCCCCGGGCAGCCAACCCGTGCAGATCCGACCTTCGACCCGGCCGGCTCCTGGCTGAGAACCAGCCGGATCAGGGGTTCGGTCTCGTCGAGCGAATCGATGGCACCCATCACGAACTGCACGCCGACGCCTTCCCACACCGCTTCGAGCTGCTGCGCGGTCCGCGCCGTGTAGAGCCGCTCGAGGTTCGCCCGTGCGGTCCGCGACCATTCCTCGACCAGCTTGAAATACGCGGGTTCACGCACAGTTTGGGCGTAGATCTCGAACAGCAGGATGCGACCGTCGGCGCTGCCGTGCATGACCGACAACAGGTTCAGCACTGCGGCGACAACATCGTCGTCAGTCTCGGCGGCGGTGAAAGCGGGTGTGAAAACCGCAGTCCGGGTTTGCGTCCACCAGGAGAACGCCTCGAACATCAGGTCGTCGATGGTTTCATAGTGGTAGCTGGCCGAGCCGAGAGCCACTCCGGCCTCCGCGGCCACCCGTCGGTGAGTCACACCCTTGACACCGTAATCGGTGGCCACCGCCAGAGCGGCGCGCAGCAGGTTCATCCGCGTTGCCGTCGAACGCGTTCCGAGTCGCGGCATCAATCATCTCCTCCGCAGCAATCACCGTGTCCCCCAACGGTGTAACCAGTGTGAGTGTAAGCATGCGATTGCGGTTTCTCGAAAATTCTGTCCGGATCTGTTGACGGGTGCACCCGCCTTCGGTAAGTTCACGACTCATCTTGAACAAATGTTCATAGTTTCACAACACCGCCAACGCATCAAAGGAGGAGGTGTCTCGATGACATTCCACGGTGCCGGCCTCGTCACGGAAGAGATCATCAGGTCGGTGCTGGGCCATTTTCCGACCGGCGTGGTGATAGTGACAGCCGGCCACGATGGTGAACCCGCCGGGATGACGCTGCAGTCGTTCATGTCGCTGTCCCTCGACCCGCCGCTGGTGCTGTTGTCGGTCGCCAAGACTTCGGCCAGTTGGCCGCGGATCTCTGCAGGCGGCCGTTTTCTGATCAACATCTTGTCGGAGTCACAGGCAGCACTGGCCCGGCAGTTTTCCAGAAGCGGCACCGATAAGTTCGCCGGCGTGAGCTACGAGCTCGACCGTCGCCTCGGCGGTCCACTGCTGACCGGGGTGTCGGCTTGGGTCGACTGCCGAGCCGAGGCCGAACACGACGGCGGCGATCACACGATCGTCGTGGCACGGGTACTCGACGCGGCCCTCCCCGCCACCGACACCGGCGGCACCCCACCGTTGATCTTCCATCGTTCAGGCTTCCCACGGTTGTCGGCCGACAGTCGCATCTAAGTTGAAAGGATCACTAGCACAATGAAAATCGGTGTCTTCAACATTCCCTACGCACTCGGGTACTCCGCCGGTCGGCGCACCGCCAAGCAGGTCATCGAATGGGATCTGCAGATCACCAAGTGGGCTGACGAGTACGGGCTCGACGAGGCGTTCTTCGCCGAGCACTACACGCTGGGCGACGAGCCCTCCCCCGCCCCGGATCAGATGATCGCGGCAGCATCGCAGATCACCTCGAACATCACCCTCGGGGCCGCGGCTCACCTCCTGCCGTATCACAATCCGGTCAGCCTGGCCCACCGCATGATGTGGCTCGACCACCTGACCGGCGGACGGTACATCGCCGGTGTCGCGCCGGGCGCCTACCCCAGCGACGCGCAACTCTTCGGCACCGGTAAGAACAACCCGAGAATGCTCGTCGAGGCTCTCGACATCATCGAGGCGATCTGGACGCGCACAGGTCCGTTCAAGATCGAGGGTGAGTTCTTCTCCGTCGACATGCCCGCGTTCGACGAGAACATCCAGGGTCCCCACCTCAAACCACTGCAGCAGCCTGGAATTCCGCTGATGATCACCGGCATGCAGGCGACGTCGCCGAGCCTGACCGAGGCTGGGCGCCGCGGTGCGATCCCGATGAGCCAGCAGGTGCACGACTCGGTCCTGGTCCAGCACTGGGACACCTACTCGAAGGCCGCGGTCGAAGCCGGCCGCACGCCATCGCGGACCGACTGGCGGATCTGCCGCTGTCTCTTATACACATCTCCGAGCCCACGAGACTAAGGCGAATC
>CAMFLL010000509.1 GCA_945957405.1 uncultured Mycolicibacterium sp. | reverse complement strand
GTCGTGAGGCGATGCGGAAGGCGGACGAGGGACGCGCCGTGCGTCCCACCGCCCGCACCGTCGCCCAGTTCATCGAGGAGTGGTTACCCGCCATCGAGCCGACGATCGAAGCAACGACATGGCAGGGCTGGAAGGACTACGCGGTGTACTACGTCGTGCCGCGGATCGGCGAACAACGTCTGCAACGACTCGACGAACCGCAGCTGCTCCGGCTCTACAGTGCGTTGTCGAGCGATGGACGGATCAAGAAGGACTCCAACGGCGCCATGTACGCCTACTGGTCCGAGGCGGTCAAGCGCGGCGAAAACCCCACTGCTCGTCAGATTTCCGAGAAGTGCGGAACCACCCTCAACTCCGCGCGACCGGCGATCACCCGCTACACGTCCGGGCGAATCCCGAAGCCTCACTCCCCCGGGCTGGCGCCGAAGACCATCCGCAACATCCACGCGATGATCCACCGCGCGCTGGCCGATGCCGTCGCCTGGAAGTACCTCAGCAGCAATCCGGCGTCGAACGTGCGCCCTCCCAAGCGGATCCGGGCACGCCGACCAGTGTGGGAACCAGAACAGATTCAGGCGTTTCTGAAGTCGGTGCAGAAGGACCGTTTCGCGACCCTGTTCTTGTTGGAGCTGACGACCGGTGTTCGGCGCGGACAGCTCTGCGGGCTCAAGTGGAGCGACGTCGACCTCGACGCCCGGTCGATCACCCTGCACGACAACCGCGTGGTGGTCGACGGGCACGCGCGGGAGAAGGCCGGCGGCAAGACGGTCAACGCCGACCAGACGATCTCGATCGAACGGGTGACCGTTTCTGCGCTGCGTCAGTGGCGGAAGCTGCAGGATGAGGAGCGCGTTCTTCGGCCGTGACTACAAGCCGGGCGATTACCTGTTCACCTTCGAGGACGGCCGGCCGCCGCATCCCGACACCATCCGGCAGCGGTTCGACCGGCTCGCGGCGGCTGATCGCCGAAGGCAGCCTCCCCGCACAGCGCATGATGGGCCGTCGGGCGATCCCCGCGAATGCCGTCGCATCCTTCCGCGCCAAATCCGCCGGCCGGCCAATGGCCGAACAATCCGCATGGCCGGTGCTGCGCCGCCTGGCAGGAGAGTCCGACCCGATGCCAGCCCGCCTACGTCATCGCCTCGACGGTCTCACCGACGGCGCCGCACCCGGACAACGGCTGCGATCCTGGATGGGCAACCGCGGCAGAGCTGTTCATCTCTGGGCGTTCAAACCCGCACTCGACGGACTGCAGGATGACGCGTCGTCCTCAGCGGTGACCGCGTCGTCGAGGATCTGGAGCCGTCTGGACAACTCCGCGTCTGCGCAAACGCCGCCGACATCGAGGACCCCATCGCCGATCATGGGCTCAGGCGAGTGAACGGCGATCGCGTGCCCAACGCTGTCATCTGGGCCGTGTCGGACACCGATGCAATCCCCCGAAATCCTGCAGGAGACCATGCTGCTGCCGAGGTGCGAGGTGGTTGCTGCGATCGACCTGCTTGACGAGGGTGATCCACGGGCCGTCGGCATCGCTGACAGGATCATCGAACGCGCCTTTGCTCCGTGAGGCCCAAATCTATACCTCAATAAATTGCATTCCTCACTGATATATTGAGGTATAGATATAAGTTGATATATATTCAGAGTATGGCCTACCAGGATCGAATCGTAAGCGCACTGGAAACCGTGCTGCGCACTGCGCTGACTGGGCGTTCTGCGGACGGGCCGAATCGCGACGTAGTCGTAACGTTAGGCAGGAAGAACGCGCTGGTGCGATGGCTGCCCGTGGGGTGGCCCAAACATGTCGAAGAGGCGTTGCGTGTCAGCCCGCGACCGGATGTCATCGTCGCGCCGCGCATGTCACCAGGGGCACGCGAAGCTGCCAAGAAGGCGCGAGTCGGCTGGGTGGACGAATCCGGTGCGGCCGAGATCTTCATCGCAGACGAGACCAACACGCTGATCGCCGTCGACACCGCCGGCCGGCCCCCAGTCCCCCTGGACTCACGCGTGGGCTGGCGTCCGTCCACGCTCGCCGTCTGTGAAGCACTGCTGTCCGACCGCGCGACGCCCAGCGCCAACTCCGTCATCGATGCGACCGGGATATCGATGGGCAGCGCGGTGACCGCACTGAAATTCCTTGAAGGGGAAGGGTTCCTGAGCAGTTCTGCCGCCCGAGGCCCGAGTGCAGCACGGCGCATCGAGGATCGTGACGGGTTCCTCGACGCGTACGCCACAGCTGCCGAACGGCTGCGCTCCCCCATCTCGATCCGGGTCGGCGTGCTGTGGCGCGACCCGGCCGCCGGCGTCGTCGACATCGGTCGACGCTTGACGGCCGCCGGCATCGATTGGGCTGTCACAAGCGCACTTTCGGCGAGCGTGCTCGCACCGGTGCAGACCGAGGTTGCGCCGTTGGAGATGTATGTGGCTGGCAAGACATGGAGCGACGTGCGTCGAGCAGCGATGGCCGCTGATCTTCAAGAGATGGACGGCGGTCGCCTGGTCATGCGACCGTTCCCCACCCCGGCGGGACCGCGACTCAGCGAGACGATCGCTGACGGCTTCCGTTCAGTGTTGTGGCCGCGGGCGTACGCCGACCTCCGAATCAGTGGAGTGCGCGGCGAGGACGCTGCCGAACACCTGCACGACGAGATGGTGACGCGGTGAGCGACGACATAGAACCGGTGCGCACCGCGGCCGCCCGGCGCGCCGCCGAACTCGCACTCGTGCGGGTCGTGCATCACTACGGCGGCCGACCGGAGTTCGTCTTGCTGGGCGGATTGGTGCCCGCACTGCTGTGCTCGAATTCGCCGAAGCGGCACGCCGGAACCACCGACGTCGACGTCCAAGTCAACCTGGAGATCGCCGGCGGATCCGTCCAAGCAACCCGGCTGGAAGAGGCATTGCTCAACGCCGGCTTCGAGCCTGACGACGAACGCGTCTGGCGGTGGAAACTGCGAGACCCCGACGGCGTCCGCGCGACGGTCAAGTTCGAACTGCTGGCCGACCTCGACAGCGAGCGCAACAACGCCACGGTGGCGTTCACCGGCTGCAAGATGCTAGGCGCGGCAAATCTACGAGGAACCGGGTACGCCGCACGCGACACGGTGATTCAGAAGATCTCGGCGAATGACCAGGGTGTGCGTCGAGAAGCTGAAATCTACGTCGCCGGACTTGCCGGCTTCCTGCTCGCGAAAGTGGCTGCGGCGCATGGGCGTCGGAAGGAGAAAGACTGGTACGACCTCGCGTTCGTGTTGCTGCACAACGACTACGGTGATGCCATCGCGGCCGCCGAGCGAGTGCTGGAAGTTTTCGGCACTCCCACCGGCGAGATGCGCACCCAACTGCTCGATCTGCGGGCGAACTTCGCCGAGCCGTCGGCACAGGGCGCCGCTGCATACGTGATGCAGTTCGTCGAGAACCATCCCGACGAAGACGCGATAACCGTAGCGGCGGACGGGCAGCTGGCGGTCGGGGCATTTACAACGCGGCTTCTCTCGTAGCACCGCCAGATATTCTGCATACCCTTGGTTACGGTGGCCAGTAGGCCGGGCAGAGTCTCCGAGGCCGATCCGGGTGTAGTGATGACGTGTTGTCATCGACCGGTACACCCTGACTCCAGCCGGGCGCCACTCGGCGCAAGCTAAGGCTTGCAACATCCCTCGTACCCAGATGACGCCGTCACACTACCTGCGTGACCCTAGGTCAGTCGGCGTTGTATACAATTCCAGCCGCCGAAAGCAACCGCTCTGCATGGCTTTTGGCTGCGAGACTCTTGTGAACGGCCGCTCGTAGGGCAACCGTTAGAAATTCGGGTCCTTTCGGTGCCGTTACATCCTCAGCGAAGTTCTCCCGTACGCCCACCCTCACGATGACAATTCCTAGCGCATCAAGGGCATCCAGGAGTTGTGTCGCGGCCGCTTTGTCGTTCTTGAATGCGGCGAAGCCAAACTCCTTGAGTCGGCCGACACCGCGCTACTGACCGGGGACATCGGTTCCGGAAAGTCGACAATCGTCGACGCGCTCACCACCTTGTTGGTCCCCTCCCACAAGGCCGCCTACAACAAGGCAGCCGGCGCCGAGGCCCGGGAACGCACCCTGCGCTCGTATGTCGAAGGCCACTACAAGTCCGAGCGGAACGAGGCCACTGGCAAGTCTCGCGCCAAGGGTCTGCGGGAGAACCGGCGGACGTATTCGGTGATCCTCGGCGTATTCACCAACCACGGCTACGACGAGACCATCACCCTGGCCC
>CAMFLL010000508.1 GCA_945957405.1 uncultured Mycolicibacterium sp. | reverse complement strand
CAACTACACTATCCTCTTCGTCGGCAGCGTCAGATGTGTATAAGAGACAGGTTCCGATCGATGGCGTAATGCCGGCACCGCCCGCCATCGTCACACCATTCGATGTGCTCATGTCGATGCCGCATCCAATTTCGTAACCGACTTCGAGAATGCCCCGCGCTTCCTCCGGTCCGATAAGTGAACCGGTGAATGTGCCGCTCGAAAGATACTCCCGGGACGACACCGCAGTCGTCAGCGGCGGGACGGGAATCTGCATCTCGTCTCTGGCGCCGAGCGTCAGGATCCACCCGTCGGGAGTGGTCACAGTCGCCGGTTCGGCCGACGGAACGTGTCCGTTTGACGGGGCTGACGCGTCGGGCAGGGCTGGCTCCGCGACAGGATCAGCTCCAGCGGAAATGACGGAGTTCGCCATGAAGGCAACACACACACCTACTGTGGCCGCACTGCGAAAGCCCCCGACTATCGCGATCACAGCCGACACCGTACGCACAGCCCACGGCAATATCCTGCGCTCGACTCCGCGTCACAGCGAAGCCGTTGTGAGTTCGTAATTCATTCGCGACGCGAAGGACTATCAGGACCGTTGTGTCGGTCCGATACTTCTGAGAGCTTTTGTTGACTTCAAGGAATGGCGCAGGCGTAGCCTTTGGCTGGGTCGACGAGAGGCGAAAGGAAGCATTGATGCCAATTCCTCGCCGCATTCGAGGCGTGCTCGCTGCCGCGCTGGCCGGTTGCCTCCTCGCGTCGTCGGCGGGTGTCGCCGTCGCGGAGCCCAACCCTGCACCGCCGGTGCCCTCACTGATAGACCAGTTGTTGACCTCCACGCCCGCGTTGTGGGCGGACCCGCGGGACCAGAACGATGCTCAGACCGATTCGGGCACAGTCGGGATGTACTGCCAGAACCTCGGCGTCAAATGCCGATGACGACGCACGACTGAGGCGCGACACGGTATCGAGGCCGGCAAGCAACCCACCGATCTAAAATCCTTGCATCTAAATGTTCGAATCCGTATGTTTCTGCTTGGGGTCATCCCGCACCGCCCAACCGCCCACCGGAAACGAACCCGTACGACATGACCATTCGACGTGGAACGTACGACGCGACCACCTATGACGGCACCTCCCGTGATGTGGCCGACGTCCTGATCGTCGGCGCAGGACCGTCCGGCGCCGTCTACGCCAAATACCTGGCCAGCTGGGGTTTTCACGTCGTCTGCCTCGAACAGGGTCGGTGGGTCGGGACCGCCGAATACACGGGTAATCGGGACGAATACGAAGTCTCGATGTTCGGCGTGTGGAGCAAGGACGGCAACGTGCGGCGCAACCCGGCCGACTACCCGTGCGAGGTCACCAACGCCGAGATCCTGCCGGTGATGTACAACGCCGTCGGTGGCGGCACCATCCACTACGGTGCCCACTGGCCACGACTGCTGCCGTCGGACTTCCGGGTCAGGACTCTCGACGGCGTCGCCGAGGACTGGCCGTTGAGCTATGCCGATCTGCTCCCCTACTACGAACAGACCGACATCGATTTCTCGGTCTCGGGGATGGCCGGCGACCCCGCCTATCCCGACGGGGCCGCACCCCCGTATCCGGCCATGCCACTCAACGCCTACGGCCGACGACTGGCCGAGGGGATGAACAAGCTCGGCTACAGCTGGTGGCCCGCGCCCAACGCCATCGCGCAGGGCAACGTCATGGAACTCATCCCCTGCGTGCGCTACGGCACCTGCGAGGCGGGTTGCCCCAACGGCTCCAAGGCCAGCGCCGACATCACACACTGGCCGGCCGCGATCCGCAACGGCGCCACCCTCATCACGGGCGCGCGGGTCAGCCAGATCACCACCGACGCAAGTGGTCTGGCCACCGGCGCGACCTTCTTCGACGCCAACCACACCGAACACCACATCCGGGCCGAGGTTGTCGTGATGGCCGCCAACGGTGTCGGAACCGCACGGCTGCTTCTGAATTCGGCGTCGAAGGAACACCCCGACGGCCTGGCCAACTCCTCGGGCTTGGTCGGCCGCTACCTGATGTTGCACCCGACCGCCATGGCGGTCGGCGTCTTCGACGACGATATGGACTCCTGGATCGGCCCGGCCGGCCAGAACATCCACTCATATGAGTTCTACGAGACCGACACCTCACGCGGATTCGTCCGCGGCGCGAAGTGGATCTCCATGCCCGCCGGCGGCCCGCTGGTCACGGCGAGTCTGCTCCCGCCGGCCCGGGGCCGGGATCTCGTCACCGGCATCGCTGAATCCATCGGCCGGACAATGCTTCTCATTGTCCTGAGTGAAGACCTTCCCGATATCGACAACCGGGTCGAACTCGACCCGGCCCTCACCGACAGCCACGGCATACCCGCGCCCCGAATCACCTACAAGCGGTCGCAGAACAACATCGACATGGTCGACTGGCACCTCGCCAAGGCCAAGGAAGCTCTCGAAGCCGCCGGAGCCAACGCGGTGCACCTGCACGACGTGATGGCCGATCAACCCGGCCACCTACTGGGGACCGCGCGGATGGGCACCGACTCGACGACGTCGGTGGTCAACCCGTTCGGTGTCTGCCATGACGTGCCCAACCTGCACATCGCCGACGGCAGCATCTTCGTCACCAGCGGCGGTGTGAACCCGACGAGCACGATCGTCGCCCTGGCGTTGCGCAATGTCACCGAGATGGTCCGCCAGGCCGCCGCTGAAGAGAGCGCATGATGGCCATCACGCTGTCGCCTGCCGAACGCGTCGCACTGCTCGCGGCCGCGCAGTGGTTTCTCCCTCCCGACAACGCGTACCCGTCGTTCGCCGAGGCCGATCCCGACGATCAGGTGCTTCACCTGGTCCTCGAACAACTCGCGCCCCTGCAGGACGAGATACACGCCGCATTAGCGGCGGTACCCGCAGGCAACGTCGAGGAGTACATGGACGGTCTGTCGGACGCCGACGCCGCCCAGTTCGAAACCCTGCGCACCCTGTGCCTGGGTTGGTACTTCACCTGCCGACCGGTCTGGGAACTGCTCGGCTACACAGGTCGCCGACCCGTGCCCATCACCGAGGGTGAGGCCGACCATCACCTACGTGGCGGAATACTCGATCCGGTCATCGAACGCGGGAAGATCTATCGACCGGCCTGACGCAGCCCGCGTCGCGCCCCAGACTGGAAGACACCCATGACTGTGCCCACCGGGCCGATCCCCTACCTCGGAGCCGACGATATCGAGGCGCTGCTCTCACCGGCCGACGCGGTTCACGCGATCAGCGCTGCATTACGTCACGGATTCGATCCCGCCGACGATCCCGCACGCATCCGCGTCGATGCGCGCCACGGCCAGCTTCTGCTGATGCCCAGCGATATCGGGGCGAGCGCGGGCGTCAAGATCGCCACCGTCACGCCGGGCAACCCCGCCGGCGGGTTGCCGCGCATCAACGGGGTCTATGTCCTGTTCGACGCCGAAACCCTCATTCCTTCAGCGATTCTCGACGGGATCGCGCTGACCGCGGTCAGGACGCCGGCGGTGTCGGTTGCCGCAGTCAGCGGCGCCCTGCAACGGTCGTCGACACCGTTGCGGATGGTGGTGTTCGGTGCCGGACCTCAGGCCCTCGGGCACGTACGCACCGTGCGTGGCGTCCTCGACGGAGCCCGAGACATCTCCGACCTGACGTACATCGTGCGCCGACCGGACGCCTACCCGGGACTCACCCATGTCGAAGCCGCCGGGTCCGTCGAAGCGGACCAGGCGGTGCGGTCGGCCGATCTGGTGGTCTGCGCTTCCACCGCGTCCGAGCCGCTATTCGACTCGGCATTGTTGCCCGACCAGGCCGTGGTGATCGCCGTCGGCTCTCACGAGCCCGACGTGCGCGAGGTCGACAGCGCCCTGGTCGGGAGCGCCCAGGTCGTGGTCGAGGACATCGGCACCGCACTGCGCGAAGCCGGCGACGTCATCATGGCGATCGACGACGGGGCGATCACCCCGGACCGATTGGTCCCGATGCGCGACGTGGTCACCGACACCGTTCCTTTAGCGGGAGACCGCCCGGTGCTCTTCAAAGGATCCGGAATGTCCTGGCAGGACTTGATCGTCGCCGAGGCGATCGCTACGCGATTCGCGCAGGATTAGATTTGTGGAGTCTCACCGGCGGTCAGCGCCGGTGAAACTCCACAAATCGCGCAAGTCAGGCCGCGGCAAGACGGTCGATCGCCTCGATGATCAGCGACTGATCACAACCGATGTTCATCCGCGCATATCCGCCGCCCTGCGTGCCGAACGCCAGCCCCGACGAC
>CAMFLL010000507.1 GCA_945957405.1 uncultured Mycolicibacterium sp. | reverse complement strand
CCACTATCCTCTTCGTCGGCAGCGTCAGATGTGTATAAGAGACAGGGCATCAACTGGGCCGTGGCCAATCACTGCGACATCATCTCGATGTCGTTGGGCGCCGATGTGCGCACGGTCTCCGTCGCCTACGAGACGGTGGGCAAACGGGCACTGAACCGCGGCACGCTGATCGTGGCGGCCGCCGGGAACAACGCCAACAGGCCCGGCGATCCGGGATTCGTCGGCGTGCCCGCCAACAGCCCGTCGATCATGGCGGTCGCGGCCGTCGACTCCGCATTCGGCATCGCGCGGTTCTCGGCGCAGGCCAATCCCGTCGACGGCGGCCGCATCGACATCGCGGCACCGGGTGTGAACGTCTTCTCGACGTGGCCGATGCCGACCGGCTACCGCTCGATCAGCGGCACCAGTATGGCCACGCCGCACGTCGCCGGTATCGCGGCGCTGTGGAGTGAGGCAACCGGTCTGAAAGCGCGCGAACTGTGGACCGTGCTGGCACAGAACGCCAAGGCATTACCGCTGCCGTCGGTGGATGTCGGCGTCGGGCTCGTGCAGGCGCCGCAATGACCGAAGAGGTCACCGTGACGACCGACGGCCGCGATATCGACGCGGTCGTCGAGTCGTTGCGGGCAGCGGGATTGACCGTGGCCGCAGTGCATCGTGAGATCGGTGTGGTGTCGGGAACAGTGGGCGCAGCCGACCGTGCCGCGCTGGCCGCCGTACCGGGCGTGATCGGCGTCGAAGCCGACCGCGGCATCACCCTGCCGCCGCCGGACTCCGACGTGCAGTGAGCGGTCCGCGTGCTACGAGGCGTTCTCGAAGACCTCGACGATCTCCAGTGGCGTCGCGGCCGAGATGGCCAGCAGGCGTTCACCGCGCTCGGGCCAGCCCCAGTCGGCCCAGGTGAGGCAGTGCGGCAACCGGTACCAGTAATGCGGCTGCCTGGCGAGGTAGAACTCGACGCTGGCATGGACCAACGCCCCCTCGGGCACGACCCGCAGGCGGTGTGGATACCGGACCCCGGCAAGCAGATTCATCGCCGGGGTCCGACGACCGGCGGCCAGCGCGTCGTGCACCACGGGTGTGGGCAGAGCGGTGACGTGCAGGTGCTCGGTCAGGCGTAGTCCGGCGCGCCGCGCGCCGTCGAGCACCCAGTCCAGTGCGATCCGGGTCAGGCCCGCCGCGCCGTCGCCGGTGCCGGTGATGTCGGCATGCGTGCCGCGGAACCACACCTGCTCGACGCGTGGTGAACTCAGATCCTCGGCCGTCCGGCGGGTGTCGATGGCCACGGCGTGGCGGCCCGCACGGATGTTGGTGGGCGCCGACAGTGGTTGCAGCCCAGCGGGTCTGGTTGCATCCCACACTCCGAGGTAGCGGACCGGCGCGGCCGGGCGACCACCCCGCAGTTCAGCGGCGAGCGCGTCGAGGCGCTCCCAGTCTGCCGCGGTGCGGTGCGTGCGGGGCAGCGCCCAGTTCGCGAGGATGTAGTCGAGCAGACCGTCACCGTCGTGCTGGATACCCACGGTGTCCAGCAGGCGGGTCAGGGCATGCGCGCGGTAGCCGCCCGCGCCCGCGCCGAATACGAAGAGGGAATCGCCCGGCTCCCAGTGCTCGGCGACGAAGCGGTAGGCATCGGCGACGCCGCGTGCCCCGCTCCGCCACGTCAGCTGTGTCTCCCGGTCGAACAGGCTCGACAGCACGTCGATGGTGGAGCTGCCGTCGGCCCGGTCGTGGTCGAAGCACACGACGATGTTGGTTGCCTGGTTTGTCACCCTGTTTGTCACAGGGTCCACGGTTGTCGGTGGCCGCGCGCGGGTCGCGCGTAGTGCGGTACCCGAACTACTGCAGCGGAACCATCGTTCCGCTGCCGATCGCGTCGCCGTGGACTTCCAGCGCGTCAGGCACCGTGCCTGGCGGCACATCGAAGACCAGGCTCGATTCGACGGTGGCGCCGGGCTCGATCTCCTCGTAGATGTTGCCCAGGTAGTAGGACGCCTCGGGGTCGGCCTCATACGAGTCGGTGCCGGACACCAGCTTCTGGAGGTTGGCCATGTAGAACGCGGTTTCGCCGCCCACGTTGGTGATCGACAGGCCGACCACGATGAACTCGCCCTGGGCGTCCTTGCTCAGATACTCGTTGGTGGGGCTGCTCACATTGTTGGTGGCCTCGATGCTGGCCACCGCGAAGTCGAGGTTGGCGTCGACCGTGCCGCTGGGCTCGAGGTCGTCGGCTGCCGGTTCGTCGGTGGCGACCGAATCCGATGTGTCCGTGCTGCCGATGTCCGGCTCGACCTCTTCGGTGAGCGATGTCGACGGTGAGCCCATCCTGATCGGCTCGGGTTGGTTGAAGGCGCCCCAGACCGATACCGCGAGCAGTAACGCCAACCCGGCCGCCACCCCGATGATGTAGTTCCTGATCAGCGATTTGCGGCCGTCGGCCTGCGGTGGCCCCGGGTAGTCGAGGGGCGGCGGTTCAGGTGCGGCGGGCGGTTCGGTGGCCCCGGATGGCGCCGCCGCTGTCGAGCCCGCTGACGCTGCCGGTGACTCCGTGGTGGGGGGTTCGGCCCACTGTGTGCCGGTCCAGAACCGCTGCGTTCCGGACCCGGCGGGGTCGGGATACCAGCCCGGCGGTGTGGTCGGAGTGGTCATCGCGGGTCCTCCCCAGGAAATGTCCAGCGAATTGCGGGCATCCGGACAATATCCCAGGTCAGAGCAGCGTGCCGGGTTTTCACGACCGGTGGATCGGGGGTGGTGGGCCTCAGCCGCCCATCAGCATGCGCCACTGATCGAGGTCGGATGCCCGGTAGACGTAGTTGGAGCGCTTGACGTCCTCGAGCGGCGCGCTCGGTTCGGCCGAATACCAGTGCCCCGGGAACACCGTCGGATCACCCTTGAGTGCCGCGAGTTGCTGCAGGCTGCGGAACATCTCGTCGACGTCGCCGCCCGGAAAGTCGGTGCGTCCGCACCCCTCAAGGAACAACGTGTCACCGGCGACCAGACGCCCGTCGAGCAGGAAGCACTGGCTGCCGGGAGTGTGCCCCGGGGTGTGCAGCAGTTCGATCTCGATGTCGCCGACCGACACCCTGTCGCCGTGCTCGTGCGACGTCAGATCAGACATCGGGATACCGGTGATACGCGAAACCCAGTCCGCCTCATGGGTGTTCACGTGCACGGGCACACTCTGGCGTTCCATCAGCTCGGCGAGGCCCTTGAGTGTGAAGCCCATCATCGTGCCGCCGACGTGGTCGGGGTGGTGGTGGGTGACCAGCACGCCGGACAGGTGCATACCGTCGGCTTCGAGCGCGTCCACCAGATCGCCGGCGGCATAGGCCGGGTCGACGACCACGCAGTCGCCAGTCTCCCGATCGCCGATCAGGTAGGCGAAGTTGCGCATCTGTGAGGCGATCATGTCGCCCGCCGCGAAATCGCGACCGGACAGCAGCTGGCGGAAGTAGAGGCGTTCGTCGGCCATGCCCGACAGCGTATGGCGCAGCCCCTCGGGCCGATAACCGCAGGTGTAAAAACCGCACGTCACACGGTGTTTGACGACACAGGTCAAAAAGTCGCATCAAGAATGCGGAATTACTAACGTCAGCGTCATGCAGCTCACCCGGTTCACCGATCTCGGACTGCGGGCGATGATGCTGCTGGCCGCGGGGGAGTCACGCGAACAGCGCGTCACGACCCGCACCATCGCGGTGGCCGCCGCCGCGTCGGAGAACCACATCGCCAAGGCCGTGTCCCGCCTCGCAGACCTGGGGCTGGTGTCGGCGCGGCGGGGGCGGGTCGGCGGCCTGTCGCTCACCGCGGAGGGCCGCACCGCCTCGGTCGGCTGGATCGTGCGCAAGCTCGAGGGTGACCGCGAGGTCATCGACTGCGCGGGGGACTCGCCCTGCCCGTTGGTTCCGGCGTGCCGGCTGCGCCGCGCGCTGGCCGAGGCCAAAGAGGCGTTCTACGCCGAGCTCGACCGCTACACCATCACCGACTTGACCGGGGGCACAGGGCTTCCCGTCATTGTGCAACTCAGCACCGAAAGGACACCGAAGTGAACAACGTCGCCGCGCCCGTACGGCAGGAACTCGACCAGCAGCAGGCCGCCGTGATCGCCGCCACGCTGCCGCTCGTCGGCGCTCGCATCGACGAGATCACGACGGAGTTCTACCGCCGGATGTTCGTGCACCACCCCGAACTGCTGCGCAACCTCTTCAACCGGGGTAACCAGGCCCAGGGGGCACAGCAGCGCGCCCTGGCGGCCTCCATCGCCACCTTCGCCACCCACCTGATCACCCCGGAACTG
>CAMFLL010000506.1 GCA_945957405.1 uncultured Mycolicibacterium sp. | reverse complement strand
GTCGGTGACGCGCTCGAGCAGATAGCGGTCGTGGGAGACGACGATCAGCGTTCCCGGCCACTGATCGAGCAGATCCTCGGTGGCGGTGAGCATGTCGGTGTCGACGTCGTTGGTCGGCTCGTCGAGCACCAGGACGTTGGGTTCCTCGAGCAGCGTGAGCATCAGCTGGAAGCGGCGCTTCTGACCGCCGGAGAGCTCGCCGACGCGCGAGGAGAGCTGTTCGCGTGCAAAACCGAGCCGTTCCAGCAGCTGCGTCGGGGTGACCTCTTTACCGTCGACGACGAAGTCGGTGCGCAGCCTGCCGATGACCTCGCGCACGAGGTCTCCGTGCAGTTCGCCCAGCGCGCCGGCCTGCTGGTCGAGGATGCTGAGCCGCACAGTCTTACCCCGCTTGACCCGGCCGGCGTCTGGTGTGACGGTGCCGGCGATCAGGCCGAGCAATGTCGACTTACCCGCGCCGTTGGCTCCGACGATGCCGGTGCGCTCGCCGGGAGCGATGCGCCATTCGACGTCGCGCAACACCTGGCGGCCGCCGTAGGACACCGACACGTCCAACAGGTCGACGACGTCCTTGCCGAGGCGCGCGGTCGCCATCTTGGCCAGCTCCACGGTGTTACGCAGCGGTGGAACATCCTCGATGAGCGCGTTGGCCGCATCGATCCGGAACTTCGGTTTCGACGTGCGTGCCGGTGGGCCGCGGCGCAGCCAGGCGAGTTCCTTACGCATCAGGTTCTGGCGTTTGGCCTCGGTGGCCGCGGCGATGCGATCGCGTTCGACCCGCTGCAGGATGTAGGCGGCGTAGCCGCCCTCGAACGGTTCGACGATGCCGTCGTGCACCTCCCACGTGGCGGTGGCGACCTCGTCGAGGAACCACCGGTCGTGGGTGACCAGCAACAGTCCGCCCGAGTTGCGCGCCCAGCGTCCCTGCAGGTGCCGGGCCAGCCAGGTGATGCCTTCGACGTCGAGGTGGTTGGTGGGCTCGTCGAGCGCGATCACATCCCAGTCGTCGATCAGCAGCGCAGCGAGCTGCACCCGGCGGCGCTGACCACCCGAGAGCGACGCGATGGTGGCGCTGAAGCCGATGTCGGCGACGAGCCCGCCGACGACATCCCGCACGCGTGCGTTGCCGGCCCATTCATGCTCGACCTGGTCGCCGATCAAGACCTCGCCGACCGTTTGGTCGTCGGCCAGGATGTCGGCCTGGGACAGGGCCCCGACCCGCAGACCGCTCCGGCGGGTGACCCGGCCGGCGTCGGGTTCGACGGAACCGGTCAGCATGCCCATCAAGCTGGACTTGCCGTCGCCGTTGCGTCCGACGATGCCGATCCGGTCGCCGTCGTTGACGCCGAGGGTCACTGCATCGAAGACCACCTTGGTGGGGTACTGCAGATGCAGGCCTTCGGCTCCGAGGAGGTGCGCCACGGGGCACGACTTTAGCGGGTCGACGATGCCCGGCGCGGAGCGTGCGGAGTGCCGGGAGGAGGAGATCCGCAGTGTGGATTGGTCGGGTCGACGATGCCCGGCGCGGAGCGTGCGGAGTGCCGGCAATCTTGCGGGCGCAGGAATTGCGGTATGCCATGATGTGCAGGCTGTCGGGCGACGTGAACAGGGCGTTCTAAGGGGAGAGCAGCGCGTGGATCTGAACCTTTCGGCCGTCACCAGGCCGGTCGAGCGCTTGATGGCCACGGCGCAGAACGGTCTCGAGGTGTTGCGGCTGGGCGGTTTGGAAACCGGCTCGGTGCCGTCACCGTTCCAGATCGTCGAGAGCGTCCCGATGTACAAGCTGCGCCGCTACTTCCCGCCGGACAGCAGGCCGGGCAAGGCGCCCGCGGGACCCCCGGTGCTGATGGTCCACCCCATGATGATGTCGGCGAACATGTGGGACGTCACCCGCGGCGACGGTGCTGTCGGCATCCTGCATGAGGCCGGCGTCGACCCATGGGTGATCGACTTCGGTGAGCCCGACAAGGTCGAGGGCGGCATGCGCCGCACCCTGGCCGACCATGTCGTCGCGCTCAGCGAGGCGATCGACACCGTCAAGAAGACGACCGGCCACGACGTCCACGTGGCGGGGTACTCGCAGGGCGGCATGTTCTGCTATCAGACGGCGGCCTATCGCCGGTCGAAGGACATCGCCAGCATCATCTCGTTCGGTTCGCCGGTGGACACGCTGGCCGCCCTCCCGATGGGGATACCGCCGAACCTCGGCGCGGTGGCCGCCGACTTCATGGCCGACCACGTCTTCAACCGCCTCGACATCCAGGGGTGGATGGCGCGGATGGGTTTCCAGATGATGGATCCGCTCAAGACCGCCAAGGCCCGCGTGGATTTCCTGCGCCAGCTGCACGACCGGGAGGCCCTGCTGCCGCGCGAACAGCAGCGCCGGTTCCTCGACTCCGAGGGCTGGATCGCCTGGTCCGGGCCGGCGATCTCCGAACTGCTCAAACAGTTCATCGCACACAACCGGATGATGACCGGTGGTTTCGCGATCAACGGGCAGCTGGTCACGCTGACCGACATCACCTGCCCGGTGCTGGCGTTCGTCGGGGAGGTCGACGACATCGGCCAACCGGCGTCGGTCCGGGGTATCCGACGTGCGGCACCGAACGCCGAGGTCTACGAGACGATGATCCGCGCCGGGCATTTCGGCCTCGTCGTGGGCTCCAAGGCCTCCGCGGCGACGTGGCCGACGGTCGCCGACTGGGTGTTATGGCTCACCGGTCAAGCCTCGAAGCCCTCGAACATCGCCGCGATGCACGACCAGCCCGAAGAACATGCCGACAGTGGTGTGCAGCTCGCCTCGCGGGTGGTCCACGGAGTCGGCGAGGCCTCGGAGGTGGCGCTGTCGTTGGCGCGTGGCGCCGCGGGCGCGGTCGTGGCCGCCAACAAGTCCGTGCGCGCGCTGGCGGTGGAGACTGCGCGGACGCTACCGCGGCTGGCACGACTCGGCCAGATCAATGACCACACCCGCATTTCGCTCGGCCGGATCATCTCCGAGCAGGCGCGGGGTGCCCCAGAGGGGGAGTTCCTGCTGTTCGACGGCCGGGTGCACACCTATGAGGCCGTCGATCGGCGTATCAACAACGTGGTGCGCGGCCTGATCGACGTCGGGGTCCGTCAGGGTGACCATGTGGGCGTCCTGATGGAAACCCGGCCGAGTGCACTGGTGGCCATCGCGGCGCTGTCCAGGCTGGGCGCGGTCGCGGTGCTGATGCCGCCCGACGGTGATCTCGCCGAAGCGGCCCACCTGGGCGGTGTCGCCGAACTGCTCACCGACCCCACTTACCTCGATGCCGCGCGCCAACTGTCGCTGCAGGTGCTGGTCCTCGGTGGCGGCGAGTTCCGTGATCTGCACATTCCGGACGACGCCGATGTCATCGACATGGAGCAGATCGATCCCGAGGCGGTGGAGCTGCCCGGCTGGTATCGGCCCAATCCGGGTCTGGCGCGCGATCACGCTTTCGTCGCGTTCAGCACTGTCAGCGGCGAGCTGGTGGCCAAACACATCACCAACTTCCGGTGGGCGCTGTCGGCGTTCGGTACTGCGTCGACCGCGGCGATCGGCAGCAATGACACCGTGTACTGCCTCACCCCGCTGCATCATCAGTCCGGGCTGCTGGTGGCGCTCGGCGGCGCCGTCGTCGGCGGCGCGAGGATCGCGCTGTCGCGGGGCCTGCGACCCGACACCTTCGTCCAGGAGGTCCGGCAGTACGGCGTGACAGTGGTGTCCTACACGTGGGCGATGCTGCGGGATGTCATCGACGATCCCGGTTTCGCGCTGCACGGTAACCACCCGGTGCGGGTTTTCATCGGCTCTGGCATGCCGAGCGGGCTGTGGAAGCGCGTCACCGATGCGTTCGCCCCAGCCCGGGTTGTCGAATTCTTCGCCACCACCGATGGGCAGGCGGTCCTGGCCAACGTCGCGGGCGCGAAGGTGGGCAGCAAGGGCAGGCCGCTGCCGGGCGGCGGCCAGATCGAGCTGGCCGCGTATCACGCCGACGAGGACCTGATTCTGGAAGGCGAGCGCGGTTTCGTCCAGGTCGCCGGTGTCGACGAGGTCGGTGTGCTGCTGGCCCGGCCGCGTGGTCCGATCGACCCGACCGCGTCGGTGAAACGCGGTGTGTTTGCCCCCGCCGACACCTGGGTGGCCGCGGAATCACTGTTCCGGCGAGACGCCGACGGCGACTACTGGCTGGTGGCCACGCGGAACAGCGTCATCAGGACCGCGCGCGGCGTGGTGTTCGACGAACCCATCACCGACGCCATCGGTTTGATCGATGCCGTGGACCTGGCGGTCACCTACGGCG
>CAMFLL010000505.1 GCA_945957405.1 uncultured Mycolicibacterium sp. | reverse complement strand
CAGACCCAGTTACCCGCGGGCGCCGATCTGGTGGCCTTCGGCGTGACGACCCTGTTGTGGCCGGTGCTGATCCTCGGCGCCCGCATCTGCGGCTGACCGCGGGCGTCAGTCCGTGTAGGTCGCCAGGCCGTCCTCGAGCACGACGCGGAGGTTCGAACCGTCGGGCCCGGCCGCCTCGGTCCGGAACAGCGCGAGGCCCGGCTCGGTGCGCCAGATCGACGTGGTGAGCTGCTCACCGGGGAACACCGGTGACGTGAAGCGGGCTTTCATCCCGGTCACCCGGGTGGCGTCGCCACCGCCCAGATCGGCCACCAGGGCACGGCCGGCGAAACCGTACGTGCACAGACCGTGCAGGATCGGCTTCGGAAAGCCCGCGAGATTCTGGGCGAACCACGGATCGCTGTGCAGGGGGTTGCGGTCACCGGAGAGTCGGTAGATCAACGGTTGGTCTTCACGCGTCGGCATCACGGTCGTGGAATCGGCATCGCGCTCGGGATACCTTGGCGCCGCTGGACGCTCGCCGGGCACACCACCGAACCCGCCTGCGCCACGGATCACCGCCGTCGCCAGCGTTTCCACGACGAGATCGCCGGTGTCCGGATCGGTTCCGCGGGCCTTCAGCATGACGATCGCGTTCTTGCCCGCACCCTTGTCCTGGATGTCGGCCACTTCGGAGGACACCGTGAGCTTGCCGGCCGGCGTCAGCGGGCGGTGCAGCGTGATCTCCTGCGAGCCGTGCAGCAGCATGCCGAAGTTGAACTCACCGATCTTGGCCGCGGCCGCGAACCCGATGCAGGCGATCACGGCGTACGTCGGCAGCACCTGCTGCGGAGTGTCATGGCTGTTCTCGGTGGTGAACGCGAGATCCGCAGTGCCGCAACCGACACCGAGCGCATACAACATGGTGTCGCGGTCGGTCCACGAGAAGGTGTACGGCTCCGCGGTGGCGCCAATGGCGTTCGGGTCGATCGGCATCAGAGAGTCCTTTCGGCGGTGTTCGGCATCTGCTCCTGGTCCAATCTTGCAGACCCGGCCATCCGGCTCCCCACCGACCATGGCTGGATAGATGCTGTGCCGCAGACACTGAACGACATCCTGGACCTGTTCGTGCTCGAGGACGCCGGTCACGGCACCTTCATCGGGCCCCAGCCCCGCGACGGTCTCGAGCGGGTGCGGGTGTACGGCGGACAGGTGGTGGCACAGGCGATCGCGGCCGCGGCACGCACCGTGTCCGGTCGGCGGGTGCACAGCCTGCACGCGTCCTTTCTGCGGCCCGGCAACCCGCGGACTCCGCTGCAGTACGACGTGACCGCACTGCGTGACGGCCGCACCTTCGCCACCCGGCGGGTGTCCGTCGGCCAGGGCGGCGTGGTGATCATGGAGGCCCTGGTCTCCTTCGTCATCGACATCGACGGAGACGAATTCCAGCAACCGATGCCTGCCGTCCCGGATCCGGAGACGCTGACCACGGTCGAAGATCAGCTGAGCGCGCACCTGACGCGCACCGGCGCGCCGGACGCCGATGAGTACGTGTCGCTGGTGCGCTTCCGCGTCGTCGAGATGCGCTACGTCGATCCGCCGCCGCGGATCGCCGTGGACGCCACCGCGCCCGCGCACGCGGAATGCCGGTTGTGGTTCCGCACCCGCAGCGAGGTGCCCGACGACGCCGTGCTGCGGGTCTGCCTGCTGGCCTATGTCAGTGACTGGACCATCCTGGATCCGGTGCAGATCGCGATCGGAAAGACGTGGCAGCAGCTGGAGAAGATGGCCTCGCTCGATCACGCCATGTGGTTCCACCGGCCACCCGAGTTCGCGGACTGGTTGCTCTATGAGCAGCACGCCCCGACCGTCATCGGTGGCACCGGCGTGGGGCGCGGCGCAATCTACAACCGCAACGGTGCTCTGGTCTGTACGGTGGCCCAGGAGGGCTACGTGGGAAGGCGACTCTAGATGCCGCGCTTGCGACTGCTCGGGGGCTTGCGACTACTCAGAAGCAGGGTGCTGGCCGCGTTGTTCGCGGTGACGGTGGTGGGCGCCTGCGGCTCGGGTCCGCCACCACCACCGGCGATGACGCTGACGCTGATCCGGCACGCGGAGTCCGAAGGCAACGCCTCAGGATTCATCAACACCGCAGTCCCCGGTCCCGGCCTGACCGCCAAGGGTGAGCAGGAGGCGCAGAAAGTCGCAGACAGCTTGCGCGGCAAGGATTTCGACGGTATCTACGCCTCGGACATGATCCGTACGCAGCAGACCGCCGCACCGCTGGCCAAGGATCTCGACGAACAGGTGCAGATCCTGCCCGGGCTGCGCGAGATCGAGGCGGGCTGGTTCGAGGGCAAGCCGGACGCCGACGCCGCCAGCTACATGCTGGCGCCGTCGCAGTGGCTCGACGGCGACCGCGACGCCACCATCCCGGGATCGATCAGCGGTAACGAGTTCAACGACCGCTTCACACAGGCCGTCCAGAAGATCTACGACAGTGGCGACAAGAACGCGGCGGCCTTCGCCCACGGCGGGTCGATCATGATGTGGACGCTGATGAACGTGCAGAACCCCAAGGACAGCCTGCTGCAGACCCATCCGCTGCCCAACACCGGCACGGTGGTGCTCAAAGGCAACCCGGTCACCGGGTGGACCCTGGTGGACTGGGACGGCGTCAGCGACTTCAGTTCCTGATCCGGCCAGGCCCGCAGCTGTCAAGGTTGGTTGACACGGGCGCGGGCACCGGCCACCATGGCTGCCATGGACTATGTCGTTACCGGCGGTACCGGGTTCATCGGACGACACGTCGTGTCCCGGATCCTCCAGACGACGCCCGACGCACGGGTGTGGGTCCTGGTGCGCCGCGGGTCGCTGGCCCGGTTCGAGCGGCTCGCGGCCGGCGGTGCGTGGGACCACCGCGTCCGGTCGTTGGTCGGTGACCTGACCGCGCCGGATCTCGGCCTGACCGACGACGCCGTCGCCGAACTCGCCGACGTCGAACACGTGGTGCACTGCGCCGCCGTCTACGACATCACCGCCGGTGAGGCCACCCAGCGCGCGACCAACGTGGCGGGCACCGAAGCAGTCATCACACTGTCGCAACGACTCGACGCGACGCTGCACCACGTGTCGTCGATCGCGGTGGCCGGCGATTTCCCCGGTGAGTACACCGAGGCCGACTTCGACGTGTCGCAGGAATTGCCCACCGCGTACCACCAGACGAAGTTCGAGGCCGAGCAACTCGTCCGCGGCACACCGGGCCTGCGCTACCGCGTCTACCGGCCGGCCGTGGTGGTGGGCGATTCGCGGACCGGCGAGATGGACAAGATCGACGGTCCGTACTACTTCTTCGGGTTGCTGGCGAAACTGGCCGTGCTGCCCCGGATCACACCCGTGGCCCTGCCGGACACCGGCCGCACCAACATCGTGCCGGTCGACTACGTCGCCGATGCTCTGGTGGCGTTGATGCACACCGAGGGCCGCGACGGACAGACCTTCCACCTGACCGCTCCCACATCGATCGGGTTGCGCGGCATCTACCGTGCGCTGGCGCCGGCCGCCGGGTTGCCGCCGCTGCGGGCGGTATTGCCGCGCGCCGTCGCGGCACCATTCCTGGAGGCCCGGGGGCTGGCCAAGGCATGGCGCAACACCGCCGTCCGACAGCTCGGTGTACCCGCCGAGATTCTCGACGTCGTCGACCTGGCCCCCACGTTCTCCACCGACAACACATCGGAAGCGTTGCGCGGCACTGGAATCGAGGTTCCTGACTTCGCGTCGTATGCACCGGTCCTGTGGCACTACTGGGCCCAGCACCTCGACCCGGACCGCGCCAGGCGCACCGATCGTGATGACCCGCTGGCCGGACGGCACGTCATCATCACCGGGGCATCCAGCGGTATCGGCCGGGCAGCGGCGGTCGCGGTGGCCGATCGCGGCGCCACGGTGTTCGCCCTGGCTCGCAACGGCGCCGCACTCGACGACCTGGTCGACGACATCCGGGCCGCCGGTGGGCAGGCCCACGCATTCACCTGCGATGTGACCGACTCGGCGTCGGTGGACGCCACCGTCAAGGACATCCTCGGCAGGTTCGGGCATGTCGACTACTTGGTGAACAATGCCGGGCGGTCGATCCGCCGTTCGGTCGACGCCTCCACCGACCGGTTGCACGACTACGAGCGCGTGATGGCAGTCAACTATTTCGGTGCCGTCCGCATGGTGCTGGCTCTGCTGCCGCACTGGCGGGAACGGCGCTTCGGACACGTGGTCAACGTCTCGAGTGCTGGCGTGCAGGCCACCTCGCCGCGCTACTCCGCCTATCTGCCCAGCAAGGCGGCG
>CAMFLL010000504.1 GCA_945957405.1 uncultured Mycolicibacterium sp. | reverse complement strand
ATGCGGTCCAGATCGGTAATTGGCAGTGGTAACGAACGGGAAAGTATTTGAAGTAGGTCTCTTCGATGCGGAACGGCGTTGTGCCGCCGCCGAACTCGCCCGCATCGAAATGCGCGTCAAGGTGGCGCGACAGACCTGCCGAACCGCTGAATGGGGCGTCAGGTCCGGTGACGCCGTCGGCGGCCAGCAAGGCGGCGAACAAGCCGTTGCGGCTGCCGTTGGGTCCCGCGAGCCCTTTCCAGTCGGAGACGCGACCGCCGCGTGCCTGGGTGACCGAGATGTTCGAGACCGCCGCGATGCCGAGAGCATTGGCCAACGCGGCCTCGTCGAGCCCCATCACCCGGCCCGCGGCCACGGAGGTGGCGATGGCATGCAGCACGGGGTAGTCCCAGATCCGTTTGCCCACCGGGATGCTGAGCTGATCCAACAGCTGCCCGATGATCTCGTAGGCGACCGTCATGCCCAAGATGACCGAGGTGCCGTCGCCGTCGGCGAGTTCGGCAGCTGCAAGCACCCCGCCGATGTTGTCACTGGGATGCGGCCCGATGTCACCGCGGCCACCGAAGTAGTCGTCGCTGAAATCGCGGTAGCGGATCATGGAGCTGTTCGCGAAGGCCGCCATGTCGGGTGAGCAGCGGATGTCGGTGCCGATCACCGACACGCCGTCGCCGGTGCTGGTGCGGGCCGCGGTCCGGTGGATCGCGGGGATCGGCGGAGTGTCGAAGACGCCGAGCGCGCACCCGATCGAGTCGACGAGGCTGCGTTTGGCGGCGTGGATCGCTTCGGGCCGCACACCGGAGTAGTCGAGGTTCGCGGCAAAAGACACGAGCCTGCTCGTCAGTTCTTCCATAGGGCTCTCCTAGAAACCGGTCAGCACACCCTGCGGCCATTCCAGGCCGACCAATGACAATAGGTACATCGCCACGACCACACCCAGCGCTGACAACAGCGCCGTCACATTCGAGGTCCTGCGGTCCAGCAGCATGAACACGGCCACGAAAACCGGTGCGCAGATCCGCAATCCGAGGAACCAGGTGGCGACGACGAACAGCACGATCACACCGGCGTAGAACGCTCCCGCACGCAGCGAATCGACGGTGACAGCGCGCATGTCCTGGGACTCGATGGTACGGCCGTACTCGAGGTTCGCGTCCGGCGCCGCGTCACCTGCCCGCCGCAACCGGACGAGTTCGCGCACCGTGAGCGCAGCGAACAGGACGGTGGCCAAGGTGCCTGCCACCAGGGGTGTGTAGCGCGCGAGGAGGTCGTACTCGAAGGCCTCGGCGGTGTAGGCGGCGGCGACCATAGCCATGACAGCGAACAGCGCTATGCGGACACGTAATTCGACAACGGTCATCACACGTACGCCTTGGTTCCGCGGTCATCGGATTTGCGCAGATATCGATAGATGGGTACGACCACGGTGACAAAGACGATCCCCACGGCCAACAGAATCACCAGCGGGCGAGTGAACCATTCGGTGTGGTACCTGCTCATCGACAGGTGCAGATACCGCTCCAGCGGCGCAGCCAGCACGAACCCTACGACGAAAGGAACCCGCGGCCAACCAACGACTTTCATCACATAGCCGAACAGCCCGATGCCCAGGATCGCGAGGATGTCGCCGAAATGGGCGGAGTTCTGGTACCCGGCGGCGAAAAAGACCACGATCAGCAGCGGGCCCAGGATACGGCCGGGCACCAGGGTAACGCGGGCAACTTGTTTCGAGAAGATCAGGCACAGTGTCGTCACGAGGATGTTGGCGATCACCAGGGTCCAGACCACCGTCAGCGTCACATCGAGATACTTGCCCAGCATCGGCGGCCCGGGAGTGACTCCCATCAGGATCAGCCCGCCGAGTAGCACCGCCGCCGATGCCCCGCTCGGGATGCCGAGGATCAACGTGGGGATCAGCCCACCGCCCTCCTTGGCGTTGTTGGCGGCTTCCGGGGCGATGACACCGCGGACATCACCCTTGCCGAACTCACGGGAGTCCTTGGCGGACATGCGCGCCATGGCATAGGCCATCTCGTCGACGACGCTGCCGCCCATGCCCGGAATGGCACCCATCAGCGTGCCCAGCCACGAGCTGCGCAGCACCAACATCTTGTGCCGCCAGGTCTCCCGGAAACCGGACCAGACGCTCCCGGTCAGTTGCGTCGCCTTGGCGACTGCGTCGCCGGCCACGAGGAAGGCGATGACTTCGGCGACGGCGAAGATCCCGATGGTGACGATGACGATCGACAGGCCGTCCCCGAGATAGAGGCTGCCGAAGTCGTATCGGCGCTCGGCGGTGGCCGGTGCCGAGCCGATGGTGCCGAGCATCAGGCCTACGGCGGCCGACGCCAGGCCCAGCAGCGCGTCGCCGGATACGATCACACCGACGGAAGCCAATCCCAATACCGTGAGCATGAACAGCTCAGGTGAGCCGAGCGCACCGACGACGTTGCGGGCCAACAGGATCACAGCAAGCAGTGCGGCGGCCCCGAAGATGCCGCCCAGCATCGATGCCGAAAAGCTTGCTCCGAGCGCGCGGGCACCCTCACCCTTCTTCGACATCGGATAGCCGTCGAGAACCGTCGCCGTCGAGCCTCCCGACCCCGGTACTCCGATCAGGATCGCGGGGTAGGAGCAGGTCGTGTCATTGACGCTGGATAGACCGATCAGCAGGGCGATACCCGCGATGGGATCCATCCCGAAGGTGAAGGGCAGCGCGATCGCCAGACCGACGGACCCACCGAGCCCGGGAATCAGGCCGATGAGAAATCCGACGGAGATACCGATGAGCAGTGACGTGAGGAACTGAACCGACAGCATTCCGTTCAATGCGGAGAGCGCCGCGTCACCCACCTACACCACTCCTTTCCGTTCGGCTCCGATTCGGCTGTGGGGTAGGTCTATTCGGTGAGGTTGACGTCGAAGCGGTCTTTCGCCCAGGTGGCGATCCAGTCGATCAGCTGCGGATCGATGTTGGCCACGCGCTCGCCGTACGCCTCGGCGTCCGCTCCGATACCAGGCTGGAACGGACCTAGGATGTCCTGCAGTTTGGTGATGTACTCGTCGTCCTCGGTCATCGCCTTGATGCCGGTCTGCAGGTCGGCGGTCGCGTTCTCCGGGTCTTCGGCGTGATTCCACAACGTGAAGCCACCATTGCCGACGACGTCCAGAATGGTCTTGAACGCCTCCCATGATTCGCCCGAGGGTTCCGTGCCCTTGAGGGATTTGAAGGTCTCCTCGGCGTCGGGTAGGTCCGGCAGAACGGAATCACGTTCGAAACTGCCATCGGGCTGCAGCTCACCTGCGGTGAAAAGTGCTGTGGCATCGATGGTTCCACCGTCCACAGAGTTGAGGTAGGTCTGGCTTGCCGCCGTGTCGAAGTTGACCTCGCCGGCATCGTAGGCCGCTTGAACGGTACCGCCCGCGCTCTCGTAGCCGAAGATCACCTCGATGGTGTCAAGCAGGCCCAGCGATTCGAGCATGAGGAACAGCGGGAGGTCGGATCCCACGACAGTGGTGGTGCCCATGAACAGCTTGTTCGGTGGATTCTTGAGATCCTCGACGGTCTCGACACCGGTGTCAGGGTTGACGAACATGACGCGGTTGCCGCGGTTGAACGTCCACAGCGCGTGCATGTCTTTGGCGTGGTAGCGGACTTCGGGGTGTCCGACTGCCATCGCGAGGCCGCCGCTGGGCCCGGTGAGGAGTAGCGACGTGCCGTCCGCCTCACGGCCGATGAACTCGTTGCCGCCCTGAATCTGGCCGCCGCCTTCGATATTCACCACCTGCACGGTCGGGTTGCCGGGAATGTACTTCTCCAGGTACTGCGCGCCCAGGCGAGCCGCCAGGTCGTTGGCGCCACCCGGCGCACTGGGGACGATGAGCTCGATGGTCTTGCCGGCGTAGAACGCGTCCCCGTCGCCACCGCCGCCCGAATCGGACTTGCCCGCGCACCCGGCGCTGACGAGCGCCATGCTGCAGATAAACGCGACGAATCGTATGAACTTTTTGCCGGCCATCAACGCTCCTTCGGCACCGCAACAAAGGGCGGTGCTCTAGCGAAATCTGTATCTCAGCGTCCCCGGATGTGTATTTTTGCATACTGAAAGCAATCTGTGGGCAGATTCACAGAAATTTCTGTCTGTTCGGTGGACGGACAACACACACGCGCATGGAGCGGCATGGACGAGACACGCACACTGGCCACGTACCTCAGCTCAACTCGGTTCGAGGAGCTACCGGCGGATGTTGTTGGGACAGCGAAGATGTGCGTGCTCGACATCCTCGGAGTCGGCATGGTGGCAAGTCGCCGACCGTGGTCGGACATCGTGGCGACGGTGGTCGCG
>CAMFLL010000503.1 GCA_945957405.1 uncultured Mycolicibacterium sp. | reverse complement strand
CGACAACTCTCGGGTGTCACCGATCCGCCTGACCGCGTGTGTGAATCCTGGGCGGATCCCGGGCCCAGATCCCGCCATCCATTCACAAACGCGGAATCCCGGGCGGACCCACGCCACGGCGGACTGACGACACCCGCGCTGCCCACCACACCACCTCGACCCCCGCGACCCCGCGACGCCCACCACACCACCGCGACCCCCGCCCATTCGATTGTCGCGATTGTCGCGGGTTGTCGCTCTGAGGTGGGCACCGAGCCATCCCACTCCGCTGACGTGACGGCAGTGACGCTTGTGACAGCTGGGACAAAATAGTCCGGTTGACCACCGCCCAGACCGGGTACAGGCCTCCAGTCACGGTGAGCGACCCGATAAGGACGGGTGATGGGATGCGAAAAGCGGTATGCGCCGCTGTCGTGGCTCTGCTCACCCTTCTGACGGCGTGTTCGACGGGCAGAAGTGTCGACATCGGCGGCGACTCGGCCGACAATCTCATCGCCGCGATCGCCGGCGAACCCGATCAACTCGACCCCCACAAGACCACCGCCTACTTCTCCTTCGAGGTCCTAGAGAACATCTACGACACCCTCGTCGAACCCGATGCCAACCTCGAGATGAAACCAGCACTGGCGCAGTCGTGGGACGTCTCCCCCGACCAGCTCACCTGGACGTTCCACCTACGACGCGGCGTGACCTTCCAGGACGGCTCACCCTTCACCGCCGACGACGTCGTCTACTCCTACCGCCGGATCATCGACGAAAAGCTCTCCAACGTAGACAAGTTCGCGGCGGTCACCGCTGTCACCGCGCCCGACCCAGAGACCGCGGTGATCGCCCTCAGTCGCCCGACCCCCAACCTGCTGACCAACATCGGCGGGTTCAAGGGCATGGCGATCGTGCAACGTAAGAACGTCGAAAGCGGGCAGATCGCCACCCATCCCGTGGGCACCGGCCCGTTCGCCTTCGCGAGCCAGAAGAGCGGCGACTCCATCACACTGACCGCCAACCCCCGGTACTGGGGGCCCAAACCGAAGGTCTCGGGCGTGACCTTCCGCTTCATCTCCGAACCGTCGACGGCACTGTCGGCGTTGCAGGCCGGTGAGGTCGACTGGACGGATTCGGTTCCACCGCAACGGGTCGCACAACTCAAGAACGACGACTCCATCAAACTGGCCGTCACCCCCAGCAACGACTACTGGTATCTCGCCCTGAACGAGGCCCGTAAACCATGGAACGACGTCAGGGTCCGGCAGGCGATCGCCTACGCGATCGATCGCGACGCCATCGTGCAGGCGACCAGCTACGGCACCGCGGCACGTAATCAGCTCGCGATCCCGGACGGCAACCCGTGGTACACGCCGTACGACAAGTACAGTTACGACCTCGACAAGGCCAGACAACTACTCCAGGAAGCGGGTGCACAGCCCAAGACGCTCGACATGCTGGTCACCAGCGAGTATCCCGAGACCGTCACGGCGGCCCAGATCATCGCCGACAACGTCGCGCCGCTGGGCATCACCGTCAACATCCGCACCGTGGACTTCGCCACCTGGCTCGATGAGCAGAACTCCGGCAATTTCGACATGCTCATGATGGGCTGGCTGGGCAACATCGATCCCGACGACTTCTACTACGCGCAGCACCATACCGACGGCACCAGCAATGCCCAGAAGTTCTCCGACCCCGACGTCGACCGACTGCTCGATGCGGGACGTGTCGAGACCAACCGCGACGCGCGCGCCGACGAATACGCCAAGGCCGCCACCCGCATCGCCGACGAGGTCAGCTACATCTACCTGTACAACCCCTCGGTGATCCAGGCCTGGAATCCCGCACTCACGGGCTATGAATCGCGGCGCGACGGCGCAATCCGCTTCCGCACAGCCGCATTCGATCGGGGTGAGCAACAGTGAGCCCATTGCTGAAGTTCCTCGCCCGTCGACTGGTGTATTCGGTGATCGTGCTGTTCGGCGTCCTCATCGCGGTCTTCGCGCTGGTGCAACTGGTCCCGGGTGACCCGGTCCGGATCGCGCTCGGCACCCGGTACACACCCGAGGCCTACAACGCACTGCGGTCGGCCAGCGGTCTCGACCGGCCGCTGCTCGAGCAGTTCCTCGGCTACGCCACCTCGGCGGTCCGCGGCGACCTCGGCGTCAGCTTCCGTACTGGCGATCCGGTGACCGTGACGCTGCTGGACCGGTTGCCGGCGACAGCATCGCTGGCGCTCGTCGGTATCGTCATCGCGCTGTGCATCGCCATCCCGGCCGGACTGTGGTCGGCCCTGCACGAGGGCCGGCTCTCCGACGGGATTATCCGCGTGACAAGCCAATTCGGTGTCTCAGTGCCGGACTTCTGGATGGGCATCCTGCTCATCGCCCTGTTCGCGACCACCCTGGGCTGGCTGCCCACGTCGGGTTACCGGCCCCTGTTGGTCGACCCGGCCGCCTGGCTCCAGCACATCATCCTGCCCGGCCTCACGGTCGGTCTGGTCGCCGGCGCCATCATGACCCGGTATGTGCGCTCGGCCGTGCTCGAAGTCGCCGGCAGTGGTTACGTGCGCACCGCGCGCTCGAAAGGCCTGCCACCGCAGGTGATCACCGGTCGTCACATCATGCGCAATGCACTCGTCCCGATCCTGACCATCACCGGTATCCAGCTCGCGACCATCCTCGGCGGTGTGATCGTCGTCGAGGTGGTCTTCGCCTGGCCAGGTCTTGGACGGCTGGTTTACAACTCGGTCGCCGCGCGCGACTACCCGGTGATCCAGGGTGCGGTGCTGCTCATCGCGGCACTGTTCCTGCTCATCAACCTCATCGTGGACGTGCTCTACGCCGTCGTCGACCCGAGAATCAGGCTGTCATGACCACCACCGAGAACGACGTCGAAGACGTTCCAGAAACCCGGGTCTCGGCGGTGCGACTCCTGCTGTCCAACCCGGTCACCGTGGTCAGCTCCGTCGTGCTGCTCGCGGTCGTGGTGATCGCGGTGGCAGCCAACTGGCTGACACCCCACGGCGTCAACGACATCGACGTCCCCAACGCACTACGCGCACCAAACGGAGCGCACTGGTTCGGCACCGACGAGCTTGGCCGCGACGTGTTCTCCCGAGTCCTGGTCGCGATCCAGGCCTCGATGCGGGTCGCGGTGATCAGCGTGGCGTTCGCCGCGGTGGTCGGCATCACCGTCGGACTGCTCGCCGGCTACCGCGGCGGCTGGCTCGACACCGTCCTGATGCGCGTCGTCGATGTGATGTTCGCATTTCCGGTACTGCTGCTTGCGCTGGCCGTCGTCGCGATTCTCGGTCCCGGTATCACCACGACGACGCTGGCCATCGGTATCGTCTACACGCCGATCTTCGCCCGCGTCGCGCGCGCCAGCACACTCAGCGTCAGGGTCGAACCGTATGTCGCGGTGTCACGGACCATGGGCAGCGGGCCCGTTTTCATCCTGACCCGGCACATCCTGCCGAACATCTCGGGCCCGCTGATCGTGCAGACGTCGCTGTCGCTGGCCTTCGCCATCCTCTCGGAGGCGGCACTGTCCTTCCTCGGCCTCGGCATCCAGCCACCGCAACCGTCGCTGGGCCGGATGATCTTCGACTCGCAGGGGTTCGTCACGCTGGCGTGGTGGATGGCGGTATTCCCCGGAGCGGCCATCTTCGTCATAGTCCTGGCCTTCAACCTGCTCGGCGACGGGCTGCGCGACGTGCTGGATCCCAAGCAGCGCACCATGATCGAGGCCCGGCGCGCGGGGCGGCAGTCATGACCGCACCAGTGTTGAGTGTCGCCGATCTGACCGTGCGGATCGGCCGCGGTGAGATCGTCCACGGCGTCTCGTTCGACGTGGCCCGGGAGCAGACGCTCGGCATCGTCGGCGAATCGGGCTCCGGCAAGTCGATGACCGTGCTGGCCGCCACCGGCCTGCTCGATGCCCCGGGCGCGGTGGTCGGTGGTACCAGCACGCTGACGGGCGAAAGCGGGTCTGCACCAACGCAACTGGTCGGCGCATCCGATCGGGTGCTGCGCCGTGTGCACGGCGCCAGGATCGGCTTTGTCTTCCAGGATCCGGGCACGTCGCTGAACCCGCTGCTGACACTCGGACGCCAGATCACCGAATCGCTGGAGGCGCACCGGAAGACGACGCGCCGCGAAGCCAGGTCGCGCGCCTTGGAACTCCTCGAGGCCGTCGGATTACCCGACGCGCAGGACCGACTGGACGCCTACCCGCATCAGCTGTCGGGCGGCCAGCGCCAACGCGTGATGATCGCCATCGCGCTGGCATGCGATCCCGAACTGTTGATCGCGGACGAGCCGACCACGGCGCTCGATGTGACCACCCAGGCACAGATCATCGA
>CAMFLL010000502.1 GCA_945957405.1 uncultured Mycolicibacterium sp. | reverse complement strand
GCAGCAACCTGTCCTGCAGCGCATCGTCACGATTCCAGGCCAGTGACGGGGCGGCCGCCGCCGATTCCGCGGTCAATCCGGAAGGCAGGAATCGCTCGATGTACTCGGCGCTGGCCACCGGCACGTAGCGCATCGATCCCAGCGGATACACCCGGCAGCCCGGCACTGCGCTGCGTTCGGTGGTCACCGCACCCATCACGACACCCTCACGGAGCTGCCGCGCGGAATGATCCTGATCGTCGATGCGGATGTCGAACAGAATGCCGGGCAGGTCGGTGAAGACCTTGGTGAACCACGTCGCCATCGAATCGGCGTTGACCGCCAGCGCGATTCGTGGTCGCTCCGTGGAGCCCCCACCCATTTCCGCCAGCGCCTCGGACTGCAGCAGCGCCGTCTGCGCCGCCAGCCGCAGCAGTGGTATCCCCGCCGGTGTCGCGACACAGGGTTTCTCGCGCACCACGAGCACCTGGCCCACGCGCTGCTCCAGCGCCTTGATCCGCTGGCTGACGGCCGAGGGTGTGACATGCAGTCGCGCCGCCGCAGCGTCGAAGCTGCCGAATTCGATCACCGCTGCCAGGGCGGCGAGTTGATCGGTGTCGAGGCGGGCGTCGTAGCCGGACCGGCCCTGCGTGTTCACGGCGAAATTGTCGCAGTTGACCGCGCGCTCTGGCGAACCCAGCCCACCTCGTGTGTTTACCTGTTCAGGTGTACATGTGATACGTTCGTGGGGAGTCGGCCGTCGGGCACCGGTGCAGCAATCGTTGTTGGCAGTACGGCCGACTCACCAAGCGCCTCCGCACCCGAAGCGTCTCCGGCACAGGGTGATTCGGACTTCACGGTCCCGCGTAAGCCCAGCGTGAGACCGGCGGCGATCACGCCGATCCCGGCCCACACCAAGGGCTGCGGCGCGGTACCGGTGAGCGCCATGCCGATACCCGCGGCCGCAATCGGCGCGATCCCGGTCAGCAGCCCGGCGCGACCGGCGCCCAGTCCGACGACGCAGGAGTACCACAGCATGAACGCGACCGCAGTGACCCCGACGGCCAGGTAGAGTACCGCCAGAACCGCGCCGGTGTCGAGATCGACTGCGGCAGTGGGCCCTTCCATGACCAATCCGACCACGCCGAAGATGACCGCGGCCATCCAAGTGGTGTGAACCGAAACACCATGCGGCCCATGACTGCTCAGCACCGGGACCGCCAACAGGGTGAAACCCGCCTCACACGCGAACACGATGACCGCCCACAACACGCCCACGGCATCGGCGCGACCCACCCCTTCGACCAGCACCGCACCTACGGACACCACCACCGCACACACCACGATCTGTCGCGTCGGATGCCGCCCTTCCAGCGCCGGCCCCAGCAGCGCCAGAGCCACCGGCACGCACGCCACCGCCACGGCGAGCACCGCGGGTTCGGCGTGCCGCGACCCGTACACCAGCGCGATGTTGAAGACCACAAGACCCGACGCGGTCACCCCAAGCAGCCATCCCCACTGCGACCCGCGCGGCCGTTTGATCGGTCGACCACCGGCTCGGCAGTAAGCCCACAGCAGCAGCGCGGCCAGGCCGTAACGCAGGCTCTGCGCGGTGAACACGGGAGCGTCAGCCAGCAGGCCAGATACTGCGACACTGCCGCCGACCAGGACCATTCCGGTGGCACCGGTCAGCATCGAAAGACAAGGAGAACTGGACACAGCACGATCCTGAGGCAACTATGGACCAGTGTTGAGGTCCAAAGATGCGCATTGCTGATGAACCAAGAGCGAGCGGCGCGGACTTCCTGCAGCTCGACTGCTCCAAAGCGCCGGCGCGCGGGCTGACCGATTGGCTGGTCGCCGAGATCAGGGAGAGCATCGCCGACGGCCGCCTCTCGCACGGTCAGCGCCTGCCCGCGACCCGTGCGCTCGCCGACGACCTGTCGGTGTCACGCGGTGTGGTCGTGGAAACCTACCGCAGGCTCACCGACGAGGGCCTGCTGGATGCTCACGGAAGTTCGGGCACCCGGGTGGCGGCAAGGCCGGCTCGTCCCACCCTGCCTGACACCACCGCCGACCGGTCACGCCGCGGCCAGGACCGGCTGCCCCGCCCACGCGAGCAGTCCGGTGAGGTGATCGACCTCACGCCGGGAGTGCCCGACCTGTCGGCGTTCCCACGCCATCTCTGGCTGCGGGCCGAACGTGCCGTGCTGTCCGAGACACCCTGGCAGGCACTCGGATACGGCGACCCTCGCGGTCATCCGCAACTGCGGTCCGAGCTGGCCGGCTGGCTCACGCGGACCCGCGGTCTGCGCGCCGCCGCGGATGACATCCTGGTGGTGGCCGGGGTGGCGCAGTCGGTGGCGCTGACGGCACAAAGCCTGCACCGCAACGGAACCCGGTCCATCGCCGTCGAGGAGCCCGGGTCCCGCGGCGTCCTCGACGAACTGCGCCACTGGGGCCTCCAACCGGTCCCCATCCGGGTCGACGACGAGGGCATCCTGGTCGACGAACTCGCCGCATCCGGGGCGACGTCGGTGCTGCTCACCCCGGCCCATCAGTTCCCGACCGGTGTCGCGCTGAGTCCGGCGCGTCGACGGGCGCTGCTGGGCTGGGCCGAAAACGCCGAGCTGATCATCGAAGACGATTACGACGCCGAGTACCGCTATGATCGCGCCCCGGTTCCTGCGCTGAAAGCCGCTGCGCCGGAACGTATCGCCTACACCGGCAGCGTGTCGAAGGCGCTGGCACCCGCGCTACGACTCGGTTGGCTGGTGCCGCCGTCGCATCACTACGACGATCTGGTCGACGCCAAGCACGCGAGCGACCTCGGTTCCCCCACCCTTCCCCAGCTGGTACTGGCGCACCTGCTGGCGACCGGTCAGTATGACCGGCACACCCGGTTGACCCGCATCCGCCACCGGGCCAGGCGCGACGCGTTGCTCGATGGGCTTGGTCCAACGCTGCCGGGCGTGTCGGTGCTGGGTGTGGCGGCCGGCCTACACCTGGTCATCACCATCGCCGACCTGGCGAGCGACGACCAATCGCTGTGTGACACGTTACGTGCTGAAGGGATTGTGGTGCAGCCCCTTTCGATGCACCGGCAGCTACCCGGCCAGGCCGGGCTGGTGGTCGGCTACGCGGCGTGCGGACCCGACCAGCTACGACTGGCCGGTCGGCGGATCGCGCGCGTGCTGACCTCGTCGTGACTCAGCGCTGTACGGCCGCCAACAGCGGACGGAACTCCTCGTGCTGGTTGTACGACTCGATCCAGGCGTGCACCCGGTCCGCCGTCTCGGTTGACACTGTGCCGCCTGCGGTGGCAATGGCGAGCAGCACATCGCGGATCACGTCGACGTGGTCGCCGGCGCCGAGGTTGACGAAAACCATGGTGGCACCCGTTTCCGCCAGGCAGTCCCGGTGCGCCTCGGCGAGGTACCAGGCCAGTTCCGCCTCATGCTCAGCAAATTCCTGGCCAGATTCTGGGTGGGTCATGACAACCTTGCCGATTGAGGGTTCGAGGACGCACTCCTCTACAGCTCAGGCTGAACCATGAAGGCAGTGCTTTTGGTCATGAGCCTAACGGGTCGCGCAGCGTCGCAACCGCAAACACAGCCTCCCCAGGTCGCGAGGGTGCACTGAGACACAATCACCGGGTCGGGATCTGTGCGTCACTGCACGCTCGTGCCTCAGGGATGGCCTGTCAGCAACACCTTCACGATGTCCCCCGCGCGCCGCAGGTCGTCGAACGCCCGTGGTCCCGCGTCGATCGGCCGGATGTCGCTGATCAACGGATCGATGTCGACCACACCGCGGTCGAGCAGGTCGATCGCCATCGCGAACTCCTGCTCGTAGATGAAGCTGCCGCGGATGGTGAGCTCCTTGAAAACCAGGTCGGGCGCCTGGTAGAACACCGGTTTCGGGGCGACCCCGGTGACCGTCAGGACACCGCGCGGCCGCAGCACTCGCAACGACGAATCGATGGCCGCCGCCACCCCCGAACATTCGAACCCGAACGCCGGGGCGGCGGCCTGATCGGGGAACACCGACGCCGGTTCGACGGTCAAAGGGTCCACCACCACGTCGGCACCCATCGCGGTCGCCTTCGCGCCGCGGGTGGGTGACGGCTCGAACACGGTGATCGTCCCGACACCCATCGATCGCAGCAGTGTGATCACAAGCAGGCCAATCGGTCCCGCTCCCGAGACGAACACCGGATCACCCATCCCGACGCCCGACCGGCGCACTCCGCGCAACGCGGTGGCCAGCGGTTCCACCCAGGCGCCCTGTTTGGTGGACACCCCGTCGGGCAACCGGTGCAACACCTTCGTCGGAACCGCACTGTACGGCGCCATCCCACCGTGGCGGGCGACG
>CAMFLL010000501.1 GCA_945957405.1 uncultured Mycolicibacterium sp. | reverse complement strand
GATCAAGGAAAAGTGGCTGACGGCCAACGGTGTGATCGGCTTCTTCCCGGCGAATGCCGTCGGTGACGACATCGAGGTCTACACCGACGATTCCCGTACCGAGGTGAAGGCGACGCTGTACAACCTGCGCCAGCAGGGCGAGCACCGGGCCGGCATCCCGAACAGGTCGCAGGGCGACTTCATCGCACCCAAAGAGACGGGCCTCCGGGATTATGTGGGCGCCTTCGCGGTCACCGCGGGGCTCGGCAGCCAGGACAAGATCGCGGAATTCAAGGCCGACCTCGATGACTACAGCGGCATCCTGTTGGAGTCGCTGGCCGATCGGCTGGCCGAGGCGTTCGCCGAGCGGATGCATCAGCGGGTCCGCGAGGAGTTCTGGGGGTATCAGCCCGACGAGCATCTGGACAACGAGGCACTCATCGCCGAGAAGTACGTCGGGATCCGTCCGGCCCCCGGCTATCCGTCGTGCCCTGAGCACACCGAGAAGGCGACGCTCTTCGAGCTCATGGATGTCACCAACCGGACCGGCATCGAGCTGACCGAGTCGATGGCGATGTGGCCCGGCGCCGCCGTCAGCGGTTGGTACTTCTCGCACCCGCAGTCGCAGTACTTCGTGGTCGGTCGGCTGGCTCAGGACCAGGTGGCCGACTACGCGAAGCGCAAGGGTTGGACCCTGGCCGAGGCCGAGCGCTGGCTCGCCCCGAACCTGGGCTACAACCCGGAGGACTGAGCCGGTCGAGAGTTGTTGCGGTTCGGAACATTCCGTTCGAACCCGTGGCTAGCAGAACTGATCGGCGTTGGCAGCTGCCCACTGGGCCATGGACATGGCCGGTGTTCCGGTGAGGTCGGCCACCAGAGCGTTGGCGGCCTGCGGCTGGTCGACGAACGACGCGATCGTGTCGAGATAGAACGTGGCGGCCGCGCCCATGGTGGGCCGCAGCGCCGCCTCGGCGTCCGCGCGGCTGCACGTTTCGAAGCGCACCGGTCGGCCCAGGCCGATTCCGACCTGTTCGGCGATCTGCACGCGGGTCAGCGACTCCGGACCGGTCAGGTCGTACATCCGGCCCACATGGGCGTCGGTCGGATCGGCCAGCAGGTGGGCGGCGACGCGGGCGATGTCGTCCATCGACACCGGCGCCTCGACCAGGTCTGGATAGGGCTCGCGGACCGTGCCGGTGGCCGCGATCTGCGGCCCCCACATGCTGAAATTCTCGCAGAACTCACCGGGCCCGAGCTGTGTGCTGGCCACCTCCGCGCGCGCCACGGTGTCGGCGTGCTCCTGCCAGTGTGCCGACCCCGACAGCGCCACCAGGTAGGAGACCCCGGCGCCGACGATCATGTCCAGCGTGACGTCGAGGGTGGCGGGCAGCGGGGCGAGGTAGACGCGGTCGACGCCGTCCAGCGCCGCAGATAACGTGTGCGGCCTGCCGAGGTAGCCCGTGACGACTCTCACCTCGTCCGGTAAGGCGGCCTTTTCCGGGTTGGCGGTCAACGCGACGATATCGGTTATGCCCAGGTCAAGGAGCTGGTCGACGACCCTGCGGCCGATGTTTCCTGTTGCGCCCGTCACCAGAATCGTCATACCGCCACGGTAGCGGCGGGCGGTGACAGCTCCGCCGATTTCGAGCGGGACCACCATCGATGCGACAATGGTGGCGTGCGAGCGGTGTTGTGGGACATGGACGGTACGCTCGTCGACTCCGAAAAACTGTGGGATATCGGGCTGCACGAGCTCTACACGCGGTTCGGCGGTGAGCTCACCCCCGAGGTTCGCGAATCCACTGTGGGCGGCTCGAGCGATTCGCTGATGGCGATCGTCTTCGCCGATCTGGGCCTGGAGCCCGATCCAGCGGTCATGGCCGAGACCGCGGCGTGGCTGCACGCCTACGTCGGCGAACTGTTCGAACAGGGCCTGCCGTGGTGCGAAGGCGCCCGCGAAATGCTCGATGCGCTCGCCGCCGACGGTGTGCCGATGGCGCTGGTCACCAACACCCACCGCGATCTTGCCGAGAAGGCGCTCAACAGCATTGGCCGGCACTACTTCTCGGTCACGGTCTGCGGTGACGAAGTGCCCACCGGCAAACCCGCGCCCGACCCGTATCTGCGCGCCGCCGAACTGCTCGGCGTCGACCCGGCCGACTGCCTGGCCGTGGAGGATTCCGTGACCGGCAGCCAGTCCGCCGAGACCGCGGGCTGTGCGGTCCTGGTGATCCCGAACGAGGTCGACGTGCCGTTGAGCGTGCGCCGCCACCAGGAGCGGTCGCTTGGCGCGCTGTCGGTCGCGACGCTGCGCGACATCCACCGCGAACTCGACGAGCTGACCGGCGAGCGCACGGCCTGACGGCCCGCTGTTCAGAACCGGTGACAGTGTGATAAACGCACGTCGATAGTCCTCACTTTCCTGCGCAGACTGTGGAATTGTGATCTCACACACGTCTCGCAGTGAAGCGAAAGGACGCTCGATGTCACACGGTCCTGTAGGCGGCGACGAGCCGTCGATTTTCGGTGACGAGGAGTTCTCCGGTGGCGGGAGCGCCGTGCGGATCGCCTCGGTCGCGGCACTCGGTGGTCTGCTGTTCGGCTATGACAGCGCCGTGATCAACGGTGCCGTGGCCGCCATCCAGAAGCACTTCGACATCGGCAACTACGCCTTGGGATTCGCCGTCGCGTCGGCGTTGCTCGGCGCCGCCGCCGGTGCCATGACCGCAGGCCGGCTCGCGGACCGGATCGGACGCATCGCGGTCATGAAGATCGCCGCCGTGCTGTTCCTCATCAGTGCCATCGGCACGGCACTGGCGACCAGCGTCTGGATCATCGTGCTGTTCCGTATCGTCGGCGGCATCGGCGTCGGTGTGGCGTCGGTGATCGCACCGGCCTACATCGCCGAGACGTCGCCGCCGAGCATCCGCGGGCGCCTCGGTTCGCTGCAGCAGCTCGCCATCGTGTCCGGCATCTTCCTGTCGCTCGCCATCGACTGGCTGCTGGCCCGCATAGCCGGCGGTTCCAGCGAGGAGCTGTGGCTGGGTATGGAGGCCTGGCGGTGGATGTTCCTGCTGATGGCCGTCCCCGCAGTGGTCTACGGCGGGCTGGCCTACACGATTCCCGAATCGCCGCGGTATCTCGTTGCGACGCACCGTATTCCGGAGGCCCGCAAGGTGCTCAGCACATTGTTGGGGCAGAAGAACCTGGAAATCACGATCAGCAGGATCCAGGAAACCCTGAAGTCGGAGACCCCGCCGTCGTGGCGCGATATGCGCAAACCCGGTGGCGGTGTGTACGGCATCGTCTGGGTTGGCCTGGGGTTGTCGATCTTCCAGCAGTTCGTCGGGATCAACGTGATCTTCTACTACTCCAACGTGCTGTGGGAGGCCGTCGGCTTCGACGAGAGCTCGTCCTTCACCATCACGGTGATCACGTCCGTGGTGAACATCGCCACCACGCTGATCGCGATCGCCCTGATCGACAAGATCGGCCGCAAACCGTTGCTACTGATCGGCTCGACCGGCATGGCGATCACCCTGGCGACCATGGCCGTCATCTTCGGCACCGCCACCCAGGTCGACGGTCAGCCGCAACTCGAGGGCGCGGTCGGCACCATCGCGCTGATCGCCGCGAACCTGTTCGTGGTGGCGTTCGGCATGTCGTGGGGTCCGGTGGTCTGGGTGCTGCTGGGCGAGATGTTCCCGAACCGTATCCGCGCGGCCGCTCTGGGTCTGGCCGCCGCCGGGCAGTGGGCGGCGAACTGGCTCATCACCGTGACGTTCCCCGAACTGCGCAACGTGCTGGGCGTGGCCTACGGCTTCTATGCCATCTGTGCCATCCTGTCGGGCCTGTTCGTCTGGAAGTGGGTCATGGAGACCAAGGGCGTCTCGCTGGAGGACATGCACGCCGATCTGCTGCACGAGGACAAACCAGCCACCACCTGAGCCGTTCCCGCGCCGAGACTGTAGTTGGGGTACGCATCGCTCGAGTGCATGCGCGAAAAACTCCAGTCTCGGCGGTGCCGCAAGCCTCGCTCCTCCTCGGGCTCCTTCGTCGCCCGCATCGTCGACTCGGCGGCGCTTTAAGCCTCTCCTGAGCACCGTGAAACAATCGGTGCCCGTGAAGACCTTCGAGGAACTGTTCGCCGAGCTGGGCGAGCGTGCCCGCACCCGGCCCGCAGGCAGCGGGACCGTCGCCGCGCTGGACGCCGGCGTCCACACCTTGGGTAAGAAGATCCTCGAAGAAGCCGGTGAGGTCTGGCTCGCGGCCGAGCATGAGTCCGACGAGGCGCTGTCCGAGGAGATCAGTCAGTTGCTCTACTGGACGCAGGTGCTGATGCTGGCACGCGGTCTGACCCTCGACGACGTGTACGGG
>CAMFLL010000500.1 GCA_945957405.1 uncultured Mycolicibacterium sp. | reverse complement strand
TCCGGGTCACCCGTCATCAGCCTGTCCGGATCGCCGTTCCACGCCCATGTCGGGTTGCGGCCCGTTCGCCGACTGCTGGAACAGCGCTCCGACATCGGCCGGGATTCGGATCCGGCGGAGAGCCTGCGCAAGCTCGAGGCGGAGATCACGGCGCGCGGGATGGCCGCCGAGACGGCTCTTCCCCTGCTGGCGCCGGTGCTAGGTATCGCACCCGAAAGCGGTTACCGCCCCACCACCGCCAATGCCGGCCGGCTCTATGACCGCATCGTCGAGACCGCCAAGGACTACGTGCTGGCCTGCGCCGGTTACGGTCCCGCGGTTGTCCTGGTCGAGGACCTGCACTGGTGTGACGAGGACACCGTTGCGGTGGTGGAGGCGCTGCTTCGGGAAAACCTCGGCCGGATCCTGGTGCTGATCACCAGCCGCGAGAACCCGGTGCTCGAGGGCACCATCGACACGTTGGAGCTCCAGCCGCTTGGCGCGGATGACGCCGACGAGCTCATCATGGCGTTGCACCCCGAGCTGGAATCCGCTGCCAGGCAGAAGGTTCGGGAACGCTGCGACGGAATTCCGCTCTACATCGAAGAGATCGTTGCCAAACTCAAAGAGCAGCAGACGGATTCCTACGTCGCAGCCCAGGTGCCCGACACGCTCTACGAGGCCCTGATCGCCCGTGTGCGGGCCAGTGAACGCAGCCGGCTCGTGGTCGAGGCCGCCGCGATCATCGGCAGCCGGGTCGACCGGCGCATCCTGTCCTCGGTGGTCGACCTTGAGCAGCGTGAGGTCGACGAACTGCTCGACGAGCTGACCAGGGCACGGGTGCTGCAGCGGCTCGACAAGCAGAGCTGGCGCTTTCACCACGAGTTGCTGCGCGAGGTCGCCGCGGAACTGTCGCCACCGAGCGTCCGTCGCCGCCTGCACGGCCGGATTGCGGGTGCGCTGCTGGAGGCCACACCCGAGGGCACGCCCGAATGGTCTTTGGTGGCCCATCATTACGAGAATGCGGAGAAGTTCGGGGATGCCGCCTCAGCGCTGCAGAAGGCGGCGACCAATGCCCGCCAGCGCGGTGCGCTCAACGAATCTCGCAGCCACCTGACGCGTGCGCTCGAGAACGTCCTGCTGCTCCCCGCCGGCCGCGCCCGTGACCGCCACGAGGTCGGTGTCCGATTGGAACGCGGCTTCCTCGCCTCGGCCGCCACGGGGCACGCCTCGGCCGAGGCGGCGGCGGAGTTCGAGCGGTGCCTGAAGCTGCTCAGCGACGAACCCAGCCTGGAGCTCTACGCGACCTTCAGCGCGCTGTGGAGTTACTACGCCACACGTGGCGACCTGGAACGGGCCAGCCAGCTGGTGGAGGCGCTTCGACTGCGGCTGTCCGACATGCCGGAGTGGTACCGTGCCGCGACCGACGCAGTGGTGGGCTCGCTGCTGGTGTTTCGCGGCGAATTCAACTCGGCACGAGCCACATTGGAGTCGGCAGCGGTCGCCATCGAGAGCATGGATGCCGCCGAGATCGAAGGGGCCTGGTTCGCCCCGAACGACCCGGTGGCGGGCATGTACACCTTCGTGGCCTTCACCCGGTACATCCAGGGTGACCTCCTCGGCGCGGAAGCCGCCTTCGCCCAGATGGAGCGCCGGTGCGAAGTGCTGCCATTCCCGCACGGACCGTTCACGCTGTGTTACGGCCACATCATCGAGGCCCTGGTGCGCACCGAGGCCGGCCAGACCGACCGTGCCGTCCAACTCGTCGGCGAAGTGGCTGCCATCGGTGAGCAGTCCGGATTCGACGAGTGGGTGATGATCGCGGGCAGTGCCGGCGCGAACACGTTGTCGCGCACCTCCTACAGCGACGGGTCGGCCGAACTGGACACCCACATCCAGACACTGACCACCGTGGTCGACGGATGGCGGGCCGCGGACCTGAAGTCGTTCCTGTGTTGGTACGACGCCGCTTTGGCGCAGGCGCTCCTGGCCGCCGGCCGGCACCGGGACGCGCGGGACCGGATCGACCTCGCGATCGCGATGGCCGACGAGACAGGCTGGCACATCTTCGACGCCGAACTGATGAGGATCCGGGCGCACACTCATCTCGACCTGGACGAGTTCGACGCCGATCTGCAATCGGCCATCGCCATCGCGCGCAAGCAGGGTGCGCTGATCTTCGAACTACGTTCCGCCGCTGACGGTTTCCAGGTGCGGGGCGCATCGCACCGGTCCGCCCTCGAGGATGTGGTCGGCAAGTTCGGCGACCACCAGGATTGGCCTGAACTCGCGCGGGTGCGCGCGCTGCTCGGGTGATGCGCAGGCGCGAGAAGGTCGCCGTCCTCGGCGGTGGCATGGCGGGCCTCAGCGCGGCGTGGCGGCTCAGCGAGCCCGGCTGGCAGGACCGGTTCGAATCGATCACCGTCTACCAGCGAGGTTGGCGGCTGGGCGGTAAAGGCGCCTCCAGCCGAGGCAGATTCGATCGGATCGAAGAGCATGGGCTGCACATCTGGCTCGGCTCGTACGAGAACGCATTCGCGATGCTTCGCGAGTGCTACGACGAGATCGACCGCGGGACAACCGATCCGAGCGCGCCGATCCGCACCTGGGATCAGGCTCTGACACCCTCCGATGCCCTCGGCATGGCGGACAGATGGGGCGGGCAGTGGTTCGTCTGGCCCGGCCGGTTCGGCCGCAACGACGACCTGCCGGGTGAACCGGGAGCTTCCGGGCGTGACCTCACGGTGGTGGGGTTTGTGCGCCGGGCCCTCGAGTTGATCCTGGACTTCTCCGACTCACTGGCTGATGACACCCCGGATCTGGTGTTGTCGACGTCGCCGGATCCGACGACCAGGCGTTGGCTGGACGTGATCCGGCGGGGAACGCTGGCGGCACTGGCGGTGCTGACCCGCCCCTCCGAGCAGTCGTTGCGGGATGCCCTGCGGCATCCCCTCGATGCGCTGCGGGACGCCCTGGATTACGAGCACCGGCCGGAGCACCGTCGCTTCTGGCTGCTGTTGTCACTTCTGGTGGCGACCGCGCGCGGATTGATGGCCGACAATCTGCTGACCGATCCCCGTGGATTCCGGGCCATCAACGACGAGGAGTACGGCGACTGGTTGATGCGCCACGGCGCGCACCCCGACGTACTCGATTTCGCTCTGGTCCGCGGGCTCTACGACATGGTGTTCGGCTACGAGGACGGGGACTGCGACAAGCCGACTTTCGCGGCCGGGCTGGCGGTTCTGCTGACCGGTATCGCACTGTGGCAGTACAAGGGCGCGTTCTTCTGGAAGATGACCGCAGGCATGGGTGACGTCGTCATCGCGCCGATGTACGAAGCCCTGCGCAACCGCGGGGTCCGTTTCGAGTTCTTCCACCGTGTCGATGCACTGCACCTCGATGACCGCAGGATGGCGGTCGAGGCCATCACCATCGGGCGCCAGGTGAACCTTGCCCGTGGAATCACCCGCTACGAGCCCCTGACCCGGGTCGGCGGGCTGCCGGTGTTTCCCGACGCGCCGCTCGCTGCCCAGGTCGAAGCCCGCCGGGGGATGGCGGGGCTGGAATCGCACTTCGGTGAACGCGATGACGCCGAGACGCTGGTGCTGCGGCGCGGAATCGACTTCGACCAGGTGGTGTTGGCCGCTTCGCTGGGCATGGTCGAACTGGTGGCCGCCGAGTTGATCGCCGACCGGGTGGAGTGGCGCGAGATGACCACCAACCTGCGCACCGTCGCCACGCAGGCCTTCCAGCTGTGGATCCGCACCGGCGAGAGCGAACTGGGTTGGGACAAACCAGGTGTCACGACCAGCGGCTATGTGGCGCCGTTCGACACGTGGGCGTCGATGCCGCAGACATTGTGGGCCGAGAACTGGCCGGACGACGATCATCCGCAGACGGTCGCGTACTTCTGCGGTGTGCTCGACGCGCCGTGGCCCGGCCCCGACCGGCCCGACGAATACCTGACCGCGTGCCGGGATCGCGTCCATGCCACGGCGGTGGACTATCTGAACAGGCACGTGGGCCTGTATCTGCCGGGCGCGGTGACGGACGGTGGATTCGCGTGGGAGCTGCTCTGCGGGGCGGACGGTGCCCGCGGCGCCGCGGCGTTGGCGACCCAGCATGTCAGCGTCAACATCGACCCGTCCGATCGGTATGTGCAGTCGGTGCCGGGATCGGACAAGTACCGCCTGCGCTCCGACGAAAGTGGTTACGACAACCTGGTTCTGGCGGGTGACTGGACCGACTCGGGAATGAACGCGGGCTGCATCGAGGCCGCGGTGATGTCAGGTCTACAGGCCGCCAACGCGCTGCTCGGCCACGGCAGGTTCCATCGGGTCCGCGGGTTCTACATGCCCTGAGATATGCCCTGAGAT
>CAMFLL010000499.1 GCA_945957405.1 uncultured Mycolicibacterium sp. | reverse complement strand
GTGCCCCCGGCAGGATTCGAACCTGCGGCCTTCTGCTCCGGAGGCAGACGCTCTATCCCCTGAGCTACGGGGGCGCGCTGAACAGTGCGCCATTGGGCCTGCACAGACTAGCGCATCCGAATGGCCGGTCTGAAACCGTTCCCCGGACCGCGCACAGAATCCCTGGGATGGCGGCGTGTCGCATGGCCAACCCGCAGGCTCGCGGGCTCGAGTGGCGGGCGGGGGAGAGCATGCGGTAATGGATTCGGGTCCGGACCACCTCAGACCATAGGATGGACCCCCGTGACCCCCGCCGATCTGGCTGAGCTGCTGAAGACCACCGCCGCCGCGGTGCTGGCCGAGCACGACCTCGACGCCGCCGCACTGCCCGAGACGGTCACGGTCGAACGTCCGCGCAACCCGGAACACGGTGACTACGCCACCAACCTGGCCCTTCAGTTGGGTAAGAAGGTCGGGGCCAACCCGCGCGAGCTGGCCGGCTGGCTTGCCGAAGCGCTGACCAGCACAAAGGGCATCGCTGCGGCTGATGTTGCCGGACCTGGATTCGTCAACCTGCGCATCGAAGCCTCGGCGCAGGGTGTGATCGTCAACAACGTCATCGACGCCGGACACACGTACGGCAACTCCGCCGAACTCGCGGACAAGAAGATCAACCTCGAGTTCGTCTCGGCCAACCCGACCGGGCCCATCCACATCGGTGGCACCCGCTGGGCCGCGGTCGGCGACGCGCTCGGTCGGCTGCTCGCGACGCAGGGCGCCGCGGTGGAGCGCGAGTACTACTTCAACGACCACGGTGCGCAGATCGACCGTTTTGCGCGCTCACTGGTGGCGGCGGCCAAAGGGGAGCCCGCACCCGAGGACGGCTACGCGGGTTCCTACATCGCCGATATCGCGTCGAACGTGCTGCGACAGGCACCCGACGCGCTGTCGCTGCCCGCCGATGAGATGCAGGAGGCGTTCCGCGCCGTCGGGGTGGACATGATGTTCGCCCACATCAAAGAGTCGCTGCACGAGTTCGGCACCGACTTCGACGTCTACACCCACGAAGACTCGATGCACACGTCCGGCCGGGTCGATGAAGCCATCGCGCAGCTGCGTAAGACCGGCAACATCTACGAGAAGGACGGCGCCACCTGGCTGCGCACCACCGAGTTCGGTGACGACAAGGACCGGGTGGTCATCAAGAGCGACGGACAGCCCGCCTACATCGCCGGTGACCTGGCGTACTTCCTGGACAAGCGGCAGCGCGGTTTCGACCTGTGCATCTACATGCTGGGCGCCGACCACCACGGGTACATTGCCCGGCTCAAGGCCGCCGCGGCCGCCCTCGGCGATGACCCTGACACCGTCGAGGTGCTGATCGGGCAGATGGTGAATCTGGTCCGCGATGGCCAGCCGGTCCGGATGAGCAAGCGGGCGGGCACTGTCATCACCCTCGACGACCTGGTCGACGCGCTGGGCGTCGACGCCGCCCGGTACGCGCTGATCCGTTCGTCGGTGGACACCCCGATCGACATCGACCTCGAACTGTGGTCGAGCGCGTCGAGTGAGAATCCGGTCTATTACGTGCAGTACGCGCACGCCCGCCTGTCGGCGCTCGCACGCAACGCCGCCGAGCTGGGCCTGATCCCCGACACCAGCCACCTCGAACTGCTCGACCACGACAAAGAGGGCACCCTCATCCGCAATATCGGGGAGTTCCCCCGTGTGCTGAAAACCGCTGCGGCGCTTCGCGAGCCGCACCGGGTGTGCCGCTACCTCGAAGATCTGGCCGGCGACTACCACCGGTTCTACGACTCCTGCCGCGTCCTGCCGCAGGGCGACGAAGAACCCAACGACCTGCACACCGCCCGGCTGGCGCTGTGCCAGGCCACCCGCCAGGTCATCGCCAACGGCCTGGCGATCCTCGGTGTGAGCGCTCCGGAGCGCATGTGAACGCACATCCCGCCGGACCTCGCCACGCCGAGGAGATTCACCACGCCGGCGCCCCGGTCAAACCCGCCTCGGCCGACGAGGTGTTGCTGCTGGCGCCGAATGTGTGGCCACGCAACCTCGTTCGCGGCGCCGACGGCGAGGTGTCCGTCGCCGGGGTGAGCGTCGGCGAGTTGGCCCGCGAGTACGGCACACCGCTGTTCGTCATCGACGAGGACGACTTCCGGGCCCGGTGCCGGGAGATCGCCGCGGCATTCGGTGGGGGAGAGAACGTCCGCTACGCGGCCAAGGCATTCCTGTGCAGCGAGGTGGCCCGCTGGATCGACGACGAGGGCCTGGCGCTCGATGTGTGCAGCGGCGGCGAGTTGGCGGTGGCCCTGCATGCGGGCTTTCCGCCTGAGCGAATCGCGTTGCACGGCAACAACAAATCGATCGCAGAGCTGACCACCGCGGTCAAGTCCGGCGTCGGTCATGTGGTGCTGGACTCCATGACCGAGATCGACCGCCTCGACGCCATCGCCGGTGAGGCCGGCGTGGTGCAGGACGTCCTGATCCGCGTCACCGTCGGTGTGGAGGCGCACACCCACGAATTCATCTCCACGGCCCACGAGGATCAGAAGTTCGGCCTGTCCCTGGCCAGCGGCGCCGCGATGACCGCGGTCAGGCGGGTGTTCGAGACGGAGAACCTACGCCTGGTCGGCCTGCACAGCCACATCGGTTCGCAGATCTTCGATGTGGCGGGGTTCGAACTGGCCGCGCACCGCGTCATCGGCCTGCTGCGCGACGTCGTCGCCGAGTTCGGTGTCGAGAAGACCGCTCAGATCTCGACTGTCGACCTCGGCGGTGGTTTGGGTATTTCCTATGTGCCCCAAGATGATCCGCCGCCAATCGAAGATCTTGCGGCCAAGTTGGGCGATATCGTGCGCAACGAGTCGGCCGCGGTCGGGCTGCCTGCGCCGCGGCTGGTGGTCGAGCCGGGCCGCGCGATCGCCGGCCCGGGCACCATCACGCTCTACGAGGTCGGCACCGTCAAAGACGTTGCGGTCAGCCCGACCGCGCATCGCCGGTACGTCAGCGTCGACGGCGGCATGAGCGACAACATCCGGACCTCGCTGTACGGCGCCGAATACGACGTGAGGTTGGTGTCGCGGTCCTCCACCGCTGCTCCGACTCTGGCTCGTATCGTCGGAAAGCACTGCGAGAGCGGCGATATCGTCGTGCGCGATGCCTGGGTGTCCGATGACGTCGAACCCGGCGATCTGATGGCAGTGGCCGCCACCGGCGCTTACTGCTATTCGATGTCGAGTCGATACAACCTGTTGGGCCGTCCGGCCGTGGTGGCCGTGCGCGAAGGGCGTGTGCGCCTGATTCTGCGCCGCGAGACGGTCGATGATCTGTTGAGTCTGGAAGTGAGGTGAATCGTGGCAGGTGACCTGAAGTCCGTCGGCGTTGCGGTGCTGGGACTGGGAAACGTCGGCAGCGAGGTCGTGCGCATCATCGAGGACAGCGCTGACGACCTGGCTGCCCGTATCGGTGCGCCGCTGGTGCTGCGCGGTATCGGGGTGCGTCGTGTCTCGGATGACCGGGGAGTGCCGGTCGACATGCTCACCGACAACATCGAGGAGCTGGTGTCGCGGCCCGACGTCGACATCGTCGTAGAGGTGATGGGGCCCGTCGAGCCGGCCCGCAAGGCCATCCTCGCGGCGCTCGAGGGCGGCAAATCCGTTGTCACCGCGAACAAGGCGCTGCTGGCCCAGTCCACCGGCGAGCTCGCGCAGGCAGCCGAGCAGGCACATGTCGACCTGTACTTCGAGGCCGCCGTCGCCGGCGCCATCCCGGTGATCCGCCCCCTGACGCAGTCGCTGGCCGGTGACACCGTGCTGCGCGTCGCGGGCATCGTCAACGGCACCACCAACTACATCCTCTCGGCGATGAACGACACCGGCGCCGACTACACCAGCGCGCTGGCCGATGCCAGCGCACTGGGATACGCCGAGGCCGATCCCACCGCCGACGTCGAGGGTTACGACGCCGCTGCCAAGGCCGCAATCCTGGCGTCCATCGCATTCCACACCCGCGTGACGGCCGACGACGTCTACCGCGAAGGCATCAGCAACGTCACCGCCGAGGATTTCGAATCCGCCAAAGCGCTCGGCTGCACCATCAAGTTGCTGTCGATCTGCGAGCGCGTCACCGCCGAAGGGCAGGAACGTGTTTCGGCCCGCGTGTACCCGGCCCTGGTGCCGCTGAGCCATCCGCTGGCCAACGTCGGCGGCGCATTCAACGCCGTGGTCGTCGAAGGTGCCGCGGCGGGCCGGCTGATGTTCTACGGCCAGGGCGCCGGTGGTGCCCCGACGGCCTCGGCCGTGATGGGCGACCTGGTGATGGCCGCCCGCAACCGTGTACAAGGTGGGCGCGGTCCGCGCGAATCCAAGTACGCCCAGCTGCCGATCGC
>CAMFLL010000498.1 GCA_945957405.1 uncultured Mycolicibacterium sp. | reverse complement strand
GCCGCGTGCAGCGCGATGCGCCGACCGGGCCGCGGCACCCACCCGCGGACAATCACCGGAGCCACCGGGATGGCGCCGAGGATGTCGAGGCTGAGCCGACCGATTCGCATACCCGACCCGGTCAGCGCCTCCTCGATCACCTTGGTCAACAGGGCGAGTGGGGGAGAACCGTGTTGGATCTCAGGGGTCCAGTTGCTGCGGGTGAAATCGGTCGACTCGAAGGAGCCGTCGGGCAACCGCCGGTAGTAGCAGTTCACGCCGCGGGCACCTCCGGCCAGCCAGGGTATTCCGGCGGGGTGCCGCCGAACACCGGACACAGTGCCTGATGGGCGCACCAATTGCACATCCGCGACGGGCTGGGCCGGAAATCGCCCGTGGCGCCTGCGGATTCGATGGCCCGCCAGATGGCCGTCAGCGTCCGTTCGAAGCGCAGCAGCTCGTCGAGATCGGGCGTGTAGTCGAGCAGTTGGCCGTCGGCCAGGTAGATCAGCCGCAACCGGGCGGGCAGCACACCACGCGAGCGGTACAGCGCCACTGCGTAGAACTTCATCTGGAACATCGCCTTGGCTTCGGCGAAACCGCGCGCCTCGGGTGGGGCCTTACCCGTTTTGTAGTCGACCACCCGGAGTTCACCGGTGGCTGCCACATCGATGCGGTCGACGAAGCCACGCAGCAATGTGCCGTCGTCGAGTTCGACCTCGACACGTTGTTCACAGGAATCCGGGTCGAACCGGGTGGGATCCTCCAACCGGTAGTAGCCCGACAGCAGGGCCTGGGCGTCAGCCAGCAGCTGATCGCGCAACTCGGGTGCAAAGGCGTCGGCCAGTTCCGGCTCCTCGGCGACCAGGCGTTCCCAGGCCGGCGCGACCAGCGTCAGCGCTGTGCCCCGGTGGCGTTGAGGCGCGGGCAGTGCGTAGAGCTGCTCGAGGGCAACGTGCACCACGGAGCCACGCAGCTGGGCCGGTGACGGCGGCTCCGGAAGCCGGTCGATGGCGCGGAACCGGTACAGCAGCGGGCACTGCTTGAAGTCAGCGGCCCGCGATGGCGACAAGGCGGGGCGGTGCATAAAGGGAAGGCTAATGAGGCCCACCGACAAGACGTGGCAGGCTGGTGAGCTGTGTCGTTAACCGGACCGTTCGACGTGGGTGACCGCGTGCAGCTCACCGATCCCAAGGGCAGGCACTACACGATGGTGCTCAATCCCGGCAGCGAATTCCACACGCACCGGGGTGCCATCGCGCACGACACCGTCATCGGCCTGCCCGAGGGCAGTGTGGTGAAGTCCACCAACGGCGACCAGTTCCTGGTGCTGCGCCCGCTGCTCATCGACTACGTCATGTCGATGCCCCGCGGCGCCCAGGTGATCTATCCGAAGGATGCCGCTCAGATCGTGCACGAAGGGGACATCTTCCCCGGCGCACGCGTCCTGGAGGCGGGAGCGGGCTCGGGGGCGTTGACGTGCTCGCTGCTGCGGGCCGTGGGCCCCGAGGGACGCGTCATCTCCTACGAGGTGCGCGACGACCACGCCGTGCACGCCGAGCGCAATGTCGCCACGTTCTTCGGACAGCGTCCCGCAAACTGGGACCTGGTGATCGCCGATCTCGTGGAGTATCAGGGCGATCAGGTCGACCGGGTGGTGCTCGACATGCTTGCGCCCTGGGAGGTGCTCGACGCGGTGGCCCGGGCGCTGGTGCCCGGGGGTGTGCTGATCATCTACGTGGCGACGGTCACCCAGCTGTCACGCGCGGTGGAGGCGTTGCGCGAGCAGCAGTGCTGGACCGAGCCGCGGTCGTGGGAGACCATGCAGCGTGGCTGGAACGTGGTGGGGCTGGCGGTACGCCCACAGCACAACATGCGCGGGCACACGGCGTTCCTGATCTCGGCGCGCCGCCTGGCCGAGGGCACCGTGACACCGACGCCGTTGCGGCGCAAGCGAACCGTCTGACCGGAAGACTCTCAGTCGTCGCTGTGGGCCAATCCGCGCCGCGTCGACAGCAGGTCGACCTCGGGACGGGCGGCGACCAGCCGTTCGGCGGTATCGAGGACGTCGACGACATGGGCACGGTCGCCGGACACGGCCGCAATCCCGATCGCGGCCCGGCGATGCAGGTCGTGGGCGCCGGTCTCGGCGGCTGACACCGCGAGCTTGCGGTGCAACTCGGCGACGATGGGCCGGACGACGGAGCGCTTCTGCTTGAGCGAATGGACGTCGCCGAGTAGCAGGTCGAACTCGAGCCAGCCGATCCACATGGGCGCTCAGCGCGTCGGTGTCGGTGGCGCCGGAGTCGGTTCCGGGCTCGGTGCCGCGCTGGTCGCGGGTTGCCCACCGAACGCCAGCAACTGATCGGCGGTGTCGCGGGAGAGCTGCCAGCCGACCTGGGCGGGGGTGAACTCCATCGGGAACGTGAAGGGGCCGGAATCCGGCTTGGCCGCGGTGATGGTGACCGATGCCCGCACGTTGGCCGGGTGCTGATCCGACCAGGCCACGTCGGTGGCGGCAAACGTCAGCGGAAGCATGTGGTTGTCCTGCAGCGCCTTGGCGAAGTTCTCCAGCGCGGCGCTCTCAGCGGGGGTGGCGCCCTCCACCAGGGTCAGCTTGCTCGACCCGGGGACGGCGGGATCGGAGAGTTTGGCCAGTACGTCGATCAGTGCCGACGGTTCGGGGAGCTGGGCGGGTTGCGCCGGTGCAGCGGTGGTGGCCGTGGGCGGTGGCGCCGGGGGCCGCGCGCTGCCGTCGTCACCACACCCGAACAGCCCGAACGCCGCCACAAAAGTGGCGGCGCTCAGGACTGCGGACTTGAGGTCGATCAGCCGACCGAGCTCAGCAAGGACAAGGCCGAGCCCTTGGAGATCTGCCAGCCGGTCGGGCTGGGGCCTGCGACGAACGTCACACTTTGCGACGAGCTCACACCGTTGTTGGCGGTGGCGGTCACGTTGGCCGTGGCCGCGCCACCGTTCTGGTCGATACCGTCGACGGCGAAGCTCAGCGGGAAGTAGCCCTTGGCGGCGGCGTTGTTGTAGGCGCGGTCGGCCGTGATCGCCTCGATGCGACCGAGGCCGCCCTCGACGTAGGACGATTTGGTCCCGGCGAACGAGCCTCCACCGGCCAGACCGTTGAGGGTTTGGATCAGCGAGCTTTGAAGCTCAGGCGCCGGTGCCGCGGGCATCGGCACACCGAACACCACCGGCTGTACCGCTGGTGCGGCTACCGGTGAGCTCGACACGATCGAGGTCACACCAGCTGCTGCTGCAGCGACTACGGCGGCTCCACCTGCGCAGGCCGCTACGCGTGTGGCTAGGGATTTCAAGGTCACGGCTGTCCTTCCGTTCGGCCGAATTCTCTTCAGAGGCTAACAGTGTTGCTGGTGTGTCGAATTGCTACACCGCACACAAAGGCTGAATCGCCGGTAGCGTTGAAGTTGTTACTGCACCAACTTTCGGTGCGGGAGGGAGCGCAACATGAGTGAGTCAGAGCGTTCGGAAGCCTACGAAGACGGTTTCTCGACCCCACTTTCCAGCGAGGATGCTGCCGAACTAGAGCAACTGCGTCGCGAAGCGGCCGCACTGCGAGAGCAACTGCAGGCTGCAGTAGGCGCGCAGGGCGGCGCCCGAAGTGCCCGCGATGTGCATCAGCTCGAAGCGCGCATCGACTCGCTTGCCGCGCGAAACGCCAAGTTGATGGAAACTCTTAAAGAGGCCCGTCAGCAACTGCTCGCGCTGCGCGAAGAGGTCGACCGCCTCGGTCAGCCGCCGAGTGGCTACGGCGTGCTGTTGGGTGTCGCCGAGGACGACACCGTCGACGTGTTCACCTCGGGTCGCAAGATGCGTCTCACGTGCTCGCCGAACATCGACACCAAGGTGCTCAAGAAGGGCCAGACGGTGCGCCTCAACGAGGCATTGACCGTCGTCGAGGCCGGGACGTTCGAGTCCGTCGGCGAGATCAGCACGCTGCGCGAGATCCTGGCCGACGGCAGCCGCGCGCTGGTGGTCGGGCACGCCGACGAGGAACGGATCGTGTGGCTCGCCGAGCCGCTGATCGCACCCGACGACCTACCCGAGGATGTCGCCGAGACGTTGTCGGATGCCGAGCTGGATCTGCGCCCGCGCAAACTCCGCCCGGGTGACTCACTGCTCGTCGACACCAAAGCCGGCTATGCGTTCGAGCGCATCCCGAAGGCCGAGGTCGAGGACCTCGTCCTCGAAGAGGTGCCCGACGTCAGCTACCACGACATCGGTGGTCTCACTCGTCAGATCGAGCAGATCCGCGATGCCGTCGAGTTGCCGTTCCTGCACAAGGAGCTCTACCGCGAGTACGCCTTGCGTCCGCCCAAAGGCGTGCTGCTCTACGGCCCGCCCGGTTGCGGCAAGACCCTGATCGCCAAGGCCGTGGCCAACTC
>CAMFLL010000497.1 GCA_945957405.1 uncultured Mycolicibacterium sp. | reverse complement strand
GGTCATACGGCCAACCCGAGTGCATGACCGCATGACTGCTGGCGTGCACCTCCATCGACGCGACATCATCGGCGTTGAAGCAGTGTTCACGACGGAGCTGCTGGGTCACATCCAGCGCCGAATGCGTTGCCCCACAAGACGCATGGATCTTGAAGCCGGTGGTGGCGGTTTCCCACACCGTACCGAGACCCGCGGTCAGCGCGGTCAGGTCCTCCTCACCGCCACCGGTGGTCTTGCAGAATCCGCCTAGCGGGTTCTCCAGGACGTCCTCGATACCGGTGAAACCCTCGCGGGCCAATCGCGCCGCGATTACCCCGTTCTGGGCGGCCCGGCCGGCGTGCAGCCGCTTGGTCATCGCACCTTCCTGGACGGCGATCAGCCCCGAGGCGAAGCTGCCGACGATGCCGAGCGTGTGGCGCGTCTGCACCTCGTCGAGCCCGAGGATCCGCGCCGCGCTGGCCGCCGCGATGAAGGACCCGATGGTGCCCATGGCGTGGAACCCGGCCTTCAGATGCGCCTTCTGCACGGACAACGCCACGCGGGTGCCCGCCTCGTAACCGGCGACGCCGGCCGTCAGGACGTCGGCACCGGAACTGCCCAGCTCGTCACCGAGGGCCAGGGCGGTGGTCCATGCGACGGTGCCGGGGTGCACCCCCGACGGATGGATCTCGTCGAGTTCGAAGCCATGTGCGGCAGTGGCATTCGCCAGTGCGGCGTCCTCGGCGTCGACGCGCAGGCCGGTACCCCACACCACCGACGTCTCGGCCCGCGTGCGCCCGGTGACATACCGGTTGACGATCTCGCACCACGGCAGTGTGGTCGAGAACAGGGCACATCCGATGGTGTCCAACAAACAGAGTTTGGCGTGCTCGCGCACCTCGACCGGGATGTCGTCGTAGGAAAGGCGGCTGACGAACTCCGCCATCTCCTGCGTTGCCGAGGCAACCGCCACGTCCGCTGTCTTCACAGTCTTCGCTTCTTCTTTCGTTGTTCGTCTTGGCTTGGCGGTGCGCCGGTCACTTCCAGAACTGGTCGTAGTACTTCTTCTGCAGATCCTCGTAATACGACAGGTTCTTCTGGAACGCGTCCGCGTTGGTCTCGTAGGCCTTCTGCGCGTCGGCCCCGCTGACCGCCGACACCTCGTAGCTGTAGTCGCCGCCGCTGCCACTCTCACCCGACATCGTCTTCTGCAACTGCTCGACGTCGGCAGGGTTCCCGACGACATCGGAGTACGCCTTACGAAGTACTTCGAGGGCGTCGTTGCTGATCGCCGGACCCACCCAGAAGTTCTTCCCGACACCACCGCCGCCGACGATCGGCAGGATGCGGTCGAAATCGGCTTTCGAGTCGGCGGGCAGCACGTCGGTGATGTCCGGGACCTTGACGCCGGGGGGCGGTGTCACCTTGGTGTTCGGGTCCTGCGCGTACTCGAACGCGATCTTGTACGAGCCGTCGTTGAGCTGCGGTGTGTAATCCCGGAACATCGTGATGAGCGTGCCCAGCTGGGTGTTCACCTCACCGCGCTGCACCATCAGGTTGATGTCGGTGCTGTCGTCGTCGGCCACCGACACCATGTCGCACGGCGCCTTCATCGCGTCACACAACCACGAGGCGAAGAACGAGTCGCTCACCAGATCCACCGGCGCACCGACGGTTTGCGCCACCTTGAGGGTCGGTTGCGTCTGGCCCGCGGCCTTGCTGAACGGATCGTAGGCGGCGGCCACGTCATTGAACAGTGTGAACGCCCGTGGGTCTGCCCCGGTGGACCCGACCATGCGGATCTTGGTCGGGTCCATGTTCGCCGCCGGGTCGAGAACCGTGGTGTACAGCGCCGATCCCTGGGAGGTCACCCCGACCACCAGTTGGTCTTCCGGCGCGTTGAACACATCACCCATGCCGCCGACGCCGGACACGTTGGTGACCGTCACCTTCGGCTTACCCGGGATGTGTTCACCGAGCCTGGTCGCGATGAACCGGCCGTACAGATCCGATCCGCCGCCCGCGGAGTGGGTGACGATGACGCGGATGGTCTTACCGCCGAAGTACTGCTCGGCGTCAAAACCTCCGGACCCACCTGAGCTCCCGGAGCCGCCCGAACCGCTGCTGCATGCGGTGAGCGCGAGCGCGACGGCTCCGCCCACGGCCAGCAGGGTTTTCCACTTACGTTGGCGCGGCATTCCATTCCTCCGTAGCACGGTCATCACATCCACCAACCGTGCGGCCAGTAGATGGCGAGCAATTCGTCACCGAACACCAGGACGAAGATGATGTAGAGCGCCACGGAGATACCCGAGACCAGCCACTTCTTCTTTCCGGGCATCAACATCACGGGCGCCAGGATCGCGAACGGCACACCGGCCCACTTGATGCCGAATCCGTAGATGCAGAACACGTAGAGCGCCAACAGGAACGCCGTGATGAGCGCGGCACGCTTGGAGCCCACGATGCCGGCACTGCGCATGCTGATGTCGAGGATGCGACCGCGCACCTCGGTCGGTTCCATCGCCTGCCGGATCAACTGGTACAGCGACAGCACGCCGATGATGATGCCCATCCCCATCGGCAGCCAGGCGGCCGCCGCACGCGGGTAGTCATGCGTGGTGATCACGACGTAGATCGACAACGCGATGAAGAAGATCGGCAGCAGATGCTCGGTACGCCAGTACAGCCGGAAATGGCGTTTACCGTCACCCGAACCGGAGTCTCCCGGCCGCAGCAGCGTGTCGTGCGGTCCGTCCCCGCCCCCGCCACCGGAGTCCGCTGCGCCGTCGCCGATATCGGCCGACCCCGTGGTCGACGTGGTCTTGACCGCCACACCCTGGCCGGTACCGCCACTGCCGACGGGCACCAGATCGACATCCTCCTCGGCGGCCAGCAATTTGGCCTCGATCGGGATCTCGCCGCTCTCGGCGACCTCCTCGGCGACGATCTCCTTGCTCTTGCGCATCGAGCGCTGCAGGAAGAACGTCACGACGACGGTGATGATGAACAGCGCGATGGTGATCGGCCGGGTCACGATGCCCCAGGGGCCGTACACACCGATCGCCGACCAGAGGTTGTCCTCGATGGTGGACGCCAGGATGAAGCCCAGCACCAGCGGCGGACGCGGCCAGCCGAAGTTCTTCATCACCAGGCCGAGAACACCGAAGATGACGATGATGGGCACGATGGTCATGGTCAGGTCGCTGAAGTACGCACCCAGCACCACGATGGGCAGGATCGGTCCGACGATGGCGGCGTAGGGGATCTTCGTCACCTGCATGAGCTGCGGGGTGATCAGCAGCGCCGTCATGGTGGTCACGAGGTTCGCCAGCGCGAAGCTGATCACGATCAGGCCGATGATGTCGGCGTGGGTGGTCAGCGTGTCGGGACCGGGCGAGATGCCGTAGGCCATCAGGGCCGCGAGCACCAGGGCCCATGACGCCGATCCCGGAACACCCAGCGCGAGTGTGGGAATGGCCTGGCCGCCCTCTTTGGAGTTCTCCGAAGACTCGGCGAACACCAGGCCGTCGAGCGAGCCCTTGCCGAATTCGCTCTTGTCCTTGGTCAGCGCCATACCCAGGCCGTAGGAGATCCAGGTGACGACGTTGCCGCCGGCACCGGGGATGGCCCCCAGGCCGACACCGATGATCGAGTGGCGAACCGCGATCTTCCAGCGCCGCAAGCCTTCCCGGAACCCGCGGAAGGTCTCGGCGCGGGACACGTCGGCTTCCGCGGGCGCCACCGGTTTTCGCGATACGGCCAGGTCGACCATTTCCGGCACGGCCATGAAGCCCGCGATCGCGGCCACCAGGGGCAGGCCGGAGCGCAGGTCGTAGTTGCCGAACGTGAACCGCTCGACGTTGGTGTAGGCCTGCAGGCCGATGGTGCCCAGGAAGATGCCCATCGCGCCGGCGACCAGACCCTTGACCATGGCCCCCGAACTGAGCACACCGACCATGGCGATACCGAACAGCGCCAGCATCGCGATCTCGGCGAAGCCCATTTTCAGGATCACCGGTTTGAGGAACGGGATCGCCAGCAGCAGACAGGCGGCACCGACGAGGCCACCGATGGCAGAAACGGCGTACACCGTGCCCAGTGAGAAGGCGCCCTTGCCTTTTCGGGTCAGCTGGTGGCCTTCTAGGAATGTGACTTGTGACCCCGACTGCACGATGCCCATCAACTGGGCGGGGATGGAGTCGAAGGTGTTACCGGTGCCCGTGATACAGGCCAGCATGACGATGCCGATCGCCGGTTCGTGAATCGACAGCAACACGATCGGCAAGACGATGGCGATCATGACGGTGGCGCCGATACCCGGAAGCAGACCCACCATGGTGGCGATGCCGATACCGGCGAAGAATGCTATCCAGTACGCGGGGCTCGTCATGTGGCCCAGCGCGCCGATCAATGGCTCTAACA
>CAMFLL010000496.1 GCA_945957405.1 uncultured Mycolicibacterium sp. | reverse complement strand
GGCCTGCTCAGGTATTCCCAAACCCCGACCGAACCCCAGTCGTGGGCCAGCACATGGACAGGCACCCCGGGACTGGTGTCGGCGACCACGGCGGCGAAATCGTCGGCGAAGCGTTCCATCGTGTAGGCCCGGACGGGCTTGGGCACCGAGGACCGCCCAGCCCCGCGGTTGTCGTAGCGGATGATCCGGAACCGGTCGGCCAGCAGTGGCACCACGCCGTCCCACAACGCATGGGAATCGGGCCAGCCGTGCGCGAGCACCAGGGGCGGACCCTCGGGGTCGCCCTCTTCGTACACCGCTATCCGGACGTCGTCGCTGCTGTCGACGAACTTCATCAGACCTCCTGCGTGACTCGCGTGGCGGTTATGAAGGTAGCCGGTACCGCCGGTACTGGGAAGTCTCAGCTGTCGAGTTCCTCGCGATAGGCCCGCTTACGCTCAATGCGCCGCCGCGCGTCGAAATCACGCATGCGCTGCGGGTAGCCGACTTTCTGTACGTCGTAGACGGGGATCTGCAGCTGACCGGACAGCCGGCGGGCGCCTTTTTCGCCGCCGACCCGGCGCCGGGTCCACTCGCCGTCACTGGCCACCAGGACGACGGTCAACTCGGTGACGGTGGTCTTCGGCTCGACGTACGCCTCGACACCGGTCCGCTGCGCCACCCAGTCGCGCATGTACTGCAGGTCGGAGACGGTGCCCTGGCGGCCACCACCCCTACGCAACTTGTCGAACAAGCCCATCACTCGATAGTGCCAGAGCTCATGTTCGGCCCGGGTTCGTGGCAATCACCCCGCAGTGACAGGATGGTCGCGGACAATCCACCTGGGTTCCCGACTCGGTACACGACGCTGTGGTAAGCCAGAGATCGACCCGTGACGAATGACCTTCGAGGAGTCAACTGACATGGCCGTCTCCGTACAGATGCCCGCGCTCGGTGAGAGTGTCACCGAGGGGACTGTCACCCGCTGGCTGAAGCAAGAGGGCGACACTGTCGAACTCGACGAACCACTGTTGGAAGTCTCGACCGACAAGGTCGACACCGAGATCCCTTCGCCGGCCGCCGGTGTCCTGACCCGCATCGTCGCGCAGGAGGACGACACCGTCGAAATCGGCGGCGAACTCGCCGTCATCGGAGACGCCGATGAAGCCGGCGGCTCGAGCGACGACGCTCCGGCGCCCGCCGCCGAGGAGAAGGCCGCCGAACCGGAACCCGAACCCGAACCGGAGCCCGAACCCGAGCCGGAACCCGAACCGCAGGCAGAAGAAGCACCCGCCGCCGCGAAGTCGTCAGACGGCGGCGGTGCGGCCACTTCGGTGACCATGCCCGAGCTCGGCGAGTCCGTCACCGAAGGCACCGTGACCCGGTGGCTCAAGAAGGTCGGCGACAGCGTCGAAGTGGACGAGCCGCTCGTCGAGGTGTCCACCGACAAGGTCGACACCGAGATCCCGTCGCCAGTGGCAGGCACGCTGCTGAGCATCACCGCCGAAGAAGACGTGACTGTTTCCGTCGGCGGCGAGCTCGCCAAGGTCGGTGACGCGCAGGGGGCCAGCCCGAAAGCAGAGGAAAAACCCGAGGCCAAGCCGGAACCCAAGGCCGAGGCCAAGCCCGAGCCGAAGCCGGAACCCAAAGCCGAAGCCAAGCCCGAGCCGAAGCCGGAACCCAAAGCCGAAGCCAAGCCCGAACCGAAGCCGGAACCCAAAGCCGAACCCACGCCCGAACCGGAAGCTGACAGTGCACCCTCCGGAGATGGCAGCCCGTACGTGACGCCGCTGGTGCGCAAGCTGGCCACCGAGAACGGTGTCGACCTCGCGTCGGTCAAGGGCACCGGCGTCGGCGGCCGCATCCGCAAGCAGGACGTCCTGGCCGCGGCAGAGGCCGCCAAGGCGCCGGCCCCGGCACCCGCCGCGGCGAAGCCTGCCGCCGGCGCACCGACACCCGCCGCAAGCGCACCCGCTCAGGGCCCGCTCGCGCACCTGCGCGGTACCACCCAGAAGGCCAACCGGATCCGTCAGCTCACCGCGAAGAAGACCCGCGAGTCGTTGCAGGCCACCGCACAGCTGACGCAGACCCACGAGGTCGACATGACCAAGATCGTGGCGCTGCGCGCAAAGGCCAAAAAGAGCTTCGCCGAGCGGGAAGGCGTCAACCTGACGTACCTGCCGTTCATCGCCAGGGCCGCGATCGACGCGCTCAAGACGCACCCGAACATCAATGCCAGCTACAACGAAGACACCAAAGAGATCACCTACTACGACGCCGAGCACCTCGGCTTCGCGGTGGACACCGATCAGGGGCTGCTCTCGCCGGTGGTGCACAACGCGGGCGACCTGTCGCTGGCCGGGTTGGCCAGGGCCATCAACGACATCGCGGAGCGCGCCCGGTCGGGCAACCTGAAGCCCGACGAGCTGTCCGGCGGCACGTTCACCATCACCAACATCGGCAGCCAGGGCGCGCTGTTCGACACCCCGATCCTGGTGCCGCCGCAGGCGGCGATGCTGGGCACCGGCGCCATCGTCAAGCGGCCGCGGGTGGTCGTCGACGAGAACGGCAACGAGTCGATCGGCGTGCGGTCAATCTGCTACCTGCCGCTCACCTACGACCACCGGTTGATCGACGGTGCCGACGCAGGCCGGTTCCTGACCACCGTGAAGAAGCGGCTCGAAGAAGGGGCATTCGAAGCCGACTTGGGCCTTTAGGAGGGCTTCAGCGAATTGGCAACCGCCACTGTCGCGATCGCGGGCTCCTCGGGGCTCATCGGCTCTGCCTTGGTGTCCGCACTACGAGCCGGTGACCACCGGGTCCTGCGCATCGTTCGTCGCGCCCCGTCGAATGCCGATGAGGTGCACTGGAATCCGGCGGCGGGCGAACTCGACGCCAGCGCCCTGACCGACGTCGACGCCGTCGTCAACCTGTGCGGCGTCAACGTCGGCGGCGGGCGCTGGTCGGGTGCGTTCAAGCAGAGCCTGCGCGACAGCCGGATCGACCCCACCGAGGTGCTGGCCCAGGCCATCGCGCAGATCGCGGCCGACACCGCCCCACCGACATTCGTCAACGCCAGTGCGGTCGGCTTCTACGGGGACACCCGTGACCGCACCGTCGACGAGACGACACCGGCCGGATCGGGTTTCCTGTCCCGGCTCTGCGTCGACTGGGAAGAGTCCACCAAGGCCGCCGAGCAGGCCGGCGCCCGCGTGGTGCTGGCCCGCACCGGCCTCGTGCTCTCCCCGTCCGGCGGCTTGATGGGCAAGCTGCGGCCGCTGTTCTCGCTCGGGCTCGGCGCCCGTCTGGGCAACGGCAAGCAGTACATGCCGTGGATCAGCCTCGAAGACGAGGTCCGCGCGTTGATGTTCACGATCTTTCACGATGACGTGTCGGGTCCGGTCAACCTGACCGGACCCGCCCCGGTCACCAACACCGAGTTCACCAACGCGCTCGGCCGGGCACTGAACCGCCCGACGCCGCTGTTGGTGCCGGGTTTTGCGGCCCGCCTGATGCTCGGTGAGTTCGCGGACGAAGGGTTGCTGTCAGGTCAGCGGGCCATTCCCGCGGTGCTCGAACGGGCCGGTTTCGTGTTCCACCACAACACCGTGGGCCAGGCATTGGCGTACGCGACCACAAAACACAGCTAGGTTGGCCGCTGCACTAAAATCGGACACTGTGATGCAGTCCATTCGGTCCGGTTCCGCCGCAGCGGTCGAGGTCCGCCAGCTGGGCAGCGTCGACTACGAAAGCGCTTGGCAGTTACAACGAGAAGTCGCCGAGGCACGTGTGGCCGGCGGACCCGACACGTTGCTGTTACTCGAACATCCGCCGGTCTACACCGCCGGCCGACGCACCGAACCTCACGAGCGTCCCGTCGACGGCACGCCGGTGGTGGACACCGACCGCGGCGGGAAGATCACCTGGCACGGGCCGGGACAGCTGGTCGGCTACCCGATCATCGGCTTGGCCGAGCCGTTGGATGTGGTGAATTTCGTTCGGCGCCTTGAAGAATCATTGATCACCGTGTGCGTCGAGCTGGGTCTCGACGCGGGTCGGGTCGACGGTCGCTCCGGCGTCTGGCTGCCCGCCGACGTCATCGAGGGGCGGCCGCGCAGGCCTAGAAAGATCGGTGCCATCGGCATCCGGGTGGCCCGGTCGGTGACGCTGCACGGGTTTGCCCTCAACTGCGACTGCGACCTGGGCGCATTCGGCGGGATCATCCCGTGCGGGATCACTGACGCCGGCGTCACGTCGCTCACGGCCGAACTGGGCCGCCGCGTGAGCGTCGAGGACGTCCGGGCACGGGTCGCCGACGCCGTGTGCGACGCGCTCGACGGCGTGCTGCCGGTCCGCGAGCACGTAACATCACAGTCGTGAGCGTCGAACCCGGTAACCGCAAGCTGTTGCGTTTGGAGGTTCGGAATGCGCAGACGCCGATTGAGCGGAAGCCGCCGTGGATCAAGAC
>CAMFLL010000495.1 GCA_945957405.1 uncultured Mycolicibacterium sp. | reverse complement strand
TCCACCGCGCGCTGTTCGGTTCGATCGAGCGCTTCTTCGGTGTCCTGACCGAGCATTACGCCGGTGCCTTCCCGGCGTGGCTGGCACCGGTGCAGGTGGTCGGCATCCCGGTCGCCGATGCCCACGTCGAATACTTGGACGATGTTGTCGCGCAACTCAAATCGCACGGTATCCGCGCTGACGTCGACTCGAGCGACGACCGGATGGCCAAGAAGATCGTCAACCAGACCAACCAGCGGATCCCGTTCATGCTGCTGGCGGGGGACCGCGATGTCGAAGCCGGCGCGGTGAGCTTCCGGTTCGGTGACCGTACGCAGATCAACGGCGTGCCCCGCGATGCCGCGCTGGCCGCGATCAAGGCCTGGATCGCCGACCGGCGCAACGACGTCCCGACCGCGGAGTTGCTCGACGTCGGTACGGGCGCGGCGACGTGAGCGAGGAGCGCGAGGCCCTCACCGACACCGGCGTCGGGGAACCCGACCACCTTCAGCGGCTGTGGACGCCATACCGGATGAACTACATCGTCGGCGCCGTCGACGCCCGTGAGTCGACCGGTTCGGCCGGTTCCAAGCAGCCCTTCACCGACATCCCGCGCATGCCCGACGAGGACGGCCTGGTGGTGGCGCGTGGCGAACTGGTCTACGCGGTGCTGAACCTGTATCCGTACAACCCCGGTCATCTCATGGTGGTGCCGTACCGCCGCGTCGCCGAACTCGAGGATCTGACCGAGGGTGAGAGCAACGAGCTGATGTCGTTCACGCAGAAGGCCATTCGCGTGATGAAAGGGATCTCGAACCCCGACGGCTTCAACGTCGGGCTCAACCTCGGCCGGTCGGCGGGCGGGTCGCTGGCCGAGCACCTGCACATGCACGTGGTGCCCCGGTGGAGCGGTGATGCCAACTTCATCACCGTGATCGGTGACTCGAAGGTGATCCCGCAGTTGCTGCGCGACACCCGCTACCTGTTGGCCACCGAATGGGCCAGAGCGCAGTGAGCGATTTCTACCTGCTGACCCGGGCGGCGTACGCGAAGCTGTCGCGTCCCGTGGCCAAGGTCGCGCTGCGGGCCGGGCTGACACCGGACAGCATCACGATGATCGGTACTGCAGGCACCGTCATCGCCGCGCTGACGATGTTCCCGATCGGCCAGTTGTGGTGGGGTTCGGTGGCGGTGTTCGTCTTCGTGCTGGCCGACATGCTCGACGGGGCGATGGCCCGCGAACGTGGGTACGGCACCCGGTTCGGTGCGGTGCTCGACGCCACCTGCGATCGCATCGGCGACGGTGCGGTGTTCTGCGGCCTGCTGTGGTGGGTGGTCTTCGGGATGCACAGCACTTCGCTGACCGTGGCGACCATGATCTGCCTGGTCACCTCGCAGGTCATCTCCTATGTGAAGGCGCGTGCCGAGGCCAGCGGCCTGTCCGGTGAGGGCGGCCTGATCGAACGGCCCGAACGGCTCATCATCGTGCTGCTCGGCGCCGGGCTCTCGGGGCTGTTCTCGGTACCCGCGATCCTGCACGTGGCGATGTGGCTGCTCGCGGTGGCCAGCCTGGTCACGCTGGCGCAGCGGGTGCACACCGTGCGCTGCTCCGACGGTGCCATGGATGCCCTGCCGCAGCGCGGCGCCACTCCTGGTGCTGATGCCCGCGACCTGCCCGAGGGCCCCGAATCGGGCGAGGGCTGATGTCGACGCCGTCGACCGGGCTGCCGTCGGTGAAGGGCGTCCGGATCCCGATGAGCGGTCAGCTGTCGGACTGGGGTTATGCCGCGGGCTGGCGCGTGGTGCGGGCCCTGCCGGAGTTCGCCGCCCGCAACGCTTTCGACGCCGGGGCCTGGTATGCCGCCCGGGGTGGGGGACCGGAGCAGCTACGCAAGAACCTCGCCCGCGTGATCGGTGTGCCGCCCGCCGACGTGCCTGCGGATTTGATGCGCGCCTCACTGGCCTCCTACGCCAGGTACTGGCGCGAAGCCTTCCGCTTGCCGTCGATGGACCTGACGGCTGTGGCCCGGCGCGTCGACGAGGTGTTCATCGGCGCCGACCTGCTGCGCGCCGATATCGACGCGGGGCGCGGCGGGGTGCTGGCGCTGCCACACAGCGGCAACTGGGACATGGCCGGTGTCTGGCTGGCCCAGACTTTCGGCACGTTCGCCACCGTTGCCGAGCGGCTCAAGCCGGAGTCGCTGTACCGACGGTTCGTGGATTACCGGGAAAGCCTCGGCTTCGAGGTGTTCCCGCTCTCCGGCGGCGAGCGCCCGCCGTTCGAACAGCTTGCGGATCGCCTGCGGTCCAACATGTTCGTCTGCCTGATGGCCGACCGGGACCTGACCCGCAACGGCGTGCAGGTCGACTTCTTCGGTGCGCCCACGCGCATGCCCGCGGGCCCGGCGAAGCTGGCGGTGGCGACCGGTGCACCGCTTCATCCTGCTCATGTGCACTATGCGGGTGACAATTGTGTGGTGCAGATCCACGAGGCGCTGGACACCAGCTCGGGGGATGTCACCGCGATCACCCAGGCCCTCGCCGACAAGTTCGCCGAGGGTATCGCGGCCTACCCGCAGGACTGGCACATGCTGCAGCCCCAATGGCTGGCCGATCTGTCCGAGGCACGCCGGGCCCGCATGGAGGGCGGCGGCTGATGCGGATCGGCATGGTGTGTCCGTACTCGTTCGACGTACCGGGCGGAGTGCAGGCACACGTGCTGCAACTCGCCGAGGTCATGCGCGTCCGGGGTCATCACGTCAGCGTGCTCGCCCCGTCGTCGCCCGGCGCGACGCTGCCCGACTACGTCGTCTCCGGCGGCAAGGCCGTGCCCATTCCGTACAACGGCTCGGTGGCCCGGCTCCGATTCGGTCCGGCAGCGCACCGCACGGTCAAGAAATGGCTCATGCAGGGTGACTTCGACGTACTCCATCTGCACGAGCCCAACGCGCCCAGTCTGTCGATGCTGGCGTTGCAGGCCGCGGAGGGTCCGATCGTCGCCACGTTTCACACCTCGACCACGAAATCGTTGACGCTCAGCGTGTTCCAGGGCATTCTGCGGCCGTACCACGAGAAGATCGTCGGCCGGATCGCCGTCTCAGATCTGGCGCGCCGGTGGCAGATGGAGGCGCTGGGATCCGATGCCGTCGAGATCCCCAACGGTGTCGACGTCGCGTCGTTCGCCAACGCCCCGCGGCTGCCGGGCTACCCGAGGCCGGGTAGATCGATTCTGTTCCTCGGCCGCTTCGACGAGCCCCGCAAGGGAATGGCCGTGCTGCTCGGTGCGCTGCCGCGGCTGGTGGAGCACTGCCCCGACCTCGAAATCCTGATCGTCGGTCGCGGTGATGAGGCCGAATTACGCAGTGCGGCAGGTGATCTCGCCGATCATCTGCGATTCCTCGGGCAGGTCGACGATGCCGAGAAGGCATCGGCACTGCGCAGCGCCGACGTGTACTGCGCGCCGAACATCGGCGGTGAGAGCTTCGGGATCGTGCTCGTGGAGGCGATGGCTGCGCGCACCGCGGTGGTGGCCAGCGACCTCGACGCGTTCCGCCGCGTCCTGCTCGACGGCCGGGCCGGCCGGTTGGTGCCGGTCGACGATTCGGCGGCGCTGGCCGCGGCGCTCATCGAGACGCTCGACGACGAGGTCGGCCGGGAACGTCTGGTCGAGGCCGCCGCACAGGCCGTGCAGCGCTACGACTGGTCGGTGGTGGCCGGTCAGATCATGCGGGTCTACGAGACCGTTGCGGGGGCCGGGGTGAAGGTGCAGGTCGCAAGTTAGATGGGCTGGCTCATCGGGGTCGCCGTCGTCATCGTCGTGCTCGTGGCGCTGGTCGTCAGCTGGGCGTATCAGACCGCCAACCGACTCGACCGGTTGCACGTGCGCTATGACCTGTCCTGGCAGGCTCTCGACGGTGCACTGGGCCGGCGGGCCGTGGTGGCGCGCGCGGTGGCTGCCGAAGCGCATCAGGCGCCCAACCACGGCAGGCGGCTGACGGTCCTGGCCGACGCCGCCGAACGCGCCCCGCGCGCCTACCGGGAGGCCGCCGAGAACGAGCTGTCGGGGGCACTGGGCGCCGTGGACATCGGTCACCTGCCCGCTGCCCTGGTCGCCGAACTCGCCGACGCCGAGGCTCGGGTGCTGCTCGCCCGGCGGTTCCACAACGACGCCGTCCGCGACACGCTGGCGCTGCGCGAACGGCCCGCGGTGCGCCTGCTCCGCCTGGGCGGGCACGCGCCGCTGCCGACCTACTTCGAGATCGCCGAACGCGGTGAGGTCGCCCACGACAGCGCGATCAGCCTGCGCACGTCGGCGCGGGTGGTGCTGCTCGACGAGGCGGGCAAGGTGCTGCTGTTCTGCGGTTCGGACCCGGCGGTCACCGACGGCAGTGCGCGTACCTGGTGGTTCACGGTCGGCGGCGAGGCCCTGGACGGCGAACTGCTGGCACAGACCGCGGCACGGGAACTCGAAGAGGAGACCG
>CAMFLL010000494.1 GCA_945957405.1 uncultured Mycolicibacterium sp. | reverse complement strand
CGCCGAACACACAACAGAAACACCCCCCACCAACCGTGGGGGGCGTTTCTATTTCTGTACCAGAAATGGAAATTCGTATTTCCAACAGTTGCAATTCTAAATGCCGAATTGTCGGGGAATCCGTCTTGCCCGTATCCTGACTTGAGGGTTTCACTTCGAAAGGCACCAGTGGTCGAGAACAGGCAGGGCGGCGAGCGCCGGCCTTCGGACGGGCCGCAACGCGGCGATCGCGGAGGCTACCGCGGTGACCAGCAGCGCCGCAACCGCGGCCAAGGTGCGCCCTCCCGGTCGGGGCCGGACCGGGCCCGTCGCACACAACCGCGAGGCGAGACCACTGATACCGCCGATTCGGCCACGAAGGCCGGGCCCAGCATTCCGCCTGATGTCGACGCCAAGCAACTGGCGCCTGATATCCGCCGCGAACTGATCACCCTGGACCGCAGCACCGCGGATATGATCGCGCGCCACCTCGTGGCCGCAGGCGATCTCCTCGATGACGACCCAGAGGCTGCACTGGCGCACGCGCAGGCCGCACGCACTCGTTCGGGGCGGATCGCCGCGATTCGGGAAGCCGTCGGTATCGCCGCGTACCGGTGCGGGGATTGGGCGCAGGCGCTGGCCGAACTGCGCGCCGCCCGGCGGATGGGTAGCAAATCAGCACTGCTGCCGTTGATCGCCGACTGCGAACGCGGCGTCGGCCGTCCGGAGCGGGCCATCGAGCTGGCCCGCAGCCCCGAGGCTGAGGCACTGTCCGGTGACGACGCCGACGAACTCCGGATCGTCACCGCAGGCGCACGAGCCGACCTGGGTCAGCTGGAGCAGGCGCTGGCGGTGCTCTCGTCGCCGCCGCTGGACTCGACACGCACCGGCCAGACCGCGGCCCGGTTGTTCTACGCCTATGCCGACACCCTTCTCGCGCTGGAGCGCTCCGATGAAGCGCTGCAGTGGTTCCTGCACGCAGCTGCCGCCGATGTGGACGCCGTGACCGACGCGGAAGACCGCGTCAGTGAGTTGGCATGACGTGACAACCCTTGTCCAGCAACATGATTGCCTGCTTCTTGACCTTGACGGCACGGTGTTCCGGGGCCACGAGCCCACTGAGGGCGCCGTCGACGCGCTGGCCGGCGCGGGCATCCGCCAGCTGTTCGTGACCAACAACGCGTCCCGTCGTGCCGATGATGTCGCCGCCCATCTGGGCGACCTCGGTTTCGCGGCCACCGGCGATGACGTCGTGACGAGTGCCCAGAGCGCGGCGCGGCTCATCGCCGACCAACTCCCTCAGGGGGCGCGGGTGCTGGTCGTCGGCACAGACGCTTTCGCCGAGGAGATCTCAGCGGTCGGACTGACGCCTGTGCGGCTGTTCAGCGACGACCCGGCCGGCGTGGTCCAGGGTCATTCGCCGGAGACCGGTTGGGCCCAGTTGGCTGAAGCTGCGCTGGCGATCAGGGCGGGTGCACTCTGGGTCGCCGCCAACGTCGACAGGACGCTGCCCTCCGAACGCGGCCTGCTACCCGGTAACGGGTCGATGGTCGCCGCCGTGCGCGCAGCCACCGACGCCGAGCCTCAGGTGGCGGGAAAGCCGGCCCCGAGCCTGCTCAAGGACGCGCTTTCGCGTGGTGACTTCCACACGCCGCTGGTGATCGGTGACCGGCTCGACACCGATATCGCCGGTGCGAACGTCGCCGGTCTGCCCAGCCTCTTGGTGCTCACCGGGGTCGGCACCGCGCGCGATGCCGTGCACGCCGTGCCCGGGCAGCGCGCCACCTTCATCGCCCCCGACCTGCGGGCGCTGCAGGACGACGCGGAGACTCTCCGGGTCGCCCCGCAGCAGGCGTGGCGTGTCGAGGTCAGCGGCGGCGAGGTCACCGTCAGCTCGGCGGGCGACGACCCCGTGGCAGACGGCCTCGGTGTCGTCCGGGCCACCGCCAGCGCGGTCTGGGACGCCGATTTCGACGGCTCCTTCTCCGTCAAGGCCGGCGACGATGTCGCCGACGGCGCACTGCGCCGGTGGTCGCTCCTGTCGTGACGGATCGGCTAGCGTGTTCGTCGAGATGACTACAGACCCGGATCAGATTCGCGCGCAGGTCGATCAGCTGCTTGCCGACGTGCCTGCCGCATCGCTCGACAACGCGGCCGACGTCGACGTCGACGATGTTGCCCGTCGCCTCGAAGAGGCCCACGACGTTCTGGTGCGCGCGCTGGAATCGGTGGAGAAGGGCTGACCGCACCGTGACGCGGCGCACTCGGGTGGACGCCGAGCTCGTCCGGCGCGGGCTGGCACGCTCACGCCAACAGGCGGCCGAATTGATCGACGCGGGCCGCGTGAGCATCGACGGCATGCCTGCGTCGAAACCGGCCACCGCCATCTCGGTCACCGCATCACTGAAGGTGCAGGACGACGGGCAACGGTCCTGGGTCTCTCGTGGCGCGCACAAACTGATCGGTGCGCTCGACGCATTCGGTATCGACGTGGCGGGGCGGCGTTGCCTGGACGCCGGCGCATCGACGGGCGGTTTCACCGAAGTGCTGCTGGATCGCGGCGCACGCGAGGTGGTGGCGGTCGACGTCGGGTACGGCCAGCTCGCGTGGTCGCTACGTTCCGATGACCGGGTGGTGGTCGTCGAGCGCACCAATGTCCGCGACCTCACCGCCGAGACGACCGGCGGGGTGGTCGACGCCATCGTCGCTGACCTGTCGTTCATCTCGTTGTCGACGGTGCTACCGGCACTGACCGCGTGCGCGTCCGCCGACGCCGATATCGTTCCTATGGTGAAGCCGCAGTTCGAGGTCGGTAAGGGGTTGGTGGGCGCAGGCGGCGTGGTCGCGGACCCGGCGCTGCGTAAGGACGCCGTGTTGGCCGTCGCGCACCGGGCCGCGGAACTGGGTTGGTACGCCATGGATGTGACGGCCAGCCCGCTACCGGGGCCGTCGGGGAATGTGGAGTACTTCCTGTGGCTGCGGGCGCACCGCAATGCGGCCCTGGGCGACGAACCACTGGTGCAAGCCGTACACCGAGCTGTCGACGAAGGGCCGCAATGACCTCCGAGCGTACTGTCCTCCTGGTGGTGCACACCGGCCGCCCGGAAGCCACCGAGGTCGCCCGTCGCGTCGAAAAAGTGTTGGGCGACAACGATATTGCGCTTCGAGTGCTGTCGGCCGAGGCCGTCGACCACGGGTCGCTGCACCTGGCCCCCGACGACATGCGCGCGCTCGGCGTCGAGATCGAGGTCGTCGACGCCGATGACAATGCGGCCATCGGCTGCGAAGTTGTGATCGTGCTCGGCGGCGACGGGACATTTCTGCGCGCCGCCGAACTGGCCCGCAACGCCGGCATTCCGGTGCTGGGTGTCAACCTCGGCCGGATCGGCTTCCTGGCCGAAGCGGAGGCTGACGCGATCGACAAGGTGCTCGACCATGTCATCAACCGCAACTACCGCGTCGAAACACGTATGACGCTCGACGTCGCGGTGCGCGTCGAAGGTGAGATCGTCGACCGCGGCTGGGCGCTGAACGAGGCCAGCCTGGAGAAGGGCCCCCGCTTGGGGGTGCTCGGTGTCGTCGTCGAGATCGACGGGCGCCCGGTGTCGGCGTTCGGTGGCGACGGTGTGCTGGTGTCGACGCCGACGGGATCCACCGCGTACGCGTTCTCCGCGGGGGGCCCGGTGGTGTGGCCCGAACTCGAGGCGATCCTCGTGGTCCCCAACAACGCGCACGCCCTGTTCGCCCGGCCCATGGTCACCAGCCCGGACGCCAAGATCGCCATCGAGATCGAATCTGACGGTCACGATGCGCTGGCGTTCTGCGACGGGCGGCGCGAGATGCTGGTCCCCAACGGTGGCCGGCTCGAGGTGACGCGCTGCGGAACCCCCGTGCAGTGGGTCCGCCTCGACAGCGCGCCGTTCACCGATCGACTGGTGCGCAAGTTCCGGTTGCCGGTCACCGGGTGGCGCGGGAAGTAGACGTGCTGTCGGAAATACGGATCGAGTCACTGGGCGCGATCAGCGTTGCGAATGCGGAATTCGACCGCGGCTTCACGGTGCTGACGGGCGAGACCGGCACCGGTAAGACCATGGTGGTGACTGGTCTGCACCTCCTCGGCGGCGCGCGCGCCGACGCCAATCGCGTGCGGTCCGGGGCTGAGCGTGCCGTGGTCGAGGGTCGCTTCACCACTGGTGAGCTCGACGATGGTGCGGCAGCGGAGATCGACGAGATTCTCGACTCGTCGGGAGCCGAGCGCGACGAGGACGGCAGTGTGATCGCGCTGCGTTCGGTCAGTCGCGACGGACCGTCGCGGGCCTACCTGGGTGGGCGCAGCGTCCCGGCCCGCTCGCTGAGCACGTTCACGACACAACTGCTGACGCTGCATGGCCAGAACGACCAGTTGCGGTTGATGCGGCCGGACGAGCAGCGGGCGGCGCTGGACCGCTCCGCCGACGTCGACCAGAAACTGCTGCGCTACCGGCAGGCACGTGATGAG
>CAMFLL010000493.1 GCA_945957405.1 uncultured Mycolicibacterium sp. | reverse complement strand
GTACGGGATTCCCGCCGAACACAAAGAGCGCCGTCGCACGTTGGTGTTGTCGGTGCTGGTGGGCGAGGACAGCAAGAATGCCGTGCGCGACCTGCTCGGTCCTGGCCGCACCAACGGCGCCTGGCTCGGTGAGAGCGCTGCGACGCTGCCACTGCCCGCGATCTCGCAGCTGAACTCCCGGCTGATCAAGTACTTCATCAAGAAGTACACGATCAAGCGCGGCGCACTGGCGTTCGGCAAGGTGTTGCCGATGGGGATCGGCGCGCTGATCGGTGGCGGCGGCAACCGCCTGATGGGCAAGAAGATCATCAAGAACGCCCGACTGGCGTTCGGGCCGGCGCCCGCCCGCTGGACGGGGACACTACATATTCTTCCCGCGATCACCGAGGCTGGCGACGGCTGATGGAACAGGCTGCGGGCCGGCAGTGTGATAAATCACGGATTTGCCCTGCTTAAGTGGTCTGACACACTACCGACGCGCTAGCCTTTTATGCGGTGGAAACACCGGGCGCCGGCATGCGTCAAAACGGGGGCCGACGGGCATCGCGGGCTGTGGGCACACGGGGCGCCGAAGACATGTGGCAGGCACAGTGCCGCGCTTGCCAGCGAAACTCATGAATACGAATTGAGGCGAGCACCTGCCGTGAGCAGTACAAGTTCACCATTCGGTCAGAACGAATGGTTGGTCGAGGAGATGTACCGCAAGTTCCGCGACGATCCCTCGTCGGTCGACCCCAGCTGGCACGAATTCCTGGTCGACTACAACCCAGAGCCGGTACCAGCGGACGCCGCCGAGTCACAGTCGACCGGTAACGGGCGGCCCGCCCCCGCCCCGCGGTCTGAGGCTGCCGCCCCGTCCAAGCCCGCGACGCCCACCGCTCCGCCCGAGCCGAAGCCCGCGCCGCCGGCCAAGCCCGAGCAGTCGGGCAATGGCGCCGCCACCAAACCCGCAACGGCCCCCGAACCCGCGCCCGCGAAGCCGGCACCGGCCAAGCCGGCCGCCGCCGCTCCGGCCGAATCTTCCGGGTCCACCGGCGAAGAAGCCCAGGTGCTGCGCGGCGCGGCCGCCGCCGTCGTCAAGAACATGAACACCTCGCTCGAGGTGCCGACGGCCACGAGCGTGCGCGCCATCCCCGCCAAGCTGATGATCGACAACCGCGTGGTCATCAACAATCACCTCAAGCGCACCCGCGGCGGCAAGATCAGCTTCACCCACCTGCTGGGTTACGCGATCGTGCAGGCAGTCAAGTCCTTCCCCAACATGAACCGGCACTTCGCCGAGATCGACGGCAAGCCGAACGTGGTCACCCCGGCCCATACCAATCTGGGCCTCGCGATCGACCTGCAGGGCAAGGACGGCAAGCGCGCACTGGTGGTCGCCGCCATAAAGAACTGCGAGTCGATGACGTTCGGCCAGTTCATCGCCGCGTATGAGGACATCGTGCGGCGCGCCCGCGATGGCAAGCTCACCGCCGAGGACTTCTCCGGCGTGACGATCTCGCTCACCAACCCCGGCACGCTGGGCACCGTGCATTCGGTGCCGCGTCTGATGGCCGGGCAGGGCGCGATCATCGGCGCCGGCGCCATGGAGTACCCCGCCGAATTCCAGGGCGCCAGCGATGAGCGCATCGCCGAGATCGGGATCGGCAAGCTCATCACGCTGACGTCGACCTACGACCACCGCATCATCCAGGGCGCGGAGTCCGGCGACTTCCTGCGGACCGTGCACCACCTCTTGCTCGACGACGATTTCTTCGACGAGATCTTCCGCGAACTCGGCATTCCCTACGAGCCGGTCCGCTGGCGCACCGACAACCCCGACTCGATCTCGCACAAGAACGCCCGCATCATCGAGCTCATCGCGGCGTACCGCAACCGCGGCCACCTGATGGCTGACACCGATCCGCTGCGCCTGGACAAGACGCGTTTCCGCAGTCACCCCGACCTCGACGTGCTGACCCACGGCCTGACGCTGTGGGACCTGGACCGCGAGTTCAAGGTCGACGGGTTCGCCGGCGCCGAGTACAAGAAGCTGCGCGACGTGCTGTCGGTGCTGCGCGACGCCTACTGCCGGCACGTCGGCGTGGAGTACACCCACATCCTCGAGCCCGAGCAGCAGCGCTGGTTGCAGGAGCGCATCGAGGTCAAGCACGACAAGCCGACCGTCGCCCAGCAGAAGTACATCCTGAGCCGACTGAACGCCGCCGAGGCCTTCGAGACCTTCCTGCAGACCAAATACGTTGGGCAGAAGCGGTTCTCGCTGGAAGGCGCCGAGACCATCATCCCGATGATGGACGCCGCGATCGACCAGTGCGCCGAGCACTCCCTCGACGAGGTCGTCATCGCCATGCCGCACCGCGGCCGGCTCAACGTGCTGGCCAACATCGTCGGCAAGCCCTACGCGCAGATCTTCAGCGAGTTCGAAGGCAACCTGAACCCGTCGCAGGCGCACGGTTCCGGTGACGTCAAGTATCACCTGGGCGCGCACGGCACCTACATCCAGATGTTCGGTGACAACGACATCGAGGTGTCGCTGACGGCCAACCCGTCGCACCTGGAGGCCGTCGACCCGGTGCTCGAGGGCCTGGTGCGCGCCAAACAGGATCTGCTCGACAAGGGTGACACCCCGGACGGTTTCTCGGTGGTTCCGCTGATGCTGCACGGCGACGCCGCATTCGCCGGTCAGGGTGTGGTGGCCGAGACGCTGAACCTGGCGCTGCTTCGCGGGTACCGCGTGGGCGGCACCATCCACATGATCGTCAACAACCAGGTCGGCTTCACCACCTCGCCCGAGCACTCCCGCTCGTCGGAGTACTGCACCGACGTCGCGAAGATGATCGGCGCGCCGATCTTCCACGTGAACGGTGACGACCCGGAGGCCTGCGTCTGGGTGGCCCGCCTGGCAGTCGACTTCCGGCAGAAGTTCAAGAAGGACGTCGTGATCGACATGCTGTGCTACCGCCGCCGCGGGCACAACGAGGGCGACGACCCGTCGATGACGCAGCCGGCGATGTATGACGTCATCGACCACAAGCGCGGTGTCCGCAAGACCTACACCGAAGCGTTGATCGGCCGTGGTGACATCTCGATGAAAGAGGCCGAGGACGCCCTGCGCGACTACCAGGGTCAGTTGGAGCGCGTCTTCAACGAGGTGCGCGATCTCGAGAAGTACACCATCGAACCCAGCGAGTCGGTGGAGTCCGAGCAGGTTGTCCCCAAGGACCTGACCACCGCGGTCGACAAGAGTGTGCTGGCCCGGATCGGCGACGCGCATCTGGCCGTGCCCGACGGCTTCACGGTGCACCCGCGCGTCAAACCCGTCCTCGACAAACGCCGCGAGATGGCCTACGAAGGCAAGATCGACTGGGCGTTCGCCGAACTGCTGGCGCTGGGATCGCTTGTCTCCGAAGGGAAGTTGATCCGGTTCTCCGGACAGGACACCCGCCGCGGCACGTTCACGCAACGGCATTCGGTGATCATCGACCGTAAGACGGGCGACGAGTTCACGCCACTGCAACTGCTGGCCACCAACGAGGACGGCACGCCCACCGGCGGCAAGTTCCTGGTGTACGACTCGGCGCTGTCCGAGTTCGCGGCTGTCGGCTTCGAATACGGTTACGCCGTCGGCAACCCCGAGGCACTGGTGTTGTGGGAAGCCCAGTTCGGTGACTTCGTCAACGGTGCGCAGTCGGTGATCGACGAGTTCGTGAGCTCCGGTGAGGCCAAGTGGGGGCAGACCTCCGACGTCGTGCTGCTGCTGCCGCATGGTCACGAAGGCCAGGGCCCCGATCACACGTCGGGCCGCATCGAGCGTTTCCTGCAGTTGTGCGCCGAGGGCTCGATGACGGTGGCTCAGCCGTCGACCCCGGCGAACTACTTCCATCTGCTGCGCCGCCACTCACTCGACGGGATCCACCGTCCGCTGATCGTCTTCACCCCGAAGTCGATGCTGCGCAACAAGGCCGCCGTCAGCGAGCTCAAGGACTTCACCGAGGCGAAGTTCCGTTCCGTGCTCGAGGAACCGACGTATCAGGAGGGCATCGGCGACCGCAGCAAGGTCACCCGCATCCTCATGTGCAGCGGCAAGATCTACTACGACCTGGTGGCGCGTAAGGCCAAGGACAAGCGCGACGACATCGCGATCGTCCGCATCGAGCAGCTCTACCCGTTGCCGCCGCGCCGGCTCAGCAAGATCCTCGATTCGTATGCCAATGTCTCCCAGTTCTTCTGGGTGCAGGAGGAGCCGGCCAACCAGGGCGCATGGCCGACCTTCGGCCTGGCGCTGCCGGAGCTGTTGCCGGAAACGCTGACCGGGATCAAGCGCATCTCGCGGCGTGCCATGTCGGCGCCGTCGTCGGGGTCATCGAAGGTGCACGCCGTCGAGCATCAGGAAATCCTGGACGAGGCCTTCGGCCCCTAGAAGGTCTACTGCGCCGAGCGTGCGTGTCTGTACAGAAAGCGGCGGCGAGCCGCGTACAGGCAC
>CAMFLL010000492.1 GCA_945957405.1 uncultured Mycolicibacterium sp. | reverse complement strand
GCAACAACCTCGCCTCGACCCGCACCGCTGACGTGCTGAACCCCAGCACCGGCGAGGTTCAGGCCCAGGTGCTGCTGGCGTCGGCTGCCGACGTCGACACCGCGGTGGCCTCGGCCGTCGAAGCACAACGCGAATGGGCGGCGTGGAACCCCCAGCGCCGCGCCCGGGTGATGATGAAGTTCATCGACCTGGTCAACGCCAACGTCGAAGAGTTGGCCGAACTCCTCAGCATGGAACACGGCAAGACCGTCGCCGACTCGAAGGGCGACATCCAGCGCGGTATCGAGGTCATCGAGTTCGCCATCGGCATCCCGCACCTCCTCAAGGGTGAGTTCACCGAGGGAGCCGGCGGCGGCATCGACGTCTACTCGATCCGGCAGCCGCTGGGCGTGGTCGCCGGCATCACGCCGTTCAACTTCCCGGCAATGATCCCACTGTGGAAGGCCGGCCCCGCGCTGGCATGCGGAAACGCGTTCATTCTCAAGCCTTCTGAGCGTGACCCCTCGGTACCGGTGCGGCTGGCCGAACTGTTCCTCGAGGCAGGCCTGCCGGCCGGTGTGTTCCAGGTGGTGCAGGGCGACAAGGAGGCCGTCGACGCGATCCTCACCCATCCCGACGTCCAGGCCGTCGGCTTCGTCGGGAGCTCCGACATTGCGCAGTACATCTACTCGACGGCCGCCGCGCACGGTAAGCGGTCGCAGTGCTTCGGTGGCGCCAAGAACCACATGATCGTGATGCCCGACGCGGATCTCGACCAGGCCGTCGACGCGTTGATCGGCGCCGGCTACGGCAGCGCCGGTGAGCGCTGCATGGCCATCAGCGTCGCAGTGCCCGTCGGCGAAGAAACAGCCAACAGACTCCGCAATCGCTTGGTGGAGCGCGTCAACCAGCTGCGTGTCGGCCACAGCTTGGACCCCAAGGCCGACTACGGCCCGTTGGTCACCGGCGCCGCGCTGGAGCGCGTGCGCAACTACATCGGCCAGGGCGTCGAAGCCGGAGCAGACCTGGTGGTCGACGGTCGCGAACGCGCCACCGACGAACTCACCTTTGACGACCAGAGCCTGGAGAAGGGCTTCTTCATCGGGCCGACGCTGTTCGACCATGTCACCACGGACATGTCGATCTACACCGACGAAATCTTCGGCCCGGTGCTCTGCATCGTCAGAGCCAAGGATTACGAAGAGGCACTGAGCCTGCCGACCGAGCACGAGTACGGCAACGGTGTGGCGATCTTCACCCGCGACGGTGACGCCGCGCGTGACTTCGTGTCCCGGGTGCAGGTCGGCATGGTCGGGGTCAACGTGCCCATCCCGGTTCCGGTGGCCTACCACACCTTCGGCGGTTGGAAACGGTCCGGCTTCGGCGACCTCAACCAGCACGGCCCGGCGTCGATCCAGTTCTACACCAAGACCAAGACCGTCACCGAGCGGTGGCCGTCGGGCATCAAGGATGGCGCAGAATTCGTCATCCCGACCATGAAATAACGCGGGAGCAGGATCAGAGAAGTGTTCGAGATGGATGACGACGACCGCGTGATCGCCGAGACGGCGGCCGCGTTCGCCGCCAAACGCCTTGCCCCGCATGCGCTCGAGTGGGATGCCGACAAGTACTTCCCGGTCGACGTGCTGCGGGAGGCCGCGGAATTGGGCATGGCCGCGATCTACTGCTCGGAGGAGGTCGGCGGCAGCGGACTGCGCCGCCTCGACGCGGTGCGCATCTTCGAGGAGTTGGCGGCGGCCGATCCCGCTGTCGCGTCGTTCATCTCGATCCACAACATGTGCGCGTGGATGATCGACTCCTACGGCAGCCTCGACCAGCGGAAGTCGTGGGTGCCACGACTCGCCTCGATGGAGGCGATCGCCAGCTACTGTCTAACCGAGCCGGGCGCCGGCTCGGATGCCGCGGCACTGCGCACCCGCGCTGTCCGCGATGGCGACCACTACGTGCTCGACGGCGTCAAACAGTTCATCTCCGGGGCCGGCGTGTCGGATGTCTACGTGGTGATGGCCCGCACGGGCGGCGCCGGACCTCGGGGCATCTCGGCGTTCATCGTCGAAAAAGACACGCCCGGGCTCAGTTTCGGCGCCAACGAGGCCAAGATGGGCTGGAACGCCCAGCCCACTGCACAGGTGGTGCTGGAGAACGTCCGGGTGCCCGCTGATGCGATGCTCGGCGGCCCCGACGGCGAGGGGACCGGTTTCGCCGTCGCGATGAACGGGCTCAACGGCGGCCGGATCAACATCGCGGCATGCTCACTGGGAGGTGCGCGCGCCGCCTACGACAAGGCCGCGGCCTACGTCCGTGACCGCGAGGCGTTCGGTGGCGCCCTGATCGACGAGCCGACCATCCGGTTCACCCTGGCCGACATGGCCACCGCGCTGGAGACCTCACGAGTCATGTTGTGGCGCGCGGCATCCGCGCTCGATGCCGGGACCGCTGACAAGGTCGAGTTGTGCGCGATGGCCAAACGCTATGTCACCGATGCCTGTTTCGATGTCGCGGACCAGGCGCTGCAATTGCACGGTGGGTACGGCTATCTCAAAGAATACGGGCTGGAGAAGATCGTCCGGGACCTTCGGGTGCACCGGATCCTGGAAGGCACCAACGAGATCATGCGCGTGGTCATCGGACGGGCCGCCGCGGCCCGGGCCCGCGCCACTGCATAGAAGGGTATGACGATGAGCACCGTGGCATTCCTGGGGCTGGGGCACATGGGCGGGCCGATGGCGGCCAATCTGGTGGCAGCCGGTCACACCGTGCACGGGTTCGACCCCGTGGCCACTCTCAAGGCAGCCGCCGAAGACAAGGGCGCCAAGGTTTTCGACAGCGGAGCCGACGCGGTCGCCGACGCCGACGTCGTCATCACGTCGCTGCCCAACGGCGCGGTGGTCAAGGCCTGTTACGCCGAGATCCTGCCGGCCGCCAAGAAGGGTGCACTGCTGATCGATACGTCGACCATCTCGGTAGCCGACGCGCGCGAGATCCATCAGCAGGCCGTCTCGGCCGGGCTGACCCAACTCGACGCCCCGGTCTCGGGCGGTATCAAGGGCGCCACCGCGGGCACACTGGCATTCATGGTCGGCGGCCAGGACGCCGACGTCGAGCGGGCCCGGCCGGTCCTGGATCCCTTGGCGGGCAAGATCATCCACTGCGGGACCTCGGGCGCAGGTCAGGCCGCCAAGCTGTGCAACAACATGGTGTTGGCGGTGCAGCAGATCGCCGTGGGTGAGGCTTTCGTGCTCGCCGAGAAACTGGGTCTGTCGGCGCAGTCCCTGTTCGACGTCATCACCGGCGCCACCGGCAACTGCTGGTCGGTGCACACCAACTGCCCGGTGCCGGGACCGGTGCCGACGTCACCGGCCAACAACGATTTCCAGCCCGGCTTCGCCACCGCCCTGATGAACAAGGACCTGGGCCTGGCGATGGACGCAGTGAATTCCACCGGATCCTCGGCACCGCTGGGCACCCACGCCGCCGAGATCTACGCGAGCTTCGTGAAGGACAACGCCGACAAGGACTTCAGCGCCGTCATCGAATTGCTGCGCCAGGGCTAAAAGTCACCCGCACTGTGTCGCAGGGTCTCGATGGACGACACCAGCGCATGTGACTCCGCCGGCGATATCCCGATGTCGGCGAACACCTTCTCGTTGAGGGTCACCGTGGCGTCCTCCACCGTGGAGCGCCCGAGTTCGGTGATCTCCACCAGGGTGGTCCTGCCGTCGGTGGGATGTGGCACCCGCCGCACCAGACCGGTGGCCTCCAACCGGCGGATCGCGTGGGTGACACTCGTGACGTGCACCTGTAGCCGGTCGGAGGCCTTGGTGATGGGCAGCGCGCCGTTGCGGCTGAACGCCAGTAACCGGAGCAGCTCGAAGCGCGAGAAGCTCAGATCGTAAGGGCGCAACGCCGTCTCGACGCGCGCCAGCAGGATCTGATGGGCCCGCATCACCGATGTCACCGCCACCATGCCCTCGGCGACATCACCCCACCCGGCGCGCTGCCAGTTGGTGCGGGCCTGCGCTATCGGGTCGCGCGGCTCGGCGGAATCGGCCATCCGCTCATTGTGCCTGCGGACTCACAGGCTGCGCTGCAGCAACACATCCCCGCTATCGGTGGAAACGACCTGGATCGTGGCGATCTGGTCGATCGGCATCGACGTGCTGCCGGTCGGGAACGCCGTCGCCGCAGGCAACGCCATCCACGTGGCGACCTCGGTACGGCTGCCGTCGCGGCCCACCACCACCATGGCCAGCTTGTCGCCGGTCTCGTCGTGATCGTGATCGGCGTCCTCGGGCCAGTCCCGGTAGGTGCACGCCATCTCGACGTGTGTACCCCAGTCGTAACCGGTCACGGTCACATTCGCGGCGAGCTCCGATGGCACCACCGGGGTCATCGCCATTGCGCTCGCAGCGGTGCGCGGCGCCTGCTGGCTCGGCGGCTCCGTCACCGGCCGCAGTGCCACAAGTACGCCGATGGCCAACACCACC
>CAMFLL010000491.1 GCA_945957405.1 uncultured Mycolicibacterium sp. | reverse complement strand
CCGGAATCCAGCGCCGCAACTTCCAGATCCGTAAGGACCTGGTGGGACTGCGACGCGTGGTCCTGCCGATGCGCGAGGTGGTCAATGCCATCCAGCGTCATCGCAGCGACGACCGCCACGCCCCCGAACTCGACCCGCTGTACATCGATCTCAACGATCACGTCCTACGGGTCTCGGAATGGACGGAATCGTTGCGCGACATGGTCACGACGGTGTTCGAGACCAACCTGTCGCTGCAGGACGCCCGCCTGAACACCGTGATGAAGAAACTCACCGGGTGGGCGGCGATCATCGCGGTGCCCACCGCGATCACGGGCTTCTACGGCCAGAACGTGCCCTATCCGGGCGCCGGTCTGCACTGGGGTTTCGTGGTCTCGACGGCGACGATGGTGATCCTGGTGATCGTGCTGTACGTGATGTTCCGCCGCCGCGACTGGTTGTGACGCCCACCCCAGGCCGGGACTACCCGCAGTAGAACTTCTGGCGAACCTTCGGGCAATACGGCCGTTCGAATACGCCGTCGTGGGCTGCGCTGGCGCTATCGTCGCGCGTGTGACCGCTGAAGTGGAGAGTGGTTGGCGCGGCTACGCCCGCTACGTGGCGATCGGGGACAGCCAGACCGAGGGGCTCTGGGATGGCGACGACACCACCGGTGTCGTCGGATTCGCCGACCGGCTCGCCGACATGCTCGACGACCACCGGCCGGGCGTCGCGTACGCCAACCTCGCCATCCGCGGCCGGATGGTCGCCGATGTGCTCAACGACCAGCTACCGCTCGCGCTGGAGATGCAACCCGATCTCATCACGGTCTGCGCGGGTATGAACGACACCACCAAACCTGGGCGCTCGTTCGACCGCGCGCTTGCCGACCTCGACCTGCTGTACCGGCAGCTCGCCGCCTCGGGCGCCACCGTGGTCACCACCACGTTCCCTGACGTGACGCGGCTGCTGCCGGTGGGCCGACTCCTCGGCAAGCGGCTCGCCCGGATCAACGACGCTATCCGAACCGCCTCGGCCACATACGGTTTGGCCCTTGTCGACCTGTACACCGCGCCATCGATGCTGGAACCGTCGACCTGGAGCGCGGATCGGATGCACGCCTCGACCAAGGGTCACATTTTGTTCGCCCGCGCCGCCGCCGAGGCCATCGGGATGCCCGGCAGCAGCCATGCGTGGGCGGAGGCCACCGGTACCGAAACCATCAGCGGATTCGTCGCGCGCACCCGGGCACAGGCCCAGTGGACCAAGAACATGTTCGTGCCATGGGCTTGGCGGCACGCCCGCGGTCGCTCCGCAGGTGATGGCCGAGATCCAAAACATCCCCGACTCGTGCCGGTCAACACACGTTGCTCTACGTGAGCGAACCGGGCCCCGTGTGGACGGTGCAACGCGTGCCGCATCGACGGCGGGTTCGACGCCTGCGGTGGGTCGCCAGATCCGCAGGACCGGGTGTAACGAACAACCGATGATCTGCGACTTTCCCGAGTAGCGTCACAAGTTAACTACGATCGACGTACCGGCTGAGTCCTGGAGTGGTGGAGAAGGGAAGGGACAGCGTGCGGGGAGTACTTCGTTACACCGTGGTTTTGCTGGGGGTTGCGATCACGCTGATGGCTTCGGCCGGCGTCGGGGTTGCTGCGGTACCCTCGCCGACCCCTTCGATCAGTGTCGTCGGCGTGCAACCGGCGGCGGGTTCCACGGTCGGCGTGGGCCATCCGGTGATCGTGACGTTCGGTGCGCCGGTCCTCGACCGGGCCGGGGCGCAGCGGTCGATCAGGATTCTGTCGCCGTCGGCGGTGACCGGGCGTTACGAGTGGGTCAGTGACACCACCGTGCAGTTCGTCCCCGATCAGTTCTGGCCCGCCCATTCCGAGGTGCGCCTGACGGCCGGCGGTATGCCACTGAGCTTCGAGACGGGCTCGTCGGTGGTCGGCGTCGCCGACATCTCGGCGCACACCTTCACGGTCAGCATCGACGGTGCGGTGGCCCGCGAGATGCCCGCCTCGATGGGCAAGCCCAACCATCCGACGCCGGTCGGCACCTTCACCGCGCTGGCAAAGGAACGCGAGGTCGTGATGGACTCGCGCACCATCGGCATCCCGCTGGACTCCCCCGAGGGCTACAAGCTCGACGTCGACTACGCGGTGCGCGTGACGTGGGGCGGCGTCTACGTGCACTCGGCACCGTGGTCGGTGGCCTCACAGGGCTACGCCAACGTCAGCCACGGCTGCATCAATCTCAGCCCCGACAATGCCGCCTGGTATTTCAACCAGGTCAGCGTCGGCGACCCCATCATCATCCAGGCCTGATGATCTAAGGGGCCCAAAAGCCCCATGACGCCGTGCCATGACGAGGACAAGCCTCTTCGGAGCCTGAGGAGGTCGTCATGGCGGACAAGACGCACGCTTCCCAGGGCGGCGGCGCGGCGCCGAGGGCCAGCAGTCCCGGATCGATCCGGAACGTGGTCCTGGTCGGGCCGTCCGGCGCCGGTAAGACGACGCTGGTCGAGGCTCTCCTGGTTGCCGCCGGTGTGCTCAACCGCGCCGGTTCCGTCGCCGAGGGCAATACGGTGTGCGATTACGAGGACGCCGAGATCGCGCAGCAACGTTCGGTGGGACTGAGCCTGGCATCGCTGACCCACGACGGCGTCAAGGTCAACCTCATCGACACCCCCGGCTACGCCGACTTCGTGGGCGACCTGCGCGCCGGTCTCCGCGCCGCGGACTGCGCGCTGTTCGTCATCGCCGCCAACGAGACCATGGACAGTGCCACCGTGGCCGCCATCAAGACGCTGTGGCATGAATGCGATGAGGTTGGCATGCCGCGCGCCGTCGTGATCACGAAACTCGATCACGCGCGCGCCAATTACGACGACACCCTGGCTGCGGCGCAGAATGCGTTCGGCGACAAGGTACTTCCGCTGTACCTGCCCGTCGCGGGTCCGGACGGCGGGCTGATCGGCCTGCTGACCCAGACGCATTACAGCTATACCGACGGCGTGCGGTCCAGCGGCACACCGGATCCCGTCCACGCCGAACGCATCGACGCCCTGCGCGGCACGCTGCTCGAGGGGATCATCGAGGAATCCGAGGACGAGACGCTCATGGAGCGCTACCTGGGCGGTGAGGACATCGACCAGACGGTCTTGATCGAGGACCTCGAGAAGGCCGTCGCACATGCGACGTTCTTCCCGGTGCTGCCGGTGTGCAGTGGCACCGGTGTCGGGACGCTCGAACTGCTCGAGGTGGCGGTCAGCGGGTTCCCGGCGCCGCCCGAGCATCGGATCCCCGAGGTCTTCACCCCGTCCGGAGCAGCCCGCGCGGCGATGACGTGCGACCCCGGCGGACCACTGCTGGCCGAGGTCATCAAGACGACGTCGGATCCCTACGTCGGCAGGGTCAGTCTGGCCCGGGTATTCTCCGGCACCATCAGGCCCGACGCGACAGTGCATGTGTCGGGCCATTTTTCATCTTTTTTCACCGAGTCGGCCCGCATGTCCGACGCCACCGGTGGACACCCCGACCATGACGAGGACGAGCGCATCGGCTCGCTGTCCTTTCCGCTGGGCAAACAACAGCGGCCTGCCCCCGCGGTGGTGGCCGGTGACATCTGTGCGATCGGCCGGTTGAGCCGCGCCGAGACCGGGGACACGTTGTCGGACAAGGCTGATCCGCTGGTGCTCAAGCCCTGGACGCTGCCCGAACCGCTGTTGCCCATCGCGATCGCCGCGCGCGCCAAGACCGACGAGGACAAGCTGGCCACCGGGCTGTCGCGACTGTCCGCCGAAGATCCGACGTTGCGCATCGAGCAGAATCCCGAGACCCACCAGATCGTGTTGTGGTGTATGGGCGAAGCCCATGCCGGTGTGGTCCTCGACGCCCTGGCATCGCGGTACGGTGTCAGCGTCGACACCGTCGAATTGCGCGTGCCGTTACGGGAAACGTTCGGCGGCAACGCCAAAGGGCACGGCCGGCATGTGAAGCAGTCGGGCGGGCACGGTCAGTACGCGGTATGCGACATCGAAGTGGAACCCCTTCCAGAGGGAGCGGGTTTCGAGTTCGTCGACAAGGTGGTCGGCGGGGCCGTCCCGCGTCAGTTCATCCCGAGCGTCGAGAAGGGCGTGCGCACCCAGATGGAGAAGGGGGTGGGAACGCAACTCGGCGGTGGCTATCCCGTGGTCGACATCCGGGTCACTCTGCTCGACGGTAAGGCGCACAGTGTCGACTCGTCGGATTTCGCGTTCCAGGTGGCGGGCAGTCTTGCCCTCCGGGAGGCGGCGCAGGCCACCCGCATCAATCTGCTGGAACCCGTGGACGAGATCGCGGTGCGCATTCCCGACGATCTCGTCGGGGCCGTCATGAGTGATCTGTCGGGCCGGCGGGGTCGTGTCCTGGGCAGTGAGAACATCGACGAAGACCGCAGCGAGGTGCGGGCCGAGGTACCGCAGGTCGAACTGACGCGCTACGCGATCGATCTGCGGTCACTGTCGCACGGCGCAGCCACTTTCACCCGGACCTTCGTCCGCTACGAACCGATGCCCGACACCGCGGT
>CAMFLL010000490.1 GCA_945957405.1 uncultured Mycolicibacterium sp. | reverse complement strand
CGAGTGTGTGCAGGCGCATCCATTCCGACCAGGGACTCATGCAGGATGTCGAATGCCCCGAAATCGAGTTGCTGCACTGAACTTTTGGTGTGCCGTAACACTGCGGCAACGTCTTCGTACCGCGACAGCACGTATGTGCCGTCATCGAGTTCGAGGACTGGAAACTCATCCCGGAGTCGGCGGAAATGCGGGTTCGGCTCGTCCAGAAGGTCCTCGCGATAGAACGGCAGCAGTTCAGTCTGCTCCGGCCGATGCGATGGGGCGGCGGGCGTCATGTAGCAAGCCTCCTGATCATCGCGTGCGGAAACACTAGACGAAGTGCCGCAATCAGCCGGGACGAACTTGACGCCTTGTCACCGTCGGGCATCGGAACGTACGCCGGGACATGACGCCTGTGGTCGCCGGATACCGCCTGGCGCAGCGTCCACCTGCCGGTTGCGGAGCCCCGACCCGCAAGCATCATCTCGACGTGGCAACGTCAGTGCCGCGTTGGCATCGAAATTCACTGTTCAGCAGGTGATCTCGGTTGTACCAGTGGTGCGCGGGCGCAACCGCCAGTTTCCCACCGCAGGCGCTGCCGCCCAGCAGTCGAAGCTGCGGTAGATACTGAACGGTGTTCGACACTTGACGTTGTGTCGCCCGTCGCCGTCGAGATCATGACACTCCGCGGATGTGTCCAGGTAGAGATGTGCCGCACTGTATAGACCACCAGCCGGAACAGTGCAATCGTCTCCCATGATGCCGTGGGACCTAGTACCAACGGACCGGGCTGACCAGGTCCTCGAGGAGCAAGCATGTCGAACAGCAGATGGATCAATCTGGGGGCCGCGTATGTAGCCCTCGTTGCGGGATTCCTTCCCTACGTTGGATGGAGCCCAAGTCTCGATGCGATCAGCGAAGACCTCGGGCTCAGCTACGCCCAGGCGGGCACCATCTCGTCGGTCACCGGTTTCGTGGCAGGCGCGACGATTCTCGTGGGCGGCCTTCTGGCGACGAGGCTCGGCAGCAAGTTGGTGGTCCTGGTGGGGCTGGCCGCCGGCGTGGCAGGCCAACTGATGTTCTCCATGGCTGACAGCTTCGAATGGGTGATCGCCGGTCGCGTGCTGGCGGGGCTGGCGGTCGGGTTCCTCTGGGTGGCGACGTACACGATGGCGGTCGACTGGTTCAGGGACAGCAAGCAGACGGATCGTGCGTTGGGCGTCATGTTGTCGGGGGACGGAGTGGGTGCGTTGCTCAGCTTGTTCGCCTTCTCCGCACTCCTCGCAGCCCTGGGTTGGCGGACGGGTTTGACGGTGCAGGCCATCGTGCTCTTGGCGGTCTTCGTTCTGGTGCTGGCCGTGTCGAAGAACGCGCCTAGTTCCGGCGTCGATTCCGACCCGGTCCAAACCGGCGTCGTCACGCCGACGCCGCTCACCACCGCCGACCGGTCCATTCGTTCGGTCATGAACCGAAACGTTGTGTCCGGGTTGATCTTCTGGATTGGTGGTGTCGGCGTTTTCTCGGTCATCGCGAGCTGGATGCCGGCCATCCTCGTGGAAGAGGGTGGACTGTCCCAGTCGCTGGCCGGGCTGTTGGCATCCCTGTTCTCCATCGCCGGTATGGGAGGTGCCCTTGCGGCACCTCTGCTGGCCACGCGTCTGAAGAGCAACAAGCGCGTTATCTTGTTGTCGGGCATCGCGATGACCATCGCCGTCGCTGCGATGACACTGTTCGTCGCCACCGGCGACTGGGTACTGCTCGCCATTACGATTCCCCTGATCGGTGTCAGCCAGTACACAGGCCAGACGCTGGCCTTGGCGGAGGCCGTTGATTCGGTCGACCCGCACTACGCAGGTGTCGTGAACGGACTCATCCTGGGGGTTCCCTGGCTCGTCAGTGGCTTTGCCTACCCATATGTGATCGGTCTGGTCAAGGATTCGACGGGCAGCTTCGTCGGTGGGTTCGTAGCCGTCGCGGTGGCGACGCTTGTGCTGTGTGCGATCTCGCCGCTGTTCATCAAGGAGGTTGCGCCGGCCACCACCGAGTCGCCCGAGGTGCTCGATAGTCGGCTGTGACCACAAGGGCCGCGTTCGGTACGAGGATTGGCTCGGGATCGTTCGGACAACTGGGACTACGGCGCACGCAGCCGTAGTCCCAGTTTCGTTGTCGAACCCATTGCAGTACAACGACTTTGATCACCGCGGCGCTGCATCATCGCTTCGAGGTACCGGGGAAGTGGATCCTTGATATTCGGGGGTGGGACCGCACGCGGGCGCCCAGGCTGCCTTTGTATTCGTACGGTGGGATATGCGACTACACCTGGCGAAAGCTGCCCAGCCGACCGGTGGTACGGGCGCATTGCTGAACACCGCATGAACGTGTGCTTGCGACCGTGTGAAAGTGGTACCCATTGATGGCCCCGACAGACCAGGGTTGGTCGTCGGGCCGGAACATCGAGGGGGAACCGTGGCACTTTCCGACGTCTTGGCGCGCATCGTGGCGTTCTTGCGGGCGGGCTATCCCGACGGCGTACCCACCGGCGATTACATCCCGCTGGTGGCGATTCTGCGGCGCCGACTGTCCGACGATGACGTCGTCACCGTTGCCGCTGAGCTGATGGCACGCGGCGAATCCCCGGTCGACGGAACGGATGTGCGGGTGCTCATCACCAAGTTCACCGACGAGATGCCGTCGCCGGACGACACCGAACGGGTGAAACGTCGACTGGTCGCTGCCGGGTGGCCCGTCGACGATGCGGGATTCTCGAGCTAGCGCAGCGCGAGCTGCAACCGTCAACGCGGTGACGTCGCCGGCGGGCCACTCCGAACGCGAACAGGCGCGTCTGTTCGCAGGGATCCTGCGCAACGAGGTGGAAGCGATGCACAAGAACGTCGCCAAGGCGGAGATCCGGTGGAAACGGCGCTGCGAGATCGACGGTTATGTCGACCCGCCGGAGCGACTGATCGCGATCCGGGCCCGGATCGACGAAGTCGAAAGGATGCTGGTCGCCCTCGACACTCGGTTCTCGTCCAAGCGGACCAGGCGACGTTCTTAGGGAGATCGCGCCGCAGCGGAACCTGTGCTCGGTACCACATTGATAGGGCACTAACTAAATGTGTACTATCTATTCGTGGCCACTTCAACAGCCCTCGAAATCGACCCGCTGGCGCTCGAACGCCAGGTGTGTTTCGCGCTGGCAGTCACCAATCGAGCGGTGCTGGCCATCTACCGCCCGCTGCTCGAACCGCTGGGGCTCACACACCCGCAATATCTCGTGATGCTGGCGCTGTGGGACCACGACAAGACCACCGGTGCCGGTCCGGCCCTGTCGGTCAAGCAGATCGCCGCGTCGTTGCAACTCGACTCCGCCACGCTGTCGCCGATGTTGAAGCGCCTACAGGCCATCGGGCTGATCACCCGCACCCGGAGTTCCGCGGACGAGCGGTCGACTGACGTCGAGCTCACCGAGGCCGGGAAGGCCCTGCGACAGCGGGCCCTGGACATTCCGCCAGCAGTGGTCGCCCGGCTCGGAGTCGACATCGCCGAACTGGAACATCTGCGCGAGGTACTGACTCGCGTCAACACCGCCGCGCTGGCCGCCGACCAGGCATGACCGAAGGAGTAACCATGAATACCGCGAAACCTACACTGTGGCAACGGATCACCTACGCCTACGGGCGTCGCCTGCCCGATTCGATGCGCGAGTGGGTGGCCAATGATCTGGCCGGTGAAGGCGCTGTGCGGCGCCACATGATCCGGATGGCCATCCCGCCGCTCGTGGTGCTGGCACCGCTGTGGTTGTTGCCCGCATCGCTGTACGTCCATCTCGAGATGACGGTGCCCATCTACACCTGGGCCATCTTGATGGCGCTGGCGCTCAACAAGGTGTGGCGGCGTCACCGCTTGGCGCAACACGGCCTCGACCCCAATCTGGTCGACATCCTCAAGCGCCAGCGCAACGCCGGCATGCATGAGGACTACATCCGGCGGTTCGGCCCCCGGCCCGAATCGGCGAAATTCCAGGCCAACAGCAGTCCGTTCTGACCCCTACATCACCCGAGACTGCGGTGGGTGCGGAAATCTTCGCGATTCTGCGCACGCACCGCAGTCTCGCGATATGGGTGTGGCCAGTTGTGGCAGTCGCTCAGTTCTGCACGGTAGGGCGGATGGTGATATCCCCGATCTCGACCTCCGGTGGCTGCTCGATCGCGAAGACGATTGCGGCAGCCACTGCGTCCGGCGCGAGGCCGAACGAATCCATATTCCGGCGGATCTCCGCCCGCATCGCCGGGTCGTCGATCGACGAATCCAGTTCGGTGCTCACGAATCCCGGCGATATCGACGTGGTGCGGATGACGCCGTCGGTGGATTCCTGCCGCAGGCCCTCCATCAGTGTCCGCACGGCATTCTTGGTCGCGGCGTAGACGGCCATGGTGGGCACGATCTTCAGGCCGGCCGTGGACACCGTGGTGACGAAATGACCGCGCCCCTGCCGACGGAAGACCGGCATGGCCGCGGCGATGCCGTTGAGCACGCCACGCAGGTTCTGTCTCTTATACACATCTCCGAGCCCACGAGACTAAGGCGAATCTCG
>CAMFLL010000489.1 GCA_945957405.1 uncultured Mycolicibacterium sp. | reverse complement strand
CTCGCTGGCGCTCGCGCCGCTCACTCGCCTCACATCCACCATTTTCGTTCGCCTCGTTCCCGTCCCTCGCTGGCGCTCGCGCCGCTCACTCGCCTCACATCCACCATTTTCGTTCGCCTCACAAGTGCCGTCCTCCGGTGACTTCCAGAACCGTGCCCGTCATGTACGACGACAGGTCCGACGCCAGAAACAACGCCACCTTGGCGACTTCTTCGGGCTCGCCGGCCCGGCCCATGGGGACCTCGGCCACCTTGGAGTCCCAAATCCGTTGCGGCATGGCCTCGGTCATCGCCGAGCGGATGAGACCCGGCTGGATCGCGTTGACCCGCACGCCCAGGTAGGCGAGTTCCTTGGCGGCGGCCTTCGTCATCCCCACGATGCCTGCCTTGGCGGCTGAGTAGTTGGTCTGCCCCACCATGCCGACCTTCCCGGAGATCGAGGACATGTTGACGATGGCGCCGTGCTTGGCCTCGCGCATGACGGCCGACGCCGACCGCAGGCCGTTCCAGGTGCCTTTCAGGTGGACCGAGATCACCTGATCGAACTGGTCTTCGGTCATCTTGCGCATGGTCGCATCACGGGTGATCCCGGCGTTGTTGACCATCACGTCCAGGCCGCCGAAGCGGTCGACCGCGGTGGCGACAAGCGTCTCGACGTCATCGGCGCTGGTGACGTCACAGCGCACCGCCAGCGCCACCTCTTCACCGCCCAGACTGCGGGCCGCCGCCTCGGTGGCCTCGAGATTGATGTCGCCGAGTACCACCCGGGCGCCTTCGGCGATGAAGCGTTGCGCGATCGCCAGACCGAGGCCTTGCGCACCGCCGGTCACCACCGCGATCTGATCGGCCAACAGTGTCACTGCACACCCCTTTGTGTCGCGCCCCCACCGGTGGAGGCCAGCTTTCAGGCATTCTATTTCATATATGATGTTGGCATGAGCCAGGCCGTCAGTGACGACGACTTCACGGAGATCCTGTCCCAGACGCGCAACTTCCTGCGCACCGCGGTGGTGCCGCGCGAATCGGAGATCCTCGCCGAGGACAAGGTGCCCGACGACATCCGGGACCAGGCCAAGCAGATGGGACTGTTCGGGTACGCCATTCCGCAGCAATGGGGTGGCCTCGGCCTGGATCTGACCCAGGATGTCGAATTGGCAATGGAATTCGGCTACACCTCGCTGGCCGTCCGGTCGATGTTCGGCACCAACAACGGCATCGCGGGTCAGGTGCTGGTGGGCTTCGGCACCGACGAACAGAAGTCCCGCTGGCTCGAGGGCATCGCGTCGGGCGACGTGGTGGCCTCATTCGCCCTGACGGAACCGGGGGCGGGATCCAACCCAGCGGGGTTGCGCACCAGGGCCGTCCGAGACGGTGATCATTGGCTGATCTCGGGGCAGAAGCAGTTCATCACCAACGCGCCGGTGGCCGATCTGTTCGTGGTGTTCGCGCGGACCCGCCCCGCCGACGACCAGGGCGCCGGTATCGCGGTGTTCCTGGTGCCTGCTGCCGTCGACGGCGTCGAGGTCGGCGCCAAGGACGCCAAGATGGGCCAGGAGGGTGCCTGGACCTCGGATGTCATCTTCAACGATATCCGGGTACCCGCGAGCGCACTCATCGGCGGTGCCGAGGACATCGGCTACCGTGCCGCGATGATCTCGCTGGCCCGTGGGCGCGTTCACATCGCGGCGCTCGCTGTCGGCGCAGCGCAGCGGGCCCTCGACGAGTCGGTCGCCTACGCCGCCTCCGCCACGCAGGGCGGCACTCCCATCGGCGATTTCCAACTGGTCCAGGCGATGCTCGCCGATCAGCAGACCCAGGTCATGGCTGGCCGCGCATTGGTCCGCGATGCGGCCCGCAAGTGGGTGGATGAGACCGACCGGCGTATCGCCCCGTCGGCGGCCAAACTGTTCTGCACCGAAATGGCCGGACAGGTGGCCGATCTCGCCGTTCAGATCCACGGCGGGTCCGGTTACATGCGGGGTGTGGCGGTCGAACGCATCTACCGGGACGTGCGCTTGCTGCGACTGTACGAAGGCACCAGCGAGATCCAGCGCCTCATCATCGGTTCGAATCTGGTCAAGGCCGCGCAGCGGCAGCGGTGACCGCCGCCGGGTCAGACGGTGATCTCACCGCGTTCGGCGGCCAGCCCGATGTCATGGCGAAAATGACTGCCCGGCAGCTTGATCGAGCCCACCGTCGCATAGGCGGCGGCGCGAGCCGCGGCCAGGTCGGCACCGGTTCCCACCACCGACAGCACCCGGCCGCCCGCCGAGACGATCGCACCGTCGTCACGTCGGGTGGTACCGGCATGCAGCACGCCGTCGGCCTCCGACCCGGTGATCACATCGCCCACCCGCGGCCGCCCGGGATAGTTCTCCGCGGCGATCACCACGGTGACCGCCGCACCGGGCCGCCACTGCAACGGGCCGAACTCGGCCAGGCGGCCGGTGGCGGCGGCCTGCAGCACCTGTCCCAGCGGGGAGTCGAGCAGCGCGAGGACCGATTGCGTCTCCGGGTCACCGAACCGGCAGTTGAACTCCACCACCGACGGCCCCGCCGAGGTGATGGCAAGGCCCGCGTACAGCAGGCCGGAGAATGAGCTGCCGCGCCGAACCAGCTCGGCGGCAACGGGTTTGACGATATCGTCGACGATCGCCGAGGTGATCTCGTCGGGCAGCCAGGGCAACGGCGCGTAGGCGCCCATGCCGCCGGTGTTGGGTCCCGTGTCACCGTCTCCGACGCGCTTGAAATCCTGGGCGGGCAGCAGCGGCACCACAGTGTCGCCGTCGACGACGCAAAACAGGGAGACCTCGGGGCCGTCGAGGAACGATTCGAGCAGTACCGGGTGACCCTCGTCGAGCAGACCGGCGGCATGCGCGCGTGCGGCGTCGCGGTCCTCGGTGACCACGACACCCTTACCTGCGGCCAGGCCGTCGTCCTTGACCACCCAGGCGCGCTGACCGGCGGGTGGACCGAACCGGTTCAGGGCGGAGTCGAGGTGAGCCGGGTTGTCGACGATCTCGCTACCCGCGGTACGCACGCCGGCGGCGCCCATCACGTCTTTGGCGAACGCCTTGGACCCTTCGATGCGGGCGGCGTCCTTCGACGGGCCGAAGCACGCGATGCCCGCGGCGCGGACCGCGTCGGCCACCCCGAGCACCAGGGGAACCTCGGGACCGATCACCACCAGGTCGGCGCCGACCTCACGGGCCAGCGCAACGACGTCATCACCGGAGCTGATGTCGACGTCGTGCTGGTCGGCGATCAGACCCGTGCCGGCATTGCCAGGGGCGATGGCAAGGGCTTCTACCTGGGGATCACGCTTGAGCGCCAGCAGAAGCGCATGTTCACGGGCACCGGAGCCGATCACGAGGACGCGCACAAGGCCTCAGCCTATCGGCAACCTCAACTCTCGCCGAGTTCCCTGCCGCTGCTCATCTTGACCGCTGCGTTGACGTTGGCGCGTTTGTCCTCGCCTTCACCCCGTTCGGCCGCCTTGCGACGCTTGTCGACAACCTTGCCGATGGTGCCGTTGAGCCCGGAGCCGAGCGGGAACCCCAGGTACTGGGTGAGGAACACCGCAATCTCCTTGAGCTCGGTGTCGTCCAGTTCGCCATTCAACAGCGCCGCATTGACCTGGATCTCGGCCAGGTCCTGCCGACCGACCGCGGTGACCGCCGTCAGCGTCATGATGCGTTTCTCCCGCATCGACAGCCCGGGTCTGGTCCAGATCGAGCCGAACAGATGGTCGACGGTGAGGTCGAAGTACGGGTCACCCTCGATGTTGGGCATCTCCCAGCCGTAGACCTCGTTCATCTTCTCGAGGCCCTTCCTGCGCAACTCGTCCATATCGCTCACTCCTTCGTGCTCGGTGCGGTGTGCGGGACGCCAAGGCCCTCGGCCAACGTCTCGATGGCGATCTCGGCCAGTGGCAGTTCGACACCCAGGTTCTCACCCAGCGCCAGCGCCAGCGCCAGATCCTTCTCCCCCAGACCCCGGGCATGGGTGAACGGCTGGAAGAGGAAGTGATCCGTCGGCAGCGGTTTCATGTCGTCGCGGATCATGATGTTGCCAGCACCGGTGCCGGCTTCGGTGTGGCGCACGACCCTCCCCAGGGCCTGCAGATCAAGCCCGCTGGCCTCGGCAAGGCGCAGCGCCTCGCAGCCCGCGGCGTAGTAGGTGAAGGTCAACATGTTGCGCGCCAGCTTCATCCGCGTGCCCGCACCCGGTGCACCGGCGTGCACCACCATCGACGCCCAGTTCCTGAACGCGGGTTTGACGCGTTCGTAGATCCCCCGGTCGGCACCGACCATGGTGGCCAGTTCACCCTTGGCCGCGGCCGCCCCACCGCCGGTCACCGGTGCGTCGATCACGTGAATACCCTTGGCCGCATACTGTTCTGCGAGTTCGACGGCCGTCGCGTCGCTGATGGTCGAGTGGATCGCCACCACGGTGTCCGGCTTGGCAACTGTTGCGAGTTCGGCGACGACGTCACGGACCTGCTCGTCGTTGAGCACCGTGACACTGATGATGTCGGCCGCCGCGACATCGGCGACGCTGTCGGCCAGCGTGGCGC
>CAMFLL010000488.1 GCA_945957405.1 uncultured Mycolicibacterium sp. | reverse complement strand
GGCGAGTGCGGGGCTTTTTCGTGCCTTCTTGCTTCTTGCTTCTGGCGCCGCGACTGCGGTGTGGGGGGGATTTATCCACCGACCCCGCACTCACCGCAGTCTCGCGGCGCAGGGTTGCTCCATCCTGGCGGCATGTCAGCCGAAGCCATGCCGTTCATCGGCAGCGAAGCTTTGCAGTGTGGCCGTCTCAACCTGCATCAGCTGCGCACGCAATACCGAGCGATCTATCCGGACGTCTATCTGCGCGCATCGGTGTCGCCGACGCTGCGTCACCGGACAGTGGCGGCGTGGCTCTGGTCGCATCGCGAAGGTGTGGTGTCCGGGCGCGCGGCTGCGGCATGGCATGGCGCCAAGTGGGTGGACGATGACGTCGACATCGAGTTGACGTGGCCCAATGCGCGTCCGCCCCGCGGCTTGCGGACCAGCGATGCACGGTTGCGGTCCGGAGAGTTCGAGTCGCGACGTGGGTTGCGAGTGACGACACCGGCGAGGACTGCCTTCGACATCGGCCGGCGCAAGCCGCTCTACGTGGCCGTTGCGCAGCTCGACGCCTTGGCGGCCGCCACCCGCATCTCGGCCGGTGAGGTTTTGGACGTCGCGGCCGCGCACCCCGGTGCGCGCGGGCTTCGCACCTTGCGCAGGGCACTGGACCTGCTTGATGCCGGTGCGCAATCGCCCCAGGAGACACGCGTGCGGCTCTACTTGATCGACGCCGGTCTACCGCGGCCCGGGACGCAGATTCCCGTTTACGACGACGTCGAATGCTGTTGGTACTACGTCGATATGGGTTGGAAGAAGCTCAAAGTCGGGGTGGAGTACGACGGCGACCATCACCGCACCGACCGGGAGACTTACGTTCGCGACCACCGCCGCCGCGCCGCACTGGCACGGCTGCGGTGGTCGATTGTCTACGTGATCGCCGAAGACCGGCGTTCATCCATCGTCGAGCGAGCCACTGCCGCGTTCAACTCCCGTAACTCTCGCTGAGACTGCGGTGATTGCGGGAAAACCTCGCAAACGTCGCATTCACCGCAGTCTCGGCGAGGGGGGAAGGCGCCAGCCGGCTTAGCTGAGACGCTCGACCACCATGGCCATGCCTTGCCCTCCGCCGACACACATGCTCTCGATGCCGAACGTCTTGTCATGTGTCGCAAGGTTGTTCAGCAGCGTGGCAGTGATTCGGGCACCGGTCATCCCGAACGGATGGCCCAGGGCGATCGCGCCACCGGACACGTTGAGCTTGTCCTCATCGATGCCGAGTTCGCGTGCCGAGCCGATCACCTGCACGGCGAACGCCTCGTTGATCTCGACCAGATCGATATCCGAAAGCTGCTTGCCTGCATTGGCGAGCGCCTTCTTGATGGCTTCGATGGGGCCGAGCCCCATGATCTCTGGCGACAGACCTGACACGCCGGTGGACACGATGCGCGCCAGCGGCGTGAGCCCGAGTTCCTTGGCCTTGGTGTCGCTCATGATCACGACCGCGGCGGCGCCGTCGTTCAGCGGGCAGGCATTACCGGCGGTGATGGTGCCGTTGGGGCGGAACACCGGCTTGAGCTGGGACACTGCCTCGTAGGTCGTGCCCGCCCGCGGCCCGTCGTCGGTGGTGACGGTGGTGCCGTCGGGCAGCTTCACGGGTGTGATCTCGCGCTCGAAGAATCCGCTCTTGATGGCGTCCTCGGCGCGGTTCTGCGAACGCACCCCCCAGCGGTCCTGGTCCTCGCGACTGATGCCGGTGTACAGCGCGACGTTCTCGGCGGTCTGGCCCATTGCGATATAGACGTCGGGTGCCAGCCCGTCCTCGCGGGGGTCATGCCACTCGGTGGCGCCCTCGGACTGCTTGACGGTGCGTGCCTGCGCCTCGTCGAACATCGCGTTCTTCGAGTTGGGTGCACCGTCGGCCGCCCCGACGCCGAAGCGCGACACCGTCTCCACACCTGCCGAGATGAACACGTCACCCTCGCCGGCCTTGATGGCGTGGAACGCCATCCGCGTGGTCTGCAGCGACGACGAGCAGTACCGGTTCACGGTGGTGCCCGGCATGAAGTCATAGCCGAGTTCGACGGCGACGGCACGGGCGATGTTGTAGCCGGCCTCACCGGCGGGCTGTGCGCAGCCCATCATCAGATCGACGACGTCCTTGGGGTCCAACGACGGCACCTTGTCCAGCGCCGCACGCACCATCTGAGCGGCAAGGTCGTCGGGACGCATCGTGGCCAGCGATCCCTTGACGGCACGGCCGATCGGGGAGCGGGCAACCGAGACGATCACGGCTTCAGGCATGGCGTGTCTCCTAACGCATGAGGGTCAGGCAAACGCTAGCTCGACGGCACCACCACAGGTGCGGGCACCCCGGTGGTGCGCCGCGGCCACAGCCGCGCCAGCATGCGCAGCCTGGTTCCCAGCGACCTGGTCTCGGCGGCGCGCGACTCCCACGGCAGCTCGTCGTACAGCTCGCCGAGGGCGTAGCACAATGCCGGCAGAAGCTGCTGGGCGGCGAGCTCGTAGCCGGCGGCCGACGGATGGAACTGATCCTCGGAGAACAGCCGGTCGGGCGCTTCCAGGAATTCCGGCGCCAGCAGGTCGGCGAACGGTACCGCCACCCCGCCCGACGCACGTACGGCCCTGGCCTGGGCGCGGGCCAGCCGCAACCCCAGATTGCGGGTGACCCAGCGCAGCGGCTGCGGGATGGCCGTGATGGCGCCGAAATCCGGGCAGGTGCCGACAACCACAACGGCGCCGCTGGCACGCAATCTCTTCACGGCGTTGCCGAGCCGGCGTGCCGACTGCGAAATACTGTTCACCGCCGTGATGTCGTTGGCGCCGATCATGATGACCGCGGCATCTGGTGGTGCGCCCGCCACGAACATGGCGTCGACCTGGCCCTGCAGACCCTTGGACGTGGCGCCCACGATTGCCTTGGTGCTCAGCCGGATTCGCTTGCCGGTGAGCTCGGCCAGACCGCGCGCGACCCGCACGCCGGGCACCTCGTCGGCGTCGCGGCAGCCGTAGCCGGTGGCCGTCGAGTCACCGAACACCATGAGATGCAGATCGACTTCGGTGTTGCGTTGCCAGCGTTCGACCGGACCGTTGCCCCGGGTGTACACGCCGTCGGCGCGCGGTGGGACATCCCACGATTTCGGAATGACCTGCCGCGCCTTGACGGCCTGACCGGCCAGGAAGTTGCGTGCGCCGAGGACGCTGACACCGGTGGAAGCGACAACACCTGCTGCAGCCAGCGCGACAGTCGACGGACGCGGAGCGCGTGTGCCCACGCCGCCCAGTCTAGGTGTGCCGGGGGTGGAAAGCAGTACGCGAACGCCCGACCCGATCACGTTCGCGTATCGGATGCGGTAACAAATCCACATAACCGATTGTTAAAACAAGGAGAGGTGTCAAGCTAAGTTACCGAAGTTGGCTGGCGAAACCGCCCAACGTCGGCGGACAAGCCACTACAACGATGTAGGGGAGTGTTGAGATGACCGCACCCAGTAAGGTCGCCGGATCTCCGCGTACGCACGTCGGTGCAGGTAGCGCGCGTCGACCAAGAAAGTTTCCGGTCAGCGACGGCGCGCCCGTCGAGGTGGTCGAGGGCGGTCCCAGCCTGGTGGGCCGCGCGGCGTCGCTGGCCTGCCGCCTGACGATGCGCCCAGCTCTGGCCGTTGCCAGCTACGTTCCGTACCTGCCATGGCCGTTCGGAATCGTCGACTGGGTGTCGCAGGCGGTGGCGCCGTCCCCGGACACCGTGCGCGCGACCATCGGGTTGCCGAATGCCGACGCGCTGCTGGTGCGGGCCGCGGGTGTCCTGCCGGCTGACGGCAAGCGCCGCATCATCCTCTACATGCACGGTGGCGCCTTCCTGACGTGCGGCGTGAACTCGCACAGCCGGATCGCGGCGACACTGTCGAAATTCGCCGACGCGCCGGTGCTGGTGGTCAACTACCGACTCATCCCGAAACACACCATCGGCATGGCCGTCGACGATTGCCACGATGCCTACCGATGGTTGCGGCTGCGGGGTTACGACCCTGACCAGATCGTGCTGGCTGGTGATTCGGCCGGCGGATACCTGGCGCTGACACTGGCCCAGCGGTTGCAGGCCGACGGGGAGTCGCCGGCCGCTCTGGTCGCCATCTCGCCGCTGCTGCAGCTCGCCAAGGAGCCCAAGCAGGCGCACCCCAACATCAAGACCGATGCGATGTTCCCGCCCAAGGCATTCGACGCGCTGGTCGGGCTGGTCGCCCGCGCCGCCGCCAAGCGGATCGTCGACGGCGAACCGGAGAAGATCTACGAACCCCTCGACCACATCGAACCCGGGCTGCCCCGCACGTTGATCCACGTATCGGGCTCAGAGGTGCTGCTGCACGACGCGCGGTTGGCTGCGCGCCGACTCGCCGCGGCCGGTGTGCCCACCGAGGTGCGGGTGTGGCGCGGGCAGATCCATGACTTCCAGTTGGCTGCGCCGGTGATCCCGGAAGCCAAGCGATCGTTGCGCCAGATCGGTGAATACATCCGCGAGGCCACGGACTGACCTCGCGGGCATCGTCGACCGGCTGGTGCTTGATCGGCCGGCTCCTCAACCCGCT
>CAMFLL010000487.1 GCA_945957405.1 uncultured Mycolicibacterium sp. | reverse complement strand
GGCTGATGCGGGCCGACAGCGGGAACGGGAAGGAAGGCAGCAGCGGGGTTCGGGCGGGCGGCGACGCCGCCGGCCTCTGGGTGGGCGCAGTGGGCGGTTCGGGTGCCGGTGGCCGTTGGAAGACCGGTGATTTCGGTGCGCGTCGCAGCGTCGGCAGCGTCGGTGGTGCCGGCGGACGTCTGGCCTGCAGCGTGCTGTCAGCCGAAGTAGATTGCGGCACCGACTGTTCCGATCAACGCCAGGGCCAGCAATTGCAACACGCGGTCGCGCAGGGCGATGTCCTCGGGTTCACCGGCGATGCCGCCGTCGATGTCGACCGCATACCGCAGGATTGCGATGGTGAACGGGATGATCGACACCGCCCACCACGACGCCGTCCCGCCGTCGCGTTCGAATGCGTAGAGGCCGTAGCAGAGCACCACTGCCGTCGCGGCCAGCGTCCACACGAATCTCAGGTAACTGCTGGTGTAGCTCTCCAGCGACTTGCGGATCTTGGCGCCCGTGCGCTCGGCCAACTGCAGCTCGGCGTAGCGCTTCCCGGCGGCCATGAACAGCGACCCGAATGCCATCACCAGCAGGAACCACTGCGACAGCTGGATATTGGTGGCCGCGCCGCCGGCGATCGCCCGGATCAGGTAGGCCGACGACACGATGCAGATGTCGAGGACGGCCTGGTGTTTGAGGCCGAAGCAATATGCCAACTGGATGCCGATGTAGACCGCGATGACGATCGCCAGGTTGGGGCTGACCACATAGGCGATGCCGAGCGCCGCCACGCCCAGCACGGCGGCCAGACCGTACGCCAGCGACTCGGGCACCACCCCCGCCGCGATAGGGCGGAACCGCTTGGTGGGGTGCTGGCGGTCGGCCTCGACGTCGCGCGCGTCGTTGATCAGGTAGATGCACGATGCCGCCATGCAGAACACCACGAACGCCACGGCAACGCGGGATGCCAGGAACCCGTAGTCGTAGTGGACATCGGTGCCCAGGGCCGCTAGCGGCGCGACGAGCACCAGGAGGTTTTTGATCCACTGTCGCGGCCGCAGCGCCTTGACCACACCGGTGAACAGATTGCTGGGCGGCGCCGGCTCGCCCGCCACCTGCTGGGTCCCCTGCTCGCTCACTGGGCTCCTTCGATCCGATCGGCAACGGCCTCAGTAGCTTTGGCCACCAGCGCGCCCACCACGACACCCGCGGCGACATCACTGGGGTAGTGCACGCCGAGCACCATGCGCGACAACGCCATCGGCGGAACGAGCAGCGCAGGCAGGGGCAACCCGGTGGGACGCGCCATCAGCACCGCTGCCGCCGTCGTCGACGTGGCGTGTGCCGACGGGAAACTCAGCCGGCTCGGCGTCCCGACGTTGACGTCGATCGCCGGATGGTCAGGCCGGGTCCGACGCACCACCCGCTTGATCACGACCGCGGCGGCGTGCGCGGCGAACGCTCCGACGCCCGCGGTGATCCAGTCGCGACGACGGTCGCGCTGCACAAGCGCGCCCAGTGCCGCGAGCCCGAGCCAGCCCAGGCTGTGCTCGCCGAAATGCGACATGGCCCGTGCCGTGGCCAGCACTCCGGGGCGACCGGCCAGTGCCTTCTGCACCGTGACCAGCGCGGCGTCCTCACCACTCGGTGGTGTGGACATCTCAGGCATTGTTGGGCTCGGGGCTGGGCTGAGAGTCGGATTCCAGCAGCACCGTCTCCCACTTCTGCTTGCTGGACAGCACCGGTAGCGCCTCACGGTAGACGCGGCGCATCCGGTTGAACTTGCGTGCCAGCAGCACCTGACGCTTCAGCGACTCGCGCAGCAGGCCGAACATCTTGTCGCGGTCGCGCTGACGGAAGACGACGCCGCGGCCGTCCGCGGTGGTGACGGTGACGCCGTCGACCTTGCACAGCGAGAACCACCGCGCGTCCTGCGTGGCGACGTTGATCTGCGGCCGCACATGGTGTTCGGGGTCGTGGGCCTTGAGTTGGTGGAGCACACCGCGGGTGAGCCGGTAGGAGATCGACAGCGGATTGGTGGGGATGGTCACCTTCTTGCGCCACTTCTTGTCCGACGGGGTCGGCAGCGCGGTCGCGCTCGGCAACACCACCGCGTCGGGGAACTGCTGGCGCATCGCCCGGATGTCCGGCAGTGCCGACTCGAGGATCGAGAAGATGTGCTCGGGCCCGGCGAGGAAGTCGTCCATCGCCCTGTTCTGGATGGCGACCGTCGAATACTCAAGGCACATCAGGTGTTTGATGGTCGCCTTGAAATGGCTGGCGATCAGGCCGCCGACCTTACCGTCCCAGTGCATGGCCGCCACGACCAGCCGGTTGCGCAGGTGGAAGTAGGCCTGCCAGTCGATGGCGTCGTCCTTATCGCTCCACGCCATGTGCCAGATCGCCGCGCCGGGCAGCGTGACGGTCGGGTAGCCGTGCTCCCCGGCGCGCAGCCCGTAGTCGGCGTCGTCCCACTTGATGAACAGCGGCAGCGGTTGACCGAGTTCCTCGGCCACCTGCCGCGGGATCATGCACATCCACCAGCCGTTGTAGTCGACGTCGATGCGGCGATGCAGAAGCCTGCTGCGCGGCTCCTCTTCGTCGCTCAGCGGGTATTTCGCGAAGTTGTGGTCGTACTCCGCGTTGACCGCATGCGTCCACATGAAGTTCGCCGAGTCGACCATCTCGCCCATCACATGCAGGTGCGACGGCTCCTGCAGGTTGAGCATCTGACCGCCGACCAGCGTCGGTACCTTCGCAAACCGATTGAGCGCCAACGCACGCAGGACCGAGTCCGGCTCCACGCGGATGTCGTCGTCCATGAACAGGATCTGCTCACAGTCGGTGTTCTTCAGCGCCTCGTACATCACCCGGCTGTAGCCGCCCGACCCGCCCAGGTTGGGCTGGTTGTGAATCGAGAGACGGTTGCCCAGCGCGGCCGCGGCCGCGGCGAAACCCGGATGGTCCTTGGCCTTCTTGGTGCCCTGGTCGGACACGATCACCGCGCTGATCACATTGTCCACCAACGGATCCGACGTCAGCGCGGCCAGCGCGTTCACGCAGTCCGAGGGGCGGTTGAAGGTCGGGATGCCGACGGCGACATTGGCACGGCCCGGCGCAGGCACTGGGGCGTACCACCCCGCGCTGTGCACCGTCACCGAGCTGTCGGTGGTGATGTCGAACCAGATCCAGCCGCCGTCCTCGAACGGGTCGAGACCGATCTCGAATTCGGTCCACGCGGGAGTCTCGGCATCCTCGCTCGACACCGGCGCTCCACTGACCGTGATGCGCGCACCGGTGGCCTTGGAACGGTAGACGTCGACACGGGCTGAGCCGGTGAGTTCGACGCGCAGCACCACCGACTCCAGCGTCGACCACCGCCGCCAGTAACTGGCCGGGAACGCGTTGAAGTAGGTCGCGAAGGACACCTCGGATTCCGCGCCGATCTCCAGCGTGGTGCGGGTGGGGGCGTGAGCCCGTCGGGCGTTGGTGTCGGATTCCTCGATGTAGAGCTTGCGCACATCGAGCGGTTCGCCGGGCCGCGGCAGGATGATGCGGGACAGCAGGCTCACCGCGCGCGACTCTGCCTTGTCGAGCGGACCGGAGGGGATGTCACTCATGCGGAATTGCCTTCTTCATCATTGGTCAGCGGCACGCCGTCGGCCAGGTGCGGCGCCAGGGTGTTGTCGTACATGTTGAGTGCACTGGCGATGGCCATGTGCATGTCGAGGTACTGATAGGTGCCCAGGCGGCCACCGAACAGCACCTTGGCCGAGGCGGTCTCGGCCTTGGCCCGTGCCCGGTAGGCCGCCAGCAGCGCCCGGTCGGACTCGGTGTTGATGGGGTAGTACGGCTCGTCGTCGTCATCGGCGAAGCGCGAGTACTCGCGCATGATGACGGTCTTGTCGCCCGGGTAGTCGCGCTCGGGGTGGAAGTGCCGGAACTCGTGGATGCGGGTGTACGGCACGTCGGCGTCGTTGTAGTTCATCACCGGGGTGCCCTGGAAATCGCCGGTCTCCAGCACCTCGAGGTCGAAGTCGAGTGTGCGCCAACCGAGGCGGCCCTCGGCGTAGTCGAAATAGCGGTCGAGCGGACCGGTGTACACCACCGGCGCATCCGGGCTCTCGGCGCGCAACTGCTCGCGCACGTCGAACCAGTCGGTGTCCAGACGGACTTCGATGCGGTCGTCGGCGGCCATGTTCTGCAACCAGGCGGTGTAGCCGTCGACCGGCAGACCCTCGTAGGTGTCGTTGAAGTAGCGGTTGTCGAAGGTGTAGCGCACCGGCAGCCGGGTGATGTTGGCCGCGGGCAGTTCCTTGGGGTCGGTCTGCCACTGCTTGGCGGTGTAGGCCTTCACGAACGCCTCGTACAGCGGGCGGCCGATCAGCGAGATGGCCTTCTCCTCGAGGTTCTGCGCGTCGGCCGTCTCGATCTCGCTGGCCTGCTCCCTGATCAGCGCCCGCGCCTCGTCCGGCGTGAAATACCGGCCGAAGAACTGCGACACCAGGCCGAGGCCCATCGGGAACTGGTAGGCCTGCCCGTCGTGCATCGCGAACACGCGGTGCTGGTAGCCCGTGAAGTCGGTGAACTGGTTGACGTACTCCCACACCCGCGCGTTCGAGGTGTGGAAGAGGTGGGCGC
>CAMFLL010000486.1 GCA_945957405.1 uncultured Mycolicibacterium sp. | reverse complement strand
CGTGATCCATGTGCCCGCGACACCGTCAAGCGCCGAGCTCCTCTTGGAGGGCCCACGCCCCATCCCGGTCGTCGAGCTGTTTCGTCAGAGCACGTCAGAGCACTTCGACGCGGTGATCTATGACAGCACCGGCGCCACCGCGACCCTCACGTCCCACCTGATCGGGCTGGGCCATCGCGAGATCGGCATCATCACCGGAGTCGAGCGTCTCGAGTCGACGAAGCGCCGCCTGACGGGTGCCTATAGGGCGATGCAGGAAGCCGAACTTCCGCGAGAGTCATTGCACATTGCCCACGCCGAGCACTCGCCACACGCCGGTAACCTGGCCTTTCGCCGGCTGTTGCGCCATCAGCCGCAGATCACCGCCGTCCTCGCAACCAGCACTCAGTTCGTGCTTGGCGGCGCACTCGCCGCGCGCGAACTCGGGATCGCAATACCCGACGACGTGTCCCTGGCGGGTTTCGGTGATCCGGAATGGGCGCAGTTGATGACGCCCGCCATCACGGCCTTCACGTTGCCTGTGGAGGAGATGGCGATGACCGCGGCGATGATGATGAGCACCAGGATCGAGCGGCCTGCAATGTCAGAAACAAATCCCACCAGGATCGTGTTCTCGGGTACTCTCATCGCCCGAGGATCCACATCATCACCGCGTTCCGTGTAGCGCGTAGCTATCCCGTGGTCAGTTCGGCTCGGGGTTCTTGTGGCCCCTCGCTACGGGAATGAGCAAACATGAAGATCGTTCGAGCTGCTGCCCACGATTTCGAGTGGAAGCGCGAGCAGCCGATGACGAACGGACTGCACACCTACGACACGGCGGATCTCACCGTGGTCGAGATCGAAACCGACGCAGGTGTCACCGGATACGGCATGGGACGGCCGCGTGTCGGTGAGCGAGAATTCCGGGAATTGTTCCTCACGCGAATCGTGGGCCGAAATCCACTGATGACCGAGGCGATCTGGGCCGATCTCTGGAGTCCGAAGCTGTATGGCCGTCGCGGCGCCGAGACACGCGCGCTGGCATCGATCGATCTCGCGCTGTGGGATGTCAAGGCCAAAGTCGCGAATCTGCCGCTGTACCAACTGCTCGGTGGTTTTCAGGCCGAGTTGCCGTTCTACGTCGCCGGCGGCTACTACACCGCAGGCAAGGGTGTGCGAGAGTTGCAGGCTGAGTTGGAGTCCTACGCCGCGCTCGGCGCGCGTGGCGTGAAGATGAAGGTCGGCGGCCTGTCGCTCGCCGAGGATGCCGGGCGCGTGCGGGCTGCGCGCGAGGCCATCGGAGATGACGTCGAGTTGCTGCTCGACGCGAACTGCGCCTACCGGGCCGCGGAGGCGATTCAATTCGCCAAGCGCGTCGAGGAATTCCGTCCGTTCTGGTTCGAGGAGCCCGTCCAACCCGATGACTACGACGGTTTCCGCGCCATCGGTAAGGCGACCTCCATACCGTTGGCCACGGGCGAGAACGAGTACACCAAGTACGGGTTCCGCGATCTCATCTCGACCCGCGCAATCAGCGTGCTGAACCCTGATGCCCGCTACACCGGCGGAGTCACGGAGTTCATGAAGATCGCAGCGATGGCCCAGGCGCACGGCCTCGACATCTGCCCGCACGGAGACCAGCAAGCACATCTGCAGCTGTTGGCGGCGATCCCCAATGCCGGGTTGCTCGAGTATTACCCGAAGCAGGTCAAGCACATGGCATCGGCATCATTTGTGAACCCACCCGAAATGACCGACCACGGCACTGTTCTGGTCTCCGATGAGCCCGGTGCGGGGATGGACCCGGCGTGGAGCGCACTCGAACCTCATCGCCGGGGTCTGGTTGAATTCGTCTGACGGGAAACGGTATTGGTGGACTTCGCGGTGCTGATGTGTTCTTGACTTGACCGACGCGGGTCAGCGCGACAGCCGTCGGAAACCGGGGAGATTCGACAACTCTACCTACCAGAAGGTAGGCTAGGTGACATGGCCGGCACCACCTCCACCGCTGACGCAATCCTGGGCTGCGCGCGTTCGGCGATCGTCGCCGGCGGGTATAACGGATTCAGCTACGCCGACATCGCCGACGTCGTCGGCATCCGCAAGGCGAGTATCCACCATCACTTCCCGACCAAGGTCGATCTGGTGCGCACCCTGGTCAAGCAGTACCGGGACGAAGCCGCGGAAGCGGTCGCCGAGATCGAGCGGCGCGTTCCGGACGCTCTCGAGCAGATCCGGACCTACACCGGTTACTGGGAATCCTGCATCGGCGATCCCGAAACCAGTTACTGCGTATGTGCGTTACTTGCGACGCAGATTCCTGTCCTTCCCGATGAGATCGGGTATGAGATCCGGGCCTATTTCCGTGCCCTGTCCGCCTGGCTCACATCGGTCTTGGAACGCGGGGTGCGCCAGGGCGGGATCACCTTGACCGACAGCGCTCACGTCGAGGCCGAGGCGCTGATGGCCGCCGTGCACGGCGCCATGCTCTCGGCGCGCGCCTACGGCGATCCGCAGGCCTTCGCCGCGATCACCCGACCGGTGATCGACCGACTTCGAACGCGCCCCGTCCCGGCGGGTGATCGCAACTGAGGACAACCTTCCAGTAGGTAGAGAAGACGCACCGACGTCGCGCAGCGTGCGACTTCGGTCGAGCCGCCATGGGCGGGGCCAGGCACGGGTGGGGCGTGGGAGTCCACCACGCGGGATCGTCCGTGCCTTCAGCAGGAACATCGTACGACAGGAGCAAGTATGAGCAACGCAACCGACCACCCTCAAAAGAGGTTGGTGGACAACAACACCTGGCTCAAGCGCTACTACTTCGCCCGGGCCGGGTTCGCCATCCTCTGGGTGGGCGCCACATTCGGTCTGGCGGACAGTCCGGCCGCAGTCGTGGCGGCGCTGCTGCTCATCTATCCGGCATGGGACGCGGTCGCGAATCTGGTTGATGCGCAACACAACGGCGGATGGCGCCGCAACCCCACCCAGGCCTTCAACGCAGTGGTCAGTCTGGTCACCACCATTGCCGTCGCGGTCGCCCTCACTCAGAGCATGAATGCCGTGTTGGGAGTGTTAGGCGTCTGGGCGAGCCTCTCGGGGCTTCTTCAGCTTGCGACCGGCGTGCGCCGGTGGAAGAGCTTCGGCGCGCAGTGGCCCATGATTCTCAGTGGCATCCAGTCCACTGCCGCCGGAGTCATGTTCGTCGTTGCGGCCACTGGGGCCGAGACGCCGCACATCACCGCGATCGCCCCCTATGCGGCCTTCGGCGCGTTCTACTTCGCACTCTCAGCAGTATGGCTCACAGTCGGTGATGCTCGTCGCCGCCGGGCGTGATCCGGTGCGTCGAGATTGCGACTATGGTCGTTGATCAGCCGGATCCACAGCCCTGAACGCAATTTCGAGCGCAGCACACCTCACACGGTCAGGACCGGCGGTCCCAGCACATCGAGATCCACGGTCACGCCCAGGCCCGGTCCGGCGGGCGCGCTCCCGCGGCCGGGTTCGGCCGCCGGGGGCGCAGACGACACCAGCGGCTGGATCCAGTCCGAGAAGAACGTTGCGGCCGTGAAGTTTTCAGCACGGCTGCTGGCCGCCAGGTGGGAATTCTGGGCGGAGGTCAGCGAGCCGCCCCACGTGTCATCGATGGTGAACTTCATCCGCAGACCTTGTGCGGCGTCGCGCAGCGCGCGGGCACGGGTGAACCCGCCGACGCGGGACGGCTTGATGTTGACGGCACCGGCGCCGGCGACGTGGCGGCCTTGCATGAGGTCCGTCATCGTGACGATGCACTCATCGAGAATCAGCGGGAGTGACATGTGTTTGCGTAGTTCGGCGCAGTCGGCAAGCGTGGCGCAGGGCTGCTCGAGGCGGACCGGCAGTCCGTCGAGCGCCCGTGCTGCCAGCAGCGCGGACTGCAGGTCCCACCCGCCGTTGGCGTCGGCGAAGACGTTGCATTCGGGACCCACCGCGTCCAGGACCGTGCGGACCCGCGCCACGTCGGTCGCGGGGTCATCTCCGACCTTGACCTGGAAAACCTTGATCCCCGAGGCGTAATCGTGTTCGGCATGCGCCGCCATCTGATCGAGCGTGCCGATCGGCACGGCGACGAACAACGGGAAGCTGTCCTGTGCCCGGCCGCCCAGCAGATCGCATACCGGCAGACCGACGGACTTGCCGAAGATGTCCCAGCACGCCATGTCGATGACGCCCTTGGCGGCATTCGAGCCCAGGATGGTGGCGTCCATCGCGTCGGTGAGCACCGCCGTATTGCGCGGATCGAGGCCGATGATCGCGCTGGACAACACGGTGAGTGCGGCGCGCTCACCCTCGACGAACGACGGCAGATAGGTCCGTCCGTTCGGGCAGGTTTCCGCCCAGCCGTCCAAGCCCTCGTCGGTGCTGACCCGCACGACCAGTGAGCGCTGCGCCGGGGCGGAACGACCGTGCGACATGCTGTACGAGCCGTGTACCCAGGCGGCGTCGTACTCGTGGACGGTGATCCCCGTGATCTTCACGTGCGGCCTCTTTCAAAGTTCTGATCTCGAATATTTGGAAGCTACCGGCGCGGTGAACTGCGGTCAAGCATCTTGACGGAGTCGCAGATAGCTAATAGCGTAGTCAAATATTCGAATACGAATTATTTGACGATCTGCGTGGAGGTGACGG
>CAMFLL010000485.1 GCA_945957405.1 uncultured Mycolicibacterium sp. | reverse complement strand
AGGGTGCACTCAGCGAGTCCGCGGCCGAGATCCTCTCCGAAGCCGGTTACCGCCGCCGCACCGACCCGAAAGACCTGACGGTCATCGATCCGGTCAACAATGTCGAGTTCTTCTTCCTGAGGCCCAAGGACATCGCCATCTACGTCGGCTCCGGCCAGCTGGACTTCGGCATCACCGGCCGGGATCTCGCGCTGGAATCGGATGCACCGGTGTCCGAGCGGCTGGCGCTTGGGTTCGGATCCTCGACATTCCGCTACGCGGCCCCAGCCGGTCGGAACTGGACCCCGGCAGACCTTGCAGGCAAGCGGATTGCCACGGCCTATCCGAACCTGGTGCGTAAAGATCTGCACGCGAGGGGGATTGACGCGACGGTGATCCGCCTCGACGGCGCCGTCGAGATCTCGATCCAACTCGGGGTCGCCGATGCGATCGCCGACGTCGTCGGATCGGGACGCACCCTGCGACTGCACAACCTCGCGGCGTTCGGCGAGCCGCTGTGCGACTCCGAGGCCGTGTTGATCGAGGCCGCCGACCGCGGTCCCGACCCGGCGCGCGATCAACTCGCCGCCCGGGTGCAAGGCGTGGTGTTCGGTCAGCAGTACCTGATGCTCGACTACGACTGTCCACGAGCGGTTCTCGAGGCGGCCACCAAGGTGACACCGGGCCTGGAGTCGCCGACCATCGCACCGCTGGCGGACCCTGACTGGGTAGCCGTGCGCGCACTGGTTCCGCGTAAGACCGTCAACTCCATCATGGACGAGCTCGCGGCCATCGGCGCCAAGGCGATCCTGGCCTCTGACATCAGGTTCTGCCGCTTCTGATACACCCGGTGATTTACCGGTTGGCGTGTTAGCTTGCCGGTGTGACGCACTTCCTCGTTCTGCTGCTCGCCCTGCTGATCGGTGTCGTTGCCGGCTTACGGGCACTCACCCCGCCCGCGGTCGTCGCGTGGGCCGGATTCCTGAGTTGGATCAACCTGGACGGGACGTGGGCGCAGTGGGTGGCGCATCCGATCACGGTCGCGGTCCTGACGGTGCTTCTGGTGGTCGAGTTGATCACCGACCAACTGCCCAAGACCCCGAGTCGTAAGACCACCATCCAGTTCGCGACCCGGCTGATCACGGGGGCGTTCGCGGGTGCCGTGCTGGGCACCGCCTGGGGCTACACCATCGGTGCGCTCGGCGCCGGCATCATCGGCGCGGTGCTCGGGACGCTCGGTGGCGCGGAGGCGCGCGGCAGGCTGGCGGCCAAGGTGGGTAAGGACCGGCCCGTTGCGCTGGTCGAGGATGCCGTCGCGGTGCTCGCGGGCTTCGGTATCGCTGCCCTGACCGCGGTGCTGTGACACAGCACTTCGACGCCATCATCGTCGGGGCCGGGCAGGCCGGTCCGCCGTTGGCCGGACGGCTGACCCAGGCCGGTATGACGGTCGCGGTGATCGAGCGCAAACTCGTCGGCGGCACCTGCGTCAACACCGGGTGTATCCCCACCAAGACGCTGGTGGCCAGCGCACATGCCGCACATACTGCGCGGCGTGGCGCCGAATACGGGGTCGGCACAGGTGATGTCGCCATCGACATGGCGAAGGTCAAGGCGCGTAAGGACGGCATCATGCTCGGCGACCGCCATGGTCTGGAATCATGGCTCGAGGGGATGGACGGCTGCACGCTGATCCGCGGTCATGCCCGGTTCACCGGACCCAGGACGATGCAGATCGACAACGGTGAGACCATCACCGCCGACAAGATCTTCCTGAACGTCGGTGGCCGCGCCATCGTCCCCGACATTCCCGGTCTGTCCGACGTGCCCTTCATGACCAACGTCGGCATTCTCGAACTCGACACCGTGCCCGAGCATCTCGTCATCATCGGCGGTAGCTACATCGCCTTGGAGTTCGCGCAGATGTACCGGCGGTTCGGCGCCGCCGTCACCGTCGTCGAGAAGGGGCCGCGGCTGACCTCCCGCGAAGATGAGGACGTTTCCGCGACGGTCAAGGAGATCCTGGAGGCAGAAGGCATCGACGTCGTGTTGGACGCGACGTCGATGCGGATAACCAAGCAGGAGAACGGCTTCCAGCTCATTCCTCGCGACGGCGCGGCCCCGGTGATCGGTACCAGTCTGCTGGTGGCCACCGGGCGCCGGGCCAACACCGATGACCTGGGCCTCGATGCTGCCGGGATCGAGACCGACGAGCGCGGGAACTACATCATCGTCGACGATCAGTTGCGCACCAACGTCGAAGGCGTCTGGGCGATGGGGGACTGCAACGGCAAGGGTGCGTTCACCCACACGTCGTACAACGATTTCGAGATCGTCGCCGCCAACCTGCTCGATGACGACCCGCGCCGAGTGTCCGATCGGGTCACCACGTACGCCCTGTACATCGACCCTCCGCTGGGCCGCGCCGGTATGACGGTGGACGAGGTACGCCGATCAGGCCGAAAAGCATTGGTGGGCAAGCGCCCGATGACCAGGGTGGGCCGTGCGGTCGAAAAGGGTGAGACCCAGGGTTTCATGAAGGTCGTGGTCGACGCGGAGACCGAGCAGATTCTGGGCGCCGCCATCTTCGGTGTCGGCGGTGACGAGGTCATCCATTCCGTCCTCGACATCATGACGGCCAAACTGCCCTACACGGCGATCTCACGCACCATGCACATCCATCCGACCGTCAGTGAGCTGGTGCCGACGATGCTGCAGGAGCTCACACCGCTGCAGTGACGCCGGTTCGGCCCGCGACCACCTGTGCGGTGACCTCGGCCACCCGGTGTCCAAGATGACGGCAGGTCGCGACGTCAGCGGGGTGGACGTCACCGGGATCGACGTCGACATCGGTGGCCGCCGCCGCGCCGAGCCAGAAGCCCAGCCGGTTCAGGTCGTATTCGGTGCCGTGCGCGCTGTTCCACCCGGCGCCCAATCCGAGGTTGACCCAATGCATGTGGTGCTGAGCGGCAAAGACGGCGAGCGAGATGAGCGACGCGAGTTTGTCACCCGCCTTGGCTCCCGAGTTGGTGAACCCGGCAGCGACCTTGTCGCGCCAGGCGCCCTCCAGACACCGCCGCCCCGTGCGCTCGGCGAACGCCTGGAAACCCGCGGAAACATTGCCCATATAGGTCGCGCTGCCGAAGATGATGGCGTCGGCACCGTCCAGCGTGTCCCAGTCGGTATCGGTGATGGTGTCCACCGCGACGAGATTCACCCGGGCTCCGGTCTCGCGAGCGCCGTCGGCGACCGCGCCGGCCAGATGGGCGGTGTGCCCGAACCCGGAATGGAATGCCACCGCAACCCTCACGTCGCGTCTGCTCGCAGTCATGAGTAGTTGGCCTGTGCCACTTGCTGATACCGCTGCGTCCAATCCGGTACCGGTTCGCCGGCGAGGTGCGCCTCGAGCCGGTCGAGATACGCGTGGGTGCCGGGCCGGAATCCGCCGGCATTCTTGACGCCGAGCCCCCGATGGCTGAATCGCAACCGGGTCCCGTCGTTCTCGGGATTCAGTTCGTAGCGCACGACGCTGGGTGTCCCGGTGTCACCCAGGATGCGTTGGTGCCAAACATGTTCGAAGACGTGTGGTGGATCCCAGACCGTGATCTGGCCGGTCATGCGTTTGTTGTCCACCGCGATCGGGGGAGCGGTCGGGACCATCTCGATCTGACCACCGGTTCGCGGTTCGATTGTGGTGTGCCCCATCCACTGTTCACGTTCGGCTGGATCGGTGATCGCCGACCACACCATGTCGACGGGGTGCGGCAACCACCGCTCGAAGGTCAGCACCGCCTGGTCGCCTTCGACCGTCAGTTGTCCGTCACGCGTTGTCATTACGCTCCTTCATTGTTTCCAGGTGTCGCTCGAGGGCATCGAGATGACCTGTCCAGTGCCGGCGGTATCGGGTGATCCACGAGTCGATCTCGACAAGTCCGTCCGCGCGCAACGCGTAGATCCGGCGTTGTGCATCAGAGCGCACCTCCACCAGGCCGACCTCGCGCAGGACACGGAGATGCCGGGAAACCGTGGGCTGGGTCAGCTCGGGCAGGGTGGCCACCAAATCACCGGCGGTACGTTCGCCGTCGGTCAGCGCGTCGAGCAGTGCCCGTCGGTTGGGTTCGGCGATGGCCTCGAAGACGTCCACTAGACCAGTATGCGTATTGATCTATATAGACGCAAGCGAATATATCTACTGGCGCTGGATCAGCAACGTCTGGGCCGAGGTGCCCACGAAACCGTCGCGGTCGAAGACGTCGGCGGTCGTGACGCCGATGCCGTCGGGACCGATGGAGCCACGCGCCCGCAGGGCGAAATCCTCGCCGACCGGCAGCCGGTGCAGGTGCACCGCGGTGTCGGTGTTCATGAACATGAATCGCTCGGGATCGAGCGCGGACCCGACACCGTTGGCCGAGTCGACCACCAGCGCCAACCGCTCAAGCGCCGTGGTGGGTTCGTCGTCGACCAGGTTGGCCTGTGGGGTCAGCCAGAACACCGCCGCACCGCTCGGGTCGTCCGGCTGGCGCCGCCACGACACCGACTCCAGATAGCCTGGCGCGTTCCACCAGTAAGGTGGCAGCGGCTCGGCGGGACCCTCCACCAGCGGCGGGTAGCGGTCGCTGGCACCGTCAGCGGTGTCGCTGGTGGCCAGCGCCCACGCCGACAGGCGGGCAACCGGCCGATCAGGTGCCGATACCGGTGCCATCTCCGC
>CAMFLL010000484.1 GCA_945957405.1 uncultured Mycolicibacterium sp. | reverse complement strand
GGACACCGTCGGGCCAACTCGAGAATGCTCTGCTCCTGGCGAGAAATGCCGCACCGCGCGGAAATCGGTTCTCGGTCGAGGTGGAACTCCGCCTGGTCCGGGCCGCCATCGAGAACGGCAATCCGGCGGATGCCCGCAAACGAATCGCAGATCTCGAACCCGTCATGGCAGGCGACTGGAGACTGGTGTGGTACGGCGCGCTGTGCGCGTTGCTGGAGCACGACTTCGACAACGCCGCAGCTGATTTCGACCGTGTTCTGGCGATGTTGCCCGGCGAACTGGCACCTAAGCTGGCCATGGCGGCGACCACGGAATTGCGCGGTGACGTCGATGAGGCGGTGCGCTACTACGAGACCGTGTGGCGAACCGACCACAGTAAGATCAGCGCGGCGTTCGGATTGGCGCGCCTACGGGCACGGGCGGGTGACCGCTCGGCCGCAGTGGCCGCGCTCGACGAGGTCGACGCGCAGTCAGCACATTTCACGGCGGCGGGTACCGCGGCCATCGAGGCTCTGCTGGAGCACCGGAGCGCTGAGGACATCGATGAGCAGACACTTCTCGACGCGGGGGCCCGCACCGACGCACTGACTTTCGATTCATCTGCCAAACGGGCGTCGGTCCGGCTGCTGGTGCTCACCGCCGCGCTGAACTGGCTCGCCGCCGGAAACACCAACACCTCACCACAACTCCTAGGCGCGGCCTTCGACGAGGCGACCATCCGGACCGGGATGGAGCGCGCGTACCGCGATCTCGCCCGTGCGACGACGGACATGTGGGATCGAATCACGTTGGTCGAGAAGGCCAATGCCATCCGGCCCCGCACCAGGACCTGAGCCGGCGACCGCGCACGCCGACGGGCCAAGCCGGGAGTTTTCCGCCACAGCATTGCCCTGACCACCAGAAAGGCACAGACTGGAGGTAATCCGGGGGGAGAACACGGTGGCCGATCAGAGCGAGTATTCGTCCCGCACGACGCGCACCACGCGGGCCTCGTTCCGCCAGCACCAGGAATTGCGGGATGCCCGCCATCAGTCCGCAGCCAGCCGTGAGATCCTCGCCGCGCTCGGCCGCTCGGCCGCCAACCCCGGGGATGTCCTCGACACCATCGTCGAGTACGCGGCCAGGCTGTGCGGGGCACAGGCGGCGATGCTGTTCCTGCTCGACGGTGAGGTGTTCCGGCTGTCCCGCGAATCCGGCGAGGCGACCAAGGAGTACTCAGCCCACCTGCGGGCCAATCCGATCGCCAGGAATCGATCCTCCACCGTCGGGCGGGCGGCGGTGGACAAGCACACCCATCAGATCGCCGATGTGCTCGAGGACGCCGACTACCAGCGCCTCGACCTTCAGCGGCTGGCCGGTTTCCGCACTTTGCTCGCCACGCCGATGATCCTCGAGGACGAGGTGGTGGGGGTGCTGTCGGTGTGGCGGACCCGCGTCGCACCGTTCGATGCCCGGGAGCGCGAACTCCTCGAGGAATTCGCCGCCGAGGGTGCGATCGTGTTGCGCCAGGTCGCGCTGATGCGGGCCCTGGAATCCAGGGGCACCGAGTTGACGGGCAAGGTCGCGCAACTCGAGGCCCTCCGTGAGGTCGACGAAGCGGTGGGCTCGAGCCTCGATCTCGACGAGGTGCTGGACCGGATCGTCACCAACGCGGTGCGACTCACCAAGACCGACGGTGGCTCGATCATGGAGTACGACGAGTCCGACGACTCGTTTCACGTGCGGGCAGCCTTCGGCCACACCGGCGATCTGCTGGACCAACTGCGCGCCGTCACAATCGACCGGGAATCGACACTCGTAGGACGGACCGCGCTCGCCCGCAGGCCGCTCGAAGTCCCCGATCTCGCGGCGGCCGAACTCGACCCGCATCTGGACATCCTGTTCCGGGACGGCTGGCGCTCCGTGCTCGCCGTCCCGCTACTGCGCGGCGACACGATGGTGGGAGTGCTCGTGATCCGGCGCAGGACCGCCGGCACGTTCGGCCCTGAGATGTCCGAACTGCTGCAGAGCTTCGCGACCCAGTCGGCACTGACGATCGTCAATGCCCGGCTGTACCGGGAACTGCAGACCAAGACCGCCGAGCTCGAGATCGCCAGCCGCCACAAATCCGAATTCCTCGCCAGCATGTCCCATGAGCTGCGCACCCCGTTGAACGCCGTGATCGGGTTCTCGGAGGTACTGCTCGATCGGATGTTCGGCGAGCTCAACGAACGCCAGGACGAGTACCTGCGCGACATCTGGAACTCCGGCAGGCATCTGCTCGAGCTGCTCAACGAGATCCTCGATCTGTCCAAGGTCGAGGCCGGCCAAATGGTGTTGGAGCCCACCACCTTCCGGGTCGAAAGCGCCTTGGAATACACCCTTGCGATGGTCCGCGAACGGGCCGCGCAGCATGCGCTCACCGTCACCGTGTACATCGCCGACGACGTGGACCTGCTCCACGCCGACGAGTTGCGCTTCAAACAGGTGGTGCTCAACCTCGTCTCGAACGCCGTGAAGTTCACCCCGGACGGCGGCAAGGTCGCCGTCCGGGCCTACCGCGAGGGCGCACTGCTGGTGGTGACCGTGACCGACACCGGCATCGGGGTGGCGCCCGAGGATCAGGAGCGCATATTCGAATCCTTCCAGCAGGGTCGCCGCGGCGCCCCCAAGGAGGAGGGCACCGGTCTCGGCCTGACGCTGTCGCGACGGATCGTGGGCTTGTTCGGCGGGCGGATGTGGCTCGACAGCACACCGGGCGTGGGAAGCACATTCGGGTTCACGGTGCCCGGCCTCGCAGAAGAACTTCAGGAGATCTCCTTACCGGAGACCGGCAGGATGCCCGTGGTGGTGCTCGTCGACGACGACCGTGCGTCCTTAGATCTGCTCGCGGCCTATCTCGACGGGTCACCGGCCCGGGTGCTGCGAGCCCGTGACGGCATCGAAGCGCTCACACTGATCCGCAAGGTGCGCCCGTCCGCGGTGATCCTCGACATCAAGCTGCCCCGCCTCGACGGCTGGCAGGTACTCGCCGAACTCAAGTCCGAACCCGCCACCGCCGGCGTTCCGGTGGTCATCGCCTCGGTGGTCGATGAGCGACAACAAGGCTTGGCGCGCGGGGCCGATGCATATCTGCTCAAGCCCGTCCGGCGGGACGACTTCATCCAAGCGCTCGCTGCGGTCGGGGCATTCGCATCCGGACCGCCCGAGTCGGGGCCCACATGACTCAGCGCCGGATCCTGGTGGTCGAAGACAATCCGTTGAACCTCAAGCTGGTTCGCGATGTGCTCCAGTTCGCGGGGTACGACGTCATCGAAGCCCAGTCTGGGGAGGAGGGTCTGCTTGCCGCCGCGGAGCACGCGCCGGACCTCGTGCTGTTGGATCTGCAACTGCCCGGTATCGACGGCACCGAGACGCTGCACCGGTTACGGCAGGGACCTCTGGCACAGCACGTGCCGGTGGTTGCGGTGACGGCACTGGCCATGGCCGACGATCGCCAGCACGCGGCACGGGCCGGCTTCGACGGCTACGTCGAGAAGCCGATCAGCGTCCGCGCACTCCCCGGCCAGATCGAGGCGTTCCTCGATGGGCGGGAGGGTTGATGGACAGTCCGGTGACGGTTCTGGCCGTCGACGACCAGGCGGCGAACCTGCGGCTTCTCGATGCGGTGCTGACACCCCGCGGGCACTGCGTCCGCACGGCGTCGTCGGGCGGTGAAGCGCTGGCGATGCTCGAGTCACAGGACATCGACCTTGTCCTGCTCGACATCCTGATGCCCGAGATGGACGGCCACGAGACATGCCGGAGGATACGGGCGAACCCCGCCACCGAATTTCTTCCCGTCGTGATGATCACGGCCAGTGGTAGTGAACAACGTCTGGCCGCACTCGAATCCGGTGCCGACGATTTCATCACCAAACCATTCGACAAGAGCGAGTTGCTGGCGCGCGTCTCCTCCCTGGCACGTATCAAGCGCTACCACGACACCATCCGCCGCCAGGCTGCCGAACTCGCCGCGTGGAACACCGAACTGGAGGCGCGCGTGGCCCAACAGGTCGAGGAACTGCAGCGTGCGAACCGGCTCCGCCGTTTCCTCTCACCGCAACTCGCCGACCTGGTGATCGGTGACGAGCAGCTGCTGAAGAGCCACCGCCGCGAAATCGTGGTCGTGTTCACCGATCTCAGAAACTTCACGCCATTCGCCGAGGCCAGTGAGCCCGAAGAGGTGATGACTGTGCTTGCCGAATGTCACCAGGCCATCGGGGCTCTGGTGCACCGATACGAGGGCACCCTCGAGCGATTCACCGGTGACGGTGTCATGGTGTTCTTCAACGACCCAATTCCCTGTGACGACGCGGCAGAGCGAGCCGTCCGGATGTCACTCGCGATCCGCGACGCCGTGCGGGAACTCTCGACCCGCTGGCGGCGGCACGGCCACGACCTGGCGCTGGGTATCGGTGTCTCGCAAGGTCATGCGACGTTGGGTCAGATCGGCTTCCAAGGCCGTTTCGATTACTCGGCGATCGGCAGTGTCACCAACCTGGCATCGAGGTTGTGTGGCGCCGCCGGCCCGTGGCAGGTGCTGGTCACCGATCGTGTCTTTTCAGCCATCGAGGATATCGCGATGAGCGAGATGGTCGGCGACATGCAGCCCAAGGGATTCAGCCGCTCGGTTCGGGTCCACAACATCGTTTCCATCAACGACAGGGTTTCCATCAACGACAGGTAGGTG
>CAMFLL010000483.1 GCA_945957405.1 uncultured Mycolicibacterium sp. | reverse complement strand
CCTCGAACTGCGGGGTCTCGCCTCGTGTAACGCCCTCGATCAGGGCCGAGGTGAAACTCTGCGGGATCGGGGCCAGGCCGTCGTAGTCGAACGACTCGAACCGCGCGCCGAAGCCGGCCAGCGCAACGGTGTCCATGGCCAGCTTCTGCAGGTCGTCGGAGACGTTGACGGCCTGCCGGCCGACGCAGGCGTCCCATCGGTCGACGAGCTGAGCGTTGATGTCCAGCATGGCGCCGTGATAGTTGCGCAGCCCCGCGTAGCTGAACCCGGGTAGCAGGACGTCGTGCGCCTTCTGCCAGTTCGGCTCGCCGTGGAAGGCGGTGAACAGGCCGTCACCGGCCAGCGGACGAACCCGGGCCAGCGACTCGGTGAGATTCTTGGCGAACCTGGTCTCGTCGCAGAGTTCTTCGACGAGTTCCATCGAGCATGCGTACAGCTTGCGGATGCCGCTCCAGTCGCCGTAGAACAGCGGACCGTGCAGTTCGGCGAGGATGTCGACGGGCAGCGCGTAGGGCCGGCCGGCCAGATCAGCCCAGGTCGGCAGCGGCCCTTCGTGGACGGGAACATTGTCGAGAGAGGGCGGCAACGACGGCGCGTAGTCGGGCATGAGGCGCAGCATAGGCACCATCTCTGGGCGCTGGTCGCGACTCGCTGTCGAATGCGTCAATTCGGCGGCACGTCCAGCCGCGATGCTGCCACCATGCAGGCAATGCTGCTATATTGCATGCATGGTGGCGATAACCGTGCGCGATGTACCTGAGTCGGTGCGGGACGAGCTGGCCGCCCGCGCAGCCCGCGCCGGAAAGTCGCTACAGGAATATCTGCGGGGTGTGCTGGTGTCGACCGCCGAGAAGCCGTCGGTCGATGACGTGATCGCCCGCGCGCGGGCGCGTGTCAACGCGACGGGCGTGCGCGTCGACGCGGCGGCGATCTTGTCCGCTCGTGACGCGGAGCGCAAGTGACGGCACTGTGCTGCGACGCCTCGGCGATCGTCGCACTGCTCGCGGATGCAGGACCCGACGGCATATGGGCCACCGAGACAATCGCGGGCGCCGAGCTCTATGCGCCTGCGCTGATGCCCTTCGAATGCTCAAACATCCTGCGCCGTCACGAGACGTCGGGACTCATCGGGTCAGATCAGGCGGCGCAAGCACACGCCGATCTGAATGACCTGCCGATCGAACTGTGGCCGTATGAAGCGATTGCCTCACGGGTGTGGCAGCTTCGGCCGAACTTGACGAGCTACGACGCCGCCTATGTCGCTGTGGCAGAGGCCATTGGTGCCCCGCTGGCGACATTGGACACTCGCATCGCACGTGCCCCCGGAATTGTGTGCGCTGTCCATGTCCCGCTTCACAACTGAGGCGAGAACCGCTTGTCACAGTCAGCGGCATGGCCCCGCTATCTGTCCCGCGGGAGAGTCGGTTGCCAGAGTGCCCACCTAAGAGCGACAACCCGCGACAACAGCGACAATCGGAGCACGTTGTCGGTAGGTGCCCGGGAATCTCTGTTCGGTGCACGTTGCCGCGCAAAGCTGAGAGCATCAGTGCGTGCCCATTTCGCGCAGGCCCGTGACGTGGATGGCGGTCGGACTGACCGTCGTGGCCGCCGCATGCGGTAACAAGGACGCGCCACCGGCGCCGTCCACGTCGAGCAGCCCGGCCTCGAGTTCGGTGGGCGGCACCACCGTGACCATGACCACCACCACCGCGGCGCCCGCGCAGTACGAAGCGACATTGGTACCGGTCCAGGAGAACCGCGGGTCGACCTCGATCAACGTTCAGCTGCCCCAGGTGACCGGGGGATCGGCGGCCGTGCGGGACCGGTTCAACAACGGGATGCGGACCGCGCTCGATGAAGTGGTCGGACCGGATTCCGATACGACGGTCGAAGACGGATCGCTCGCCGGAGACGAACGCAGCCGCGTCACCACCATCACGCCGCACGTCGTCGCCGGTGTCGCGGTCTTCAACTGGTATGCCGCCGGCGCGGCGCATCCGAACAATTCGGTGGCCACCATTGCCATCAACGCCGACACCGCGCAGCCGATCCTGCTCAAGGATGTCTTCGTCGATCAGCAGGGCGCCGCTGAACGCCTCACAACCCTTGTCACGCAGGACAATCCCGATGTCGCCCCGTTGACGCCCGCCACGATCGACAACTTCCTGAACTGGGTACCGACCGCCGACGGCTTCCATGCCTACGTCCCGGTGGTGCACGCCATGGGCGACTACTTTCCGGCGACGGTGCCGTGGGACCAGATCGCCGACCTGATGACACCGGGGATGCGCACAGCTCTGATCCCGTGACCGGCTCCACCTAATCAGACACCCGAGTGCCGCCTATCGGTGGCCCGGTGTTCACTCAGGCATTGCCATGAAGTCACCTGCCCGAAGCAAGCTCACACCGATCCCACAGGCACAACTGAAGAGGGCGATTGATGGCCACGGCGAAGTTCATCCGCGCGACGGCAGCGACGACGACGGCAGCAGTGCTGCTGGCCTCGTGCTCCACCGACACCAATGAGCCCGCTCCCGCAACCACGGCGCCCGACATCCCGCGCGCCGCATCGCCGATCGACTTCAACCTGCCGGCGGCCGAGCGCTATCACCGCACCGCCACCTACCCGGTTTACCTCAACAAGCCCGCCGAGGATCCGGTCGAGAAGGAAACCGTCGCCGAGATCTCGACGGTCACGCCCGACGGTAACACCGTCATCTACACCGACGCCCTCGCCAAGCGTATCGGGTTCATCGATATCCGTGATGCGGGTAAACCCGTTGGGCAGGGCACGCTTTCGCTGGCCGAGCTCGGCCACGCCGACGATCAGCCCACGTCGGTGGCAGCCGTCGGCGATTTCGTGCTGGTGGTCGTCGACACCACCGGTGGTGACTTCGCCCACCCGTCGGGCCGCGTCGACATCGTGCGGGTCAGCGACCGCACCCGGGTGCACAGTATCGACCTCGGCGGCCAACCCGATTCCATCGCGATCAGCAAGGACGGCGCATTCGCCGCCATCGCGATGGAAAACCAACGGAACGAGGAATTCACCCCGCCCGGCAAGGACGAGGGCGACCTTCCGCAGCCACCGACGGGTTTCCTGCAGCTGATCGACCTGGCCGGTGAACCCTCGGCTTGGAAGGCCCGCAAGATCGACTTCGATGTCGAGGCAGCGCGTGCCGCTGGCCTGGACACCCCCGAAGATCTCGAACCCGAATACGTCAGCATCAACTCGCGCGGGCAGATCGCGATGACGTTGCAGGAGAACAACGGTATCGCCATCATCGACGGTAAGACCGGTACGGTGCAGAAGATCTTCAGCGCGGGAAGCGAATCCGTGGCGGGTATCGACACCGCTGAGGACGGCACCATCGACCAGACCGGCTCGATCCCCGACACGCCGCGGGAGCCCGACGCCATCGGTTGGGTCGACGACGATCACGTCGCGACCGCCAATGAGGGCGACTGGAAGGGCGGCACCCGCGGCTGGACCATCTTCGACGCGGGCACCGGTGAGGTGGTCTGGGACGCAGGCAATTCGGTGGAGCAACTCGCCGTGCGCACCGGGCTGCACATCGAAAGCCGGTCAGAGTCCAAAGGACCCGAGCCTGAAGGACTGGCCATCACCGAGGTGGGCGGCATCCCGACGGCGCTGATCGCCTCGGAGCGGAGCAATTTCGTCGCGGTCTACGACGTCAGCGATCCCACAGCACCCAAGTTCCGGCAGATCCTGCCGACCACCCCCGGCCCTGAAGGCATTCTGCCGATCCCGTCGCGCAACCTGCTGGTGATCTCATCGGAGGCCGACGACGCCGAGGCCCGGGTGCGTGCTTCGGTCAACATCTACGGCTACGGTGACCAGTTCGCATCGGCCGCCGGAAAACCCGCGTTCCCGTCCATCATCTCCGGCGACGTCGACGACGCACCCATCGGCTGGGGCGCCCTGGGTGCCCTGTCGGCCGATCCGGCCGACGAGAACCGGCTGTACACCTCGACCGACATCGCCTATGGGCCGTCCCGGATCCTCGGCATCGACACCGCGAAGACCCCGGCGCTGATCGACACCGCGCTGCCGCTCACCGACGGCGGCGAACCGGTGACACTCGACATCGAGGGTGTTGCCGCCAAGCCGGACGGTGGCTTCGTGCTGGCCGTGGAGGGTGAAGACGGCGCCGGCAACCAGCTGATCACAGTGGGAGCCGACGGTGCCGTTCAGGACAAGGTGTCGTTGCCGGCCGACATCGCGGCGGGACTCGAGAGTCAGGGCCTGGAAGGGGTGGCCGTCGACGGTGACACCATCTGGGTGGCGCTGCAACGGGAGCTGAAGTCCGATCCCAAGGGTGTGGTCAGGCTGGGCCGCTATACCCCGGCCGGCAAGAAGTGGGAATGGTTCGGCTACCAGCTGGAGAGCACCGACACCGAGGGTGACTGGATCGGGTTGTCCGAGATCAGCGTTCACGATGGTGCGCTGCTGGTGCTCGAACGCGACAAGCTCAACGGTCCTGACGCTCGCGTCAAGGCCATCTACCGGGTGCAGATCCCCACCGAGGCCGGTGCCGCCTCGGCGAGCGAGGCGCCGAAGGTACTGCCGAAGACGTTGGCGCGGAACATCCTTCCCGATCTGCAGGCCACCAACGGCTTCGTGCAGGAGAAGGTCGAAGGCTTCGCGGTCGCCGGTAACGGCAATCTGTACGTGGTGACCGACAACGACGGCCTCGACGACGCCAACGG
>CAMFLL010000482.1 GCA_945957405.1 uncultured Mycolicibacterium sp. | reverse complement strand
TACGCCGACTGGTCCGCCGAAGTCAACGCCGGCTACCGCGGCCAACTGGTGGGTAGGGCCGTCGATCTGGTGCAGTTGTTCCCGGCCGCGGCGTACGGCAAGAACGGCGCCGACATCCGGCTGGCGGTCGACGCCGTCGAGGACATGTTCCGGCTGCCGGACCTGACGCATGTGGTGATCGTCGCCGGCGACTCCGACTACATCGCCCTGGCTCAACGCTGCAAGAGGCTGGGCCGCTACGTGGTGGGCATCGGCGTCGCCGGATCGTCGAGCCGGTCGCTGGCCGCAGCCTGCGACGAGTTTGTCACCTACGACGCGCTGCCGGGCATCCCCGTGTTCGAACCGCCGGCCGATGAGAAGCCACCGCCCAAAAGGCGTACCCGGCAAGCGAAGTCGTCCGATGAACCCGAACCACCCGATCCGCAGGCCGCCGCCTCCGGGCTACTGACCCGCGCCTTGCGGATCGGGTTGGAGAAGGATGACGCCGACTGGCTGCATAACTCGGCGGTCAAGGCGCAGATGAAACGAATGGACCCGTCGTTCAGCGAAAAATCGCTGGGCTTCCGGTCTTTCAGCGATTTCCTGCGCTCGCGCTCGGACCTGGTGGAACTCGACGAGAGTTCGACGACGCGGATGGTGCGGTTGCGCGACAAGGAGTGATACCGGCTCTTCGTTTGACCCCCGCACCGCGGGGTAATCCGCGGCAATGGAGTCAGCCCACTTCACCGACCTCACCCTGCGCGTTGACGGGTCCGAAAGACACGCCCACGTCGACACCCGCACCACCCTGCTCGACCTGCTCCGCGAACACCTCGGTGTCACCGCCCCGAAAAAGGGCTGCGACCACGGGCAATGCGGATCCTGCACGGTGCTGCTCGACGGCCGCCGGGCCACCACCTGCCTGGCGCTGGCCGTGGCCCACGACGGCGCGGAGATCATCACCGCGGCCGGCCTCGGCGACGACGAGGCACTGCACCCCGTCGCGCAGGCGTTCCTCGAGCACGACGGCTTCCAGTGCGGTTACTGCACGCCGGGCCAGATCTGCTCGGCCGTCGGCATGCTCGACGAGGTCAAATCCGGTGCCCCCAGCCACGTCACCGACGACCTGGACGCCGCACCGGAGCTCACCGACGAAGAGATCCGAGAACGGATGAGCGGCAACCTGTGTCGCTGCGCGGCCTACCCCAACATCGTCGCCGCCATCCACGAGGCCGCCCGATGATCCCCTTCGCCTACCACCGCGCCACCAGCGTCGACGACGCCGTCACCACCGTCGCCAACCGGCCCGACGCCGTCTTCCTGGCCGGCGGCACCAACCTCGTCGACCACATGAAACTCGGCATCGCCGAACCGCGCCTGGTGGTCGACGTCGGCCACCTGCCCCTGGACTACATCGAACAGCTCCACGACGGCACACTGCGCGTCGGCGCCGACGTCCGCAACAGCGACCTGGCCGCCCACCCCATCGTCCGCACCAACTACCCGGTCCTGACCCGCGCGCTGCTGTCCGGGGCGTCAGGACAACTGCGCAACCTCGCCACCACCGCAGGCAACCTGCTGCAACGCACCCGCTGCGTGTACTTCCAGGACGTCACCACCCCATGCAACAAACGCACCCCCGGCGAGGGCTGCTCGGCCATCGGCGGCTACGTCCGTTATCACGCCATCCTCGGTGCTTCCGACCACTGCGTCGCCGTGCACCCCTCCGACATGGCGGTCGCAATGGCCGCGCTGGACGCCGATGTCATCTACGTCGACGCCGACGGTGAACACCGCGTGCCGGTCGATACCTTCCACCGCCTGCCCGGCGACCGACCCGACCGCGACACCAACCTCCCCCACGGCGCGCTCATCACGTCCGTTTACATCCCGCCGCCACCCGAAGGCGCACGCTCCACCTACCGCAAGGTCCGCGACCGCGCGTCCTACGCGTTCGCGCTGACGTCGGTGGCCGCCGAGCTGGTGATCGACGCCGGCATCATCACGTCGGCCCGCATCGCACTGGGCGGTGTCGCACACAAACCGTGGCGGGCGCGGCGCGCCGAGGAGGCCCTGGTCAATCAACCCGCGATCGAGGACATCTTCGGCTGGGCCGCCGATGCCGAACTCTCCCAGGCACACCCGTTGAAGGGCAACGAGTTCAAGGTCGAGCTGACCCATCGCGCGATGGTCGCCACGTTGCTCAGTCTCACGGAAGGACATCAGTGATGACCACCGTGCAACCCCGCGCCATCGGCACCACTCTCACCCGCCTCGACGGGCCCGCCAAGGTCACCGGCACCGCGCCCTACGCCTTCGAGTACCAGGTTGTCGCCCCGCTGTACCTGCACCCGATCCAGTCCACCATCGCCAACGGGCGCATCACCGCCATGGACACCGCCGATGCCGAAGCCATCGACGGTGTGCACGCGGTGCTCACCGTCTTCAATGCCCCCAAGCTGGCCGACACCTCCGACGGCGACCTGACCATTCTGCAGGACGACGCCGTGCACTACCGCGGGCAGATCATCGGCGGCGTGATCGCCGGCAGCGCCGAAACCGCCCGCCACGCAGCCGGTCTGGTCCGCGTCGATTATCACGCCGCGGCCCACGACACCGAACTGCGCGTCGACCATCCAGGGCTGTACACACCGGAGACGGTCAACCCCGATTACCCCGCCGACACATCCGACGGCGATGTCGGTGCCGCACTGCGCGACGCCGAGGTCACTGTCGATCAGACCTACACCACCCCGCACGAGCACAACAACCCGATGGAACCGCACGCCTGTATCGCGCTGTGGGACAACGACGGCCCTCGGTTGACGCTGCGCGACTCGACCCAGGGCGTGCACGCCTGCCGCGAGCAGATGGCCGCGCTGTTCGATCTCGATAAGGAGAACATCCGGGTCATCGCCAAGAATGTCGGCGGCGGCTTCGGCGCGAAAGGTGCACCGCACTCGCACAATGTGCTGGCGGTGATGGCCGCGCAACGCTGCAGCGGGCGGCCCGTGAAACTGGCGCTCACCCGCCAGCAGATGTTTGCCGTCGTCGGTTACCGCACCCCCACCATCCAGCACATCCGCCTCGGCGCGCGCCGCGACGGGACGCTGACCGCGCTGAGCCATGACGTCGTCGAGCAGACCGCCACCGTCAAAGAATTCGCCGAGCAGACCGCGGTTCCCTCGCGGATGATGTACGCCTCCCCCAACCGCAAGACCAGTCACCGGTTGGCGAAACTCGATGTGCCGGTTCCATTCTGGATGCGTGCCCCCGGCGAATGCCCCGGCGTCTTCGCGCTGGAGGTCGCGATGGATGAGCTGGCGGTTGCGTGTGACCTCGACCCGATCGAGCTGCGTATCCGCAACGAACCCAACGTCGACCCCGAGACCGGGAACCCGTGGTCAGACCGCCGACTGGTCGAATGCCTGCGCACCGGCGCCGAGCGCTTCGGCTGGGAGCCGCGCAATCCCAAGGCGGGGGTTCGCTCCAATGGCGAATGGTTGATCGGCTGCGGCGTTGCCTCCTCGGTGTACCCGGCGATGGTGATGCCCGGCAACGCGTGCCGGATCGAGTGTGTGGCGCCGGGGCGGTATGCCGTGCAGATCGGCGCCGTCGATATCGGGACCGGCACGTGGACCGCGCTGACGCAGGTCGCCGCCGATGTCCTGGGCTGTGACGTCGAGAACGTCGACCTCCAAATCGGTGACACCGATTTGCCGTCGGCATCGGTGGAAGGCGGTTCGTCGGGGATCAGCTCCTGGGGCGCCACCATTCACACTGCCGCCCAACAGTTCCGGCAGGACCACGGCGACAACCCGTCACCGGGTGCCGCCACTGTCGCCGAGCAGCCCGACGACGACGAATCCGAGAACTACGGCATGTACTCGTTCGGCGCGCAGTTCGCCGAGGCGAAGGTCAGTCGGTACACCGGCGAGGTCCATATCGCGCGCATGCTCGGCGTCTTTTCCGTCGGCCGAGCCATCAACCCGAAAACCCTGCGCTCACAACTGATCGGCGGCATGACGATGGGCTTGTCGATGGCGCTGCACGAGGAGAGCGTGCGCGATCATCGCTTCGGCCACATCGTCACGCAGGACCTGGCGAGTTATCACATCAGCGCGCACGCCGACGTCCCCGACATCGACGCCATCTGGCTCGACAGTGTCGACGAGCATGCCAGCCCGATGGGTTCGCGCGGCGCCGGTGAGATCGGCATCGTCGGCGCGGCGGCCGCGGTGGCCAACGCGGTGTATCACGCGACCGGTGTACGAGTGCGGGATCTGCCGATCACCTGCGATGCGCTGTTGATCTAGAGACCCGACCGCACATTCGCGACGGCGTTGGCGAACGCGTGGCCATCACGGAACCGACGTGAGGGATCTCTGGCCGTGGCGATCGCGATCAGTTCCCGCATCGGCGGCATGATCGCGGTGGGCAGGGGCGGCACATCCGCGAGGGTGTGCTGCCGCGCCACGGCCACGGCCCCGTCGCCGGTGAACGGGTGCTCCCCTGCCATCATCTCGTAGGCGATGACACCCAGGGAGTAGACGTCGCTGGCCGGGGCGGCGTTGCCGCCGAGGGTTCGCTCCGGCGCGAAGTAGTACGCCGTATCCATCAGTGCGCCCGTCTGATTCGCGAGGTCCGCATTGAATGCCTTAGCGATGGCGAAGTCAGTCACCTTCACCTGGCCGGTATCGGTGAGCAGGATGTTGGCCGGCTTGACGTCACCGTGCACCAGTCCGAAGTCTGTCTCTTATACACATCTGACGCTGCCGACGAAGAGGATAGTGGAGTTGTGG
>CAMFLL010000481.1 GCA_945957405.1 uncultured Mycolicibacterium sp. | reverse complement strand
AGTGGCACCAGTACTGGATCGACACCCGGCTGCAGTGGTACGTCGACCTCGGCATCGACCGCGACAACCTACGGCTATACGAGCACCCCAAGGAGAAGCTGTCGCACTACTCGGACCGCACGGTCGACATCGAGTACAAGTTCGGCTTCCACGGCAACCCGTGGGGTGAGCTCGAGGGTGTGGCCAACCGCACGAATTTCGACTTGTCCACGCACTCAAAGCATTCCGGTGTCGACCTGTCGTTCTATGACCAGGGCACCGACACCCGTTATGTGCCGTACGTGATCGAGCCGGCAGCCGGTCTGACGCGATCCCTGATGGCGTTCCTCGTCGACGCCTATCACGAGGACGAGGCGCCCAACGCCAAGGGCGGCGTCGACAAGCGCACGGTGCTGCGGCTCGACCCGCGTCTGGCGCCCGTCAAGGCCGCGGTGCTGCCGTTGTCGCGCCACGCCGACCTTTCACCCAAGGCCCGCGACCTGGCCGCCGAACTGCGCAAGTCGTGGAACATCGAGTTCGACGACGCCGGCGCGATCGGTCGCCGGTACCGCCGCCAGGATGAGATCGGTACCCCGTACTGCGTCACGCTGGACTTCGACTCCCTCGAGGACCACGCGGTCACGATTCGTGAACGCGACGCCATGACGCAGGAACGCGTCGCGATCGACGCCGTCTCGGATTATCTGGCGGTGCGACTCAAGGGCGCCTGACGTCCTGGCGAGCAGACGCAAACTCGCCCTTTTTCCGCGCAAAGTGGGTGACTTTGCGTCTGCTCGGCGGGCTGTGTTCTTCGGGGTTCTGCGGGGTTCTACGGGAAGTCGAGGAACGGCTCGGTGTCGGGCTGCGTGAAGTCCATCGTCGCGTTGATGTCGGCGGTCGCGGGAACCGACCCGGAGTCGACGGTCAGGGTGTAGGCGACCTGCCCGGTCACCGGCATCGTCAACGTGGACTGGTCCAGGTCGCCGTAGGTCACCTTGGAGCTGTCGGTCAGGGGGCCGACGTCGGTGACCTTCGACAGATCGACCCCCGCCGGCGCGGGCGGGCAGGGCAGCGTCGAGCCGGCCGCCAGGTCGGGCCGGAAGCAGGACTTCAACCGGAAGGCGATCTCATCCAGGGTGGCCGCCCGGCCGCGGTCGTTGATCGCCGCCTTCGGTGACCACGTCGCCGACGCGTCGGATCCCAAGGAGTCGAGCAGCAGCGGCGCGGTCGTCACGTCAAGATAGGGGCTCGCCGAGAAAACCGCTGTGGCACCGGGGAATACGACCGAATCGGTCTCCTCCACCGCGGGGATGCCGGCCAGGGTGAAAACCTTGACGATCTTGTTCTGCCAATCGGGTTGCAGCCCGGCCACGGTGATGGCCGCTTTCGGCATCATCCAGTCCGCGCTGCCTTCGGGCTTGACCATGACGACGGTCGCCGATGATTGCTGATCACCGAACTTTGCCGACATCGTGACCGTCTTGCGGGTGTCGGTGTCACCGGCGGCCGGGGCGTCTTCGACCGCGATGTCGGTGATCGGCGCGCGCATCAACTGCATGCGAAGGACATCCTTGGTGGTGTACTGCAGCGAACGTGGCGGCACCGCCGATGTCGCCAGCGCGGCGGCCGCGTCACCGTCGGCAAGTGCCTTCACGTAGGCGTAGGCCGTCGCCGCGGGCGTTCCCGCAGCAGGTCCCGGTTTACCGGTCGCGGTCACCGATTCGCCACCCCGCGCGGTGCCGTCGTTGCCGGTGAGAACGACGACACCGGCCACGATCACGGCCACCACCGCCAGTGCGCTGGTGGTCAGTGCGACGATCTTCGCCCGGCGTTCGGCGGGCGGCGGGCCGGGCTGATATACCGGCTGCATCGGGTACGGCGGACCTGGTGGGTACACGTCGTTGCCCCCTTCGTGTGCTGGTCAGGTAGCCAGAATACGTGTCATCGACGGGTGTACTCGTCAGGTATCGTCAGCGCACGGTAGACCGCACTGTTGACCGGGGAGGTGCTGAATGACGGATCCGTACCGCGGATATCCGTACGGTCCGAATCCGTCCGACGACGCGACGGTGCGCATCCCCGGCCCGCCCGGTGCCCCCGCCCCGATGTGGGGCTCGCCGCCACCACCGCCGCGCGGTCGCGGCCCGAACGTGGTCAAGTGGGCGGCCCTGACCTCGGCGGTGGTCGCCGTGATCGCGGTGACCGTGGCCGTCGTGGTGAGCGTGCGCGGTGGCGAATCCAGCAATGTGAGCGCCGAAGGGCAGGCCCCCGCTGCGCCGACCGGTGCCGGCGCCGCGGGTGCGGACCTGCTGGACCAGTCTGCGTTCGAAGCCGCGATACCGTCATCGGACGCGCTGCTCAATCAGTTGGGTTTGCCGCCGTCCTCTGAGGTCAAGCACCGCGAGAACATTGTCGACGCGAAATACCCCGTCGATGCCCAGTGCGGTCCCGTCGCGACACCATTCGATGCCGTGGCGTACCGCGGCAGCGGGTATGCGTCGGTCCGCTACCTGACCGTGCGTGATCCGGCGGACGGCAAGGTCGACGCCACCCGCGTGTCCTGGGTCGGCGGTGCGCTCTTCCCCAACGTGACCAGCGCGGCGGCGGCCTTCAACAAGGTCACATCCGCCATGCAGTCCTGCGCGGGCATGACCGTGAACCTCAAATCGGCCGACGATGACGGCGACTCCTTCTGGATCGTGGGGAAGCCGGTCACCGACGCCGACGGCATCGTCACGATCGTCAACACCGGTGAGGGCGGCGACGGCTGGCGGTGCGGACGCGCCGTGGCGTTGCGCACCAACGTCATTGCCGAGTCGGTCGACTGCAAGATCGACGCGGGTACCGACGGCGCGGTCGGCCTGGTGAAACTCCTCACCGCGAAGATCGGCGGCCCACAATGACATTCGGACTTCGAGGGTGGCGGTCCAGCCTGGCGCTGGCGGCGGTACTGGTCGTCGCGGCCTGCTCGCCGGACCGACCCGCGGCGCCTGCCGACACCGCGGCCGCCGCACCGGCGTCGACGCCTGCCGACACCGCGGCCGCCGCGCCGGCGGTGACATTCGAGGACAAGTTCAAACTGGGCCTGGTCCTGCTGGACGCCGACGAAGTGGCACCGCTCATCGGGTCGGTGCCGCAGATGTTCGGGAACACCTACTTCGACATCTTCGTCCCGGCACCCGGCGCCGACTACTCGAATCCGGGCTGCACCGGCGCGCTGACACCGGGGATGAACACCACGTTCGCCACGTCGAAGTACCAGTTCGTCGCCGGCCAGCGGTTGGCCGACGGTGACGTCCAGGGTCTTGATTCGACGCGCAACGCCACCCAGATGCTGGTGTCGTTCCCGTCGGTGGAGGATGCGCGTGTCGTCATCGACGCGGCCCGCCCGCTGTGGCAGGCGTGCGGCGGCGCGTCGATGAAGCGCACCGATTCCGACGGTCAGACCGTTGTCACCACCATGGGCGAACCCGTCGACACCAAATACGGCCTGGCCATGCTGAACATCGCCGAGGGTGGCGACGGCTGGCGTTGCGGGCGCGCGCTCGGCAGCTACTCGTCGGTGGTGGCCGACGTCATGGTCTGCGGTAACGAGGCGACCACCGATCAGGCGGTTGCGGTACAAGAGGCCATTTTCCGAAAGATCAAGGTCTGAGCCGAGTGAGGAATGACCGCAATGGGCAGTGATGATTCCAATCGGCCCGGCGACGACGAGCGCACGGTCTGGATCCCGCCGAAACGGCCAGGACCACCTCCGCAGCAATGGTATCCACCGCAGCCTGGGCCGCCGCAGTATCCGCAGCAGCCCGGCGGTTGGTATCAGCCGCAGCCACAGCCGGGACGCGGCGGGATGTGGAAATGGATTGCGCTCACCGTGGTCGCCGTCGTGGTCCTGGTGGCCGCCATCATAGTGATCGTCAAATCGACTGGGGGTGATGGCAATTCGCCTGGGCCGACAGCGGCGGGCGCCACGTCGGCGGGGACCACCCCCGGACCCGCCACGTCGGCTCCGGGTGAGCCGCCCGCCACGTCGTCGGCGGCGCCAGGCACCATCGGTGCCGACGGCTTGGCCGCGCTGCTGCTGACGCCGGGTGAGCTGCAGGAGGTGGTCAAGGCCCCGGTGACGGCCGCCGGTGACGGCAGCACACCGATCGAGCAGACCACCGATCGGCCCGACTGCGGCGGTGTCATGCTGATGCCGAGCACCGCCGGTCTGGACGGGGCCAATTTCACCGCCGTCCGCACCCAGTTGCTCCGGCACGCCGACGACCCGAGCCGCATGCGGATCCAGCAGTGGGCCATCGCGTTTCCCGACGGTCCCGCCGCAGCCGCATACCTGGCCAACGAGAGTCAGCGCTGGAGCCTGTGCAATATGAAGACGGTGTCGTTGACCGAAGGTGGCACCACCTCGCAGTGGACTGTGTCGGTGGCGATGTTCAGTCCCAGCGGCACCCAGCTGGCCAACCTGGCTCATCAACAGGGCGCCGGTGACTGGTGGTGCAACCAGCAGGGGATGGCCCGCGGCAACGTCGTGGTGGGTGCGTCGGTGTGCACGGTCGGCACAGCGAACCTGGGCGGTCCCGTCGCGTCTCAGATGGCGCAGAAGGTGCCTCGGTAACCGCCCATGCGACAACGTCTCTGGATGCTGGGCGCCATCGTATTGATGACCGCCGTCGGGTGCTCGTCGGAGGTGGGTGGATCAGCGGTGCCGCAGGCATCGCCGGGTCCGGCGTCGGGGCCGCCCGCCACCCCCCCCCGGGCCCCCCCCCGGGGGGCCGGCGCCCCCCCCCCCCCCCCCCCCCCCGCCC
>CAMFLL010000480.1 GCA_945957405.1 uncultured Mycolicibacterium sp. | reverse complement strand
ACTCGACGATCTGCACCCAGTCCGTCTCGTCGGCGTGCTGCGCGTCGGCGTGCAGTGCCGCGATCGCGGCCTGCGCCTGATACTCCCCCAAGCGGTCGCGGGCCAACGCCGCCTGGAGCACGGTCACACCCTCGGCGATCAGGTCACGGCGCCACAGGCTGCGGTCCTGTTCGGCGAGCGCGACGAGGCTGCCGTCGGCCCGCATCCGGGCCGGGCGCCTGGCGTGATGCAGCAGGAACAGGGCGAGCAGGCCCGCGACCTCTTCGTCTGCGGTGGTGGCCGCCAACTGCCGAGCCAACCGGATCGCCTCCGCGGCGAGGTCGATGTCACCGCTGTATCCCTCGTTGAACACCAGATACAGCACTCGCGACACGGTGCTCAGGTCGCCGGGTTGATCGAGGACAGCACTGCTGACGACGCGTTTGGCCCGGCTGATGCGCTGGGCCATGGTCGCCTCGGGCACCAGATAGGCCTGGGCGATCTGGCGGGTGGTCAGGCCACCGACCGCCCGCAGTGTCAGTGCGACGGCCGAGGCGGGGGTGAGGCTCGGATGCGCGCACAGGAAGTAGAGCGCCAACGTGTCGTCGAGTTCGGTGGTCACTGCATCTGGGCGGGCGGCGGCGTCCATCTGCGCGACCCGTGCCTCGCGGTCCCGCCGCGCCGTGTCGGACCGGGTGATATCGATGAAGCGCCGCCACGCGGTGGTGATCAGCCAGCCGCGGGGATCGTCAGGCTGTCCGTCCGGTGCCGGTACCCACGTCTCCCAGGCCCGCACCAGGGCTTCCTGCACCGCGTCCTCCGCGGTCGCGAAGTCCGCGCCGCGGTGGACGAGTGCAGCCAGGACGCCCGGAATCAGATCCCGCAGCCGGGCGTCATCCATCACTCGGTGACGGTCGGCGCGTGAGTCAGGAACGGACGCACCTCGAGCCACTCATGGATCGGGCGGCCACCGGCGCCGGGTGCAGCGGACAATTCGCCGGCCAGTTCGACGGCGCGGTCATACGAGTCGACGTCGACGATCATCCAGCCCGCGATGAGGTCCTTGGTCTCGGCGAACGGGCCGTCGGTCACGGGCGGCCTGCCCTCACCGTCCGACCGGACCCACGCGCCCTCGGGTGCCAGCGCCTGGCTGTCGACGTATTCGCCGGTGCCTTCCAACCGGGCCGCGAAGTCGTTCATGTACTTGATGTGCGCCTCGATCTCGTCGGGCGTCCACTGATCCATCGGAACGTCATTGACGGACGCCGGAGCTCCCCGGTAGTGCTTCAGGAACAGGTACTTGGCCATGCGGTTCTCCCTTCAGGTTCGCGACCCTAGTTGGTCACTTACCCATGGGACGGAGCCGCCACGACGTTCTCGACATCCCCACCGGAAAAATTTCGTGTCGGCATTCGGCGCCGACAAAAGGGGCGTCCCGAAGGGCGCCCCTTTTTGGTGCAGTTCGTCGTCAGCGGCCGTTGCCGAACGTCGAGGTGGCCGAACCCACAGTGGCCGTGGGATGGATTTCCTGCACCCAATCGTGGTGCACGGAATCCGCGGCGGCCGGCGCGGCCAGCCCGAACAGGGCGGCGGCGAAACCAGTGGCGACGATGGTGGTGAATCCGAACTTCTTCATGTCGATCCCTCTTCTTCGTTCTCGTTCTTCGTTCTCGGTTCTCGGTTCTCAGGTGGTCCGGTGGGAATCCCTTCCGGCCGGTCTGCCTGCTACAACCCGCGCATCCCTGGTTCAATTTCCGTCGGCAGAGATTGATCGTCGGGTGGCAGTAATCAGATGGTCGGCTGCGCGGTCGTAATGTAGTCAGGTGTCGGTCCGCGAGCTCGTCGTCCTGGGCACCGCAAGTCAGGTGCCGACGCGACACCGTAATCACAACGGGTATCTGCTGCGTTGGGATGGCGAAGGCTTCTTGTTCGACCCCGGCGAGGGCACTCAGCGGCAGATGCTGCTCGCGGGTGTGCCGGCCAGCAGTGTGACGCGGTTGTGCCTGAGCCACTTCCACGGCGACCATTGCCTCGGTGTACCTGGTGTCCTGCAACGTATTTCGCTGGACGGTGTCCGCCGTCCCGTGCACGCCTACTTCCCGGCGTCAGGTCAGGAGTTCTTCACGCGCTTGCGGCGGGCGAGCGAATTCCACGACGACACCGATGTTCGCGAACACCCGGTCGACTGTGACGGCGTCATCGCCGACGCCGACTTCGGAACTCTGCAGGCGCGCCGACTCGAGCACTCCGTCAACGCGTTCGGGTACCGGTTGGTCGAACCCGATCGACGGCATTTCGTGCCGGCGCTGCTCGACCGGTTCGGCATCGCAGGTCCCGCGGTGGGGCATCTGAGCCGGGACGGCGCCTTGGAGACGCAGGGGCGCGTGGTTCGACTGGCAGATGTCACCGAGCAGCGGCGCGGCCAGCGATTCGCCTTCATCATGGACACCCGGTTGTGTGATGCGGTCTTCGCACTGGCCGACGGCGTGGACCTGTTGGTGATCGAAGCGACGTTCCTCGACGCCGACGCCGAATTGGCGTCCCGCTACGGCCATCTGACGGCACGACAGGCAGGGCGGGTCGCCGCCGAGTCAGGCGTGCGCAGACTCGTCCTCACCCATTTCTCCCAGCGGTACACCGATACCCGCGGTCACCTCGACGAGGCCGCCGAGGAATTCCCCGGTGATCTCGTGGTCGCCGAAGATCTGGCCCGAATTTCCGTGCCCAAGTAGAGCTCTCAGAGGCCATACACCCGCTCGGCGTTGTGTACGCCGATCATGTCCACGATCCGGATGGCGTCCTCGATGGTGCAGTCACCGGCCCGAACCCAGCCCCCGAGCACCTGGCCCATGGCACGCCGCCACAGTATCGACCCCAGCACGTGCAGTTCGGGTGGGCCGAAGGCATCCGAGGAGTACAGCTGCTTGGCGAACGGGGCGGTTTCCATCGCCTCGGCCACCAGCCCGGGCGAGCGCACACCCAGGTAGTTGATCCCCAGTCCCACATCGAAATTCACGTGGTCGAAGGCCTGCGCCAGGTAACCCGCCTGACGCTGGAACGGGTAGCAGTGCAGCAGGAGCACCGGCACCGGCGTCATCGCGCGCAGCAGTGGGAGCAGCAGCATGGGATCGGTGCGGTGCAGATCGAGGTCGCGGTCGCCGAAGCCGACGTGGACCTGGATCGGCAGTCCGTGCGCCGCGGCCTCATGCACCCCGAAGGCGATCAACACCTCGCTGTCGACGCGCAGCGGGTGGTCCCGGCCACGAAGTTCGCGGGCCGCGGCGATCACCTCGGCGTCGCTCGGGCGTGTCCAGGCGACGTCGAATCCGATGCGGTAGGCGGCAATGGTCTTGGTGCCCACCACATCCGGATTGTCCACCGCCAGCTGCAGCGCGGCCCGGAACGCCGCCGGGAAGTCGTCCGGGGCGGTGCCCTGTTCCAGCAGGTCCTCGGCGAGACGTTCGAGGCGCACGATCTCCGACGACGGCACACCGCTGAGTTTGGTGAGCTCATCGGGGGTGGTGATGAGGTCACCCTTGAAGCCGGTGTCGACGATCCACCGTGACACCGCCGCCGCGGGCAGCATCAGGGCCGCCAACTCGTCGGGGGTGCGTTCGCTACGGCGCGACCAGTACTCGTCGGCACCGGCCAGCGGTTCGAGCCCGAGCAGCGGTGCGCACCACCGCCGGATGGAAAGGCCCAGCGGCGAATCGAACTGGGTCATGAAGGCCGGGATCGGGTCGTTGGAGCCCTCGTTGATGGACGCTTCGAAACCGGCCCGGTCGACGACTGCGTTGAAGTTGCCGTGGACATGGTGGTCGATGAGCGTCATACCGCGCAGGTGGTCGGCCAGCGCATCGGGCACCTCGCCGTGCACCCCGGCGAAGACGTCGGGCAACTCACCAGCCTGCATATCGTGCGACCTCCTCGTTGTCCACCTTGCCGCCCACCGCGTCGGCGATCGCGGCGCCGAGAATCTCGACCGCCCGCTCCGCCTCGGTCTCGGTGAGCACCAGCGGTGGTGTGATCTCCAGGACGTTTCCGCCGACGTAGTAGACCACCGCGCCCAACTCCCATGCACGGTAGACCACCTGGGCGGCCAACTGGGGACTGCGTTCCCCCGTATCGGCATCGACCAGTTCAAGGCCGATCGCCAGCCCCCGGCCGCGGACATCGCCGATGTGGTTGTCGGACAACGCCCGCAGCCCGTCGGCCAATATCGCGCCTACCGTTGCCGCCCGCCGCGGAAGGTCCTCACCCACGATCGTTGCCAGCACCGCGCGGCCGGCCGCCGTGCACACCGGGTTGCCCGCGGTGGTCAGCAGCGCCGCGGCGGGCGGGTTGTCGAGGATCGCGGCGGGCCCGACAGCCGCCGACAGTGGCAGTCCGCCGCCCAGCACCTTGCCGAACGTGACGATGTCGGGCACCACGCCGTCGTGCTCGAAAGCGTGCAGCGTGCCCGGCCTGCCGAGGCCCATCTTGACCTCATCGCAGATCATCGGCACGCCGTGGCGGCGGCACAGGTCGTGCAGGCGGGCCAAAAAACCGTCGGGCGGCACGATCAGCCCGCCGTCGGACAGGATGGGCTCGACGATCAGGCAGGCGATCGTGCCCCCGCCCAGATGACGTTCGGCGAGCGCAAGGCAGGTGGCCTCGTCGGTCTCGACGTCACCGTGCACAGGCCGGAACGGGTTGGGGTACGGCAGGAAAACGGCGTCGGGATCGGGTTGCACGCCGGCGTCGACGTGGACGCCAGAGACACCCATCGCCACACCGACACCGCCGTGGTAGCTGTGTTCGAAGGCGAGGACGGTCTGGACTATGGTGG
>CAMFLL010000479.1 GCA_945957405.1 uncultured Mycolicibacterium sp. | reverse complement strand
ATTCGCCTTAGTCTCGTGGGCTCGGAGATGTGTATAAGAGACAGATCCCCTTCTTGCGCTAGCCTTCGTCTCGCTGACGTGTGCATGTGCCAGACCTGATCAGCCGACCGCCACGGGCGGTGGGTTGGCAGTGGCGGCATCGACTCCGGCTCGCGCAGATGCCCAGTCGCTGAGCCGAGCGCAGCGTCCTACGCCGGCCTCACTCATCCGAGCGTTGGCCCATAGCGGTCTCGCGGTGCCGAGTCCCGCGGACGTCACGTCGACGTGCCGACCGGTCGGATGCATCCAGTCGATTGTCACCGACACCGTCCAGCTCACGTCGTTTCCCACTCCGGATACGGCGCGCGCGTATGCGAACGCGCACGGTCTGCGCAGTACCAGTAATATCGTCGCAACTTTCCCGTCCGGGCTTTCCGAAGCAGACCGCGGTCGGTACTGGGCCGCCATTGCGGATATGCTGCGATGACTCGAATCAGAAGTTTCGCAGGGATTTTGCAGTCTCGCGGTGAGTGCGAGATGCGTGGACAACAGTTCGATGATTTGTTCGGCCGCGCGAGCTGTTTGGCCATCTCGATTCCTCTGCCCGCCGCTCAATATGTCAGTGCGTAGCCCCCAATCCCGTCGGCGTACTTGCGTGACAGACATAACCAAACCAGTTGAGAAACCTGAACGTTCAGGATGTGACGGGGTTATCGTCCAACCGCACTACGATCATCGTCTCGACGTTCGTGGCACGGGTGGCGGGGCCTGCATCGGCGCTCCGTCACTCCGAGGAAACCCGCCGGACGACCACCAAGGACCCGCACCCCGCCACACTTGACGATCGGAAGCCATTGGGCCAGTTGATCACTGAGACCCGGCTGGGAGGCAAGCTCCTTCGGACAGGATTGACGGTTCCGAATATCGAATGGGCCCTCTCCACCATTCCATTCGAAAGGCACGCGAACTGCGCGGAACAGCCTATCCCATAACCAGTGTGGAGCCGGGACATGGAACGGGCGCAGGGAGGGAGTCGGAGGCGGTCGTGGTACCCATCGAGCTGTAGGACGATGCAACGGACGGTGAGGGAAGAGGCCGCGCCTCGGTCATGCGTGTGTTCGGGGAAGGAGGTGCCCGCTAGGTACGGCGATCATGAGTGTGTGGGAGGACATCGCCGACAGTCCCGAAGAGGCCGAGAACCTCCGGGTCCGGGCGGCGCTGATGCGGGCGATCCGCAGCCGGGTCACCGAGATCGGCTGGTCGCAAACCACGGCCGCACACAATCTCGGGCTCACCCAACCCCGGCTGTCGGATCTGTATCGCGGAAACATTTCCAAGTTCTCCCTCGACGCACTGGTCGACATCGCCGCCAAACTCGGCATCCACGTCCGCGTCGAAATCGACGAGAACTTCGGGCAGCCCGCCTGATGCACCGCCGCCGCCACGGCCTCTTGGACATGCCGAACCATCGGCGGCCGCCGACATGAACCCGGAGCAGGAATACGAGTTCTATGCACACCCGGAAAGCCAACTGCCCCAAGGACCCTCGATTCGGCGCCGCGCGCTGACCTCCGATCCCATCCCCTGTGCGTCAACAGCGTGAACTACCCGAACAGGTCCCAAAGACCGCCGCCGCGGACGACGAACTCTCACCCTGAGCCTGGATCAGCACTGCAGTCAAACATGTACTCGCGCTATCGGTTTGCGCGGTGACCAGCGTCGTCCCCGGGGCAGACCTGGCATCCGTCCGTTGTTCCGCACGCGCACGAGCGGCGGGTGCAGAGGCGATGACTCAATGGCCACCGCGAGTGATCAATTCGGTACTGCGGTTCGTTACCCATCACCTCCCTGATCCACGGGGGCGCCGATCGTGCAGCGCCGCACCAGACATCGGTTCACCGATCACGTCCACCACCCGCACCCGGAACCGACGCCCACTCAAGCAGCAGAGTGGACGACCGGTCCGTGCACGGTCACGCGGCTTCCCTCATCGACGCAACGACAACCCTTACCTCGTCAAAGCGCCCAGTCGACGTGCCCGGTCAACCCAGTCTCCGACCATCACGTCGGTGCAGCCACACCCCCGGATCGACGGCTCCCAACAGGCACAACTATTGGTGGTCGGCGGCCACGGTCGCGGAGGCTATACCGGCTTGCTGCTCGGTTCAGTCAGCACCGCCGTCGCCCACGCCGCACACTGCCCCGTCATCATCGTAGGACCGCGGTAACCACCCTAGTACCGGCACTCAGCGCGCACCGTCCAACGCCGACGCCTTCCGCGACCAGACCGCGACGATCTTCCGGGCGACGGTCCGGGTGCACGAACGCAACCCGGCGATCATCCCGTTTCTGCCCGTCCATACCCCTCGCGGTGCGCTGTCACCCCGCATTGCTCGACACACTGTCCACCGACGGCCACGCCCTGTTCTCGGCGATGAGATGTTCAGCCGGGCTATGCAGCGCGGCGAAATTCCGCCTGATCAGGCGAGAGCGAGGAAGAGCTTCTCCAGTTCACCCTCGGTCATCGGCGCGTTTCCGTCGGGGCCGGCGCCGCTGATGCATTCCCGCAGTCCGGTGGCGACGATCTTGAACCCCGCGCGGTCCAGCGCGCGAGACACCGCGGCAAGCTGTGTGACGACATCCTTGCAGTCACGACCACTTTCGATCATCGAGATCACGCCGGCCAGCTGACCTTGCGCACGACGCAACCTGTTCAGTACCGCCGTCATGCTTTCCTCGTTGCCGACCACGCGATCACCCCTTTCCCAGTTGCCCTATATTACCCACCAGGGTATCCCTTTATTCCGCGCGCACATCACCCCGCGACGGACGCGGCGGGTCGTCGGGTCAGGCGGCGCCAGGGGCAGTTGCCGAAGCGGGCACACACGAACGACATCGTGGCCGCCATGAGGGTCAGCCCGGCTGCCGCCGCACCGACGCTGACGCTGATCTCCTCGGCCTGGATGAGTGCCGCCATCAGTAGGACGAACCACCCGAACAACCTGCGTAGCGTGTCCGGGTTGACCGCCCCGACGAGCCGCCCGCCCAGCAGGGCTCCCACGATCGCTGCCGCGGTGATGAAACCCGCTATCCGCCAATCGATCTGCTCGGTGGCCAGGTGACCGGCGAAGCCGGCGAAGGATTGCATGGCGATGACCAACAGCGACGTGCCCACCGCCAGCGGCATCGACAGGCCCCCGAGCAGTGCGAGCGCCGGCACCAGGAGGAACCCACCGCCGGCACCGACGAGTCCACTGATCAGGCCGACCGCAACGCCCAGCAGCGCGATCTTCACCACCGGAAAAGGACGTTCCCCGACGTCTGTGGCGCAGGCCTTACGGCCACGCAGCATCGCGATGCCGGCCGCGACCATGATGGCCGCAAAGGCAACCAGGAGCATGGTATCCGGGATGAATCTGGCCAGCCGTCCGCCGGCGTAGGCGCCGCCCATCGCCACCAGTCCGAAGATCAGCGCGACTCGCCAGCGCACCCGGCCCGCACGCGCATGGCCGACCGCCGCGATGGCGCTGGTGACGCCCACCACCAGCAGTGACATAGCGATGGCCGACTTGGGCGGGAACCCTCCGACGTAAGCCAGCAGAGGCACCATCAAGATCGAACCGCCGCCGCCGAGCAGGCCCAGGGAGATGCCCACGAAAACGGCCAGGCCAATGGTCAACGCGATCATCAGGGTCGCCTCGCTTCCTCGTCCGCATGTCGGTTTCGACAGGGCCTGGACGGATACCGCCAGGGGTATCAACTCCGGTAACATACACATACCCCTACCCGTATTGTCAATCCCGAATATAGATACCCCCGGAGGTACTTGACATACCCATGGGGGTATATGCCAATATGTGTTTCGGATTCCCGGGAAGAAGGAGCGAGAAGATGATCTTCAACCAGTACTACCTGGACTGCCTGTCGCATGCGTCGTACCTGATCGGCGACGAAACCACAGGGCGCGCAGTTGTTGTGGACCCACAGCGCGACGTCGCGGAGTACATCGCCGACGCCAAGGAGCTGGGGATGACCATCGAACTGGTCATCGAGACCCACTTCCACGCCGACTTCCTGTCGGGCCACCTGGAGCTCGCGAGCGCCACCGACGCGAAGATCGTCTACTCCTCGGTCGCAAAGCCGGAGTTCGAGTACCTGGGCGTCGCCGACGGCGAGCGCTACTCACTCGGTGACGTGACGCTGGAGTTCCTGCACACCCCCGGGCACACCCCGGAGTCGATGAGCATCGTGGTCTACGAACACGCCGGGGACAAGGTTCCCTACGCGGTGCTGACCGGCGACGCGCTGTTCATCGGCGATGTCGGCCGACCCGACCTGCTCGCCTCCATCGGTTTCACCCGCGAGGAGCTGGCCGACAAGCTTTACGACTCCCTGCACAACAAGCTGATGCCGCTGCCGGATGCCACGCGGGTGTACCCCGCGCACGGTGCCGGCTCGGCGTGCGGCAAGAACCTGTCCACCGACCTGTGGTCCACGATCGGCGAGCAGAAGGCGACCAACTACGCCCTGCGGGCACCGGACAAGGCGACCTTCATGGCGCTGGTCACCGAGGGGCAGCCGCCCGCGCCCGGTTACTTCGTCTACGACGCGATCCTCAACCGCAAGGACCGGGAGCTGTTGGACGAGACCAAGATGCCCGACGCCATGAGCTATGAACAGGTCCGCGCCGCGGTCGACGCCGGCGCCCTGCTGGTCGACGGTCGCAGCCCCGAGGAGTTCGCGCTGGGGTATCTGAAAGGTGCGATCAATATCGGCCTCGAGGGCCGCTACGCCGAGTTTGCCGGTTCGGTGTTGCCACCGGATGTGGATATCGTCCTGATGACCGAACCCGGCCAGGAGCTCGAGGGCAAGAATCG
>CAMFLL010000478.1 GCA_945957405.1 uncultured Mycolicibacterium sp. | reverse complement strand
GCCTTGCGGCGGTCACCGAAGCCCGGAGCCTTGACGGCGACGGACTTGAAGGTGCCGCGGATCTTGTTGACCACCAGGGTCGACAGGGCTTCGCCCTCGACGTCCTCGGCGATGATCAGCAGCGGCTTGCCGGACTGGATGACCTTCTCCAGCAGCGGCAGCAGGTCCTTGACGGTCGAGATCTTCGAGCTGACCAGCAGGATGTAGGGATCCTCGAGGACGGCTTCCTGACGCTCGGCATCGGTCACGAAGTAACCCGAGATGTAGCCCTTGTCGAAGCGCATACCCTCGGTGAGCTCCAGCTGCAGGCCGAAGGTGTTCGACTCCTCGACGGTGATGACACCCTCGTTGCCGACCTTGTCCATGGCCTCGGCGATGAGGTCGCCGATGGTCTGGTCGCCCGCGGAGATCCCGGCGGTGGCAGCGATCTGCTCCTTGGTCTCGACCTCCTTGGCCGACTTCAGCAGCGTCTCGGTGACCTTTTCGACGGCCTTCTCGATGCCGCGCTTCAGGCCGAGCGGGTTGGCGCCGGCAGCGACGTTGCGCAGGCCTTCGCGAACCAGGGCCTGGGCCAGAACGGTGGCGGTGGTGGTGCCGTCGCCAGCGACGTCGTCGGTCTTCTTGGCGACCTCTTTGACCAGCTCAGCGCCGATCTTCTCGTACGGGTCCTCCAGCTCGATCTCCTTGGCGATGGACACACCATCGTTGGTGATCGTGGGGGCGCCCCACTTCTTCTCCAGGACGACGTTGCGACCCTTGGGCCCCAGCGTCACCTTTACCGCGTCGGCGAGGGCGTTGAGGCCCCGCTCGAGGCCGCGACGGGCCTCTTCGTCGTACGCAATTGTCTTAGCCATTGCGAAGTGATTCCTCCGGTTAGGGGATCGCACGTTCAATTGGTCGGGTTCAGTGCCCGCGACGGACGGCTGTGGGTGTGCTCCGCAATGCGGCCCCGTGCCTCACCGTCCCGACCTGGCACTCACCGATCGCGAGTGCCAACAGCATTCTTAGCACTCGACCACGCCGAGTGCAAGGAGATCGCTCAGCGCTGAACGCGCTCATCGAGGCGGGGCCGCAGGCCGTCGACGATGACGTCCGCGAGCCGAGCGGTGATGGCGCCCTCACACGCCTGACCGGACTTGCCAATCAGTAACAACGCCTTGACTTCCGCGACGCCGACGTCGGCACGGACGGTGCCGGCGTGGCGCCCCGCCGCCAGCAGGGAGTCGAGGACGTCGAGGAAGTCGGCCTCGGCGTCACGGGTCGCCGAGTCGATGTCGATGCCGTATCCGGCGAGGGCGTCGAGCATGCCGTGGTCGGCGGCACCGGTGCGGATCATCTCGCGCAGGAACTGGAACAGCGCAGTTGCCGGATCGGCGGCCAACAGTGTCCGACCGTGCTCGACGATCTGGCGGACGCGCTCGTCGAACACGGCCTCGAACAGCGCCTCCTTGGTGGGGAAATGCCGGTACACAGTGCCCGCACCGACGCCGGCACGCCGGGCGATCTCGTCGATCGGGACGGCCAGGCCCTGTTCGGCGAACACCTCGTAGGCCACCTGCAGCACGCGGGCCCGATTACGGGCGGCGTCAGCGCGTAACGGCCGCTCAGTTCCAGTCACGTGGCACCACCTTTCCTGGCCGGGAATACAGAAGCGGGGCGTGCGTTCCGTATAGTCGGAGACAACCGGAGCGTCCGCCCCGTTTTCACGATTCTAGGAGATCATCATGAGCACGTGGACCACTACCGACATTCCTGACCAGACCGGCCGCACCGCGGTCATCACCGGGGCCAACACCGGCCTGGGATTCGAGACCGCGCAGGCCCTTGCCGCCAAAGGCGCCCGCGTCGTGCTGGCCGTCCGCAACCTCGACAAGGGCAAGGCCGCGGTCGAGCGCATCACCGCACACACCCCAGGCGCCGATGTCACCCTGCAGGAGCTCGACCTGACCGCGCTCGATTCGGTGCACGCCGCGGCCGATGCGCTGTTGGGCCAGCTCGATGTCATCGATGTGCTGATCAACAATGCGGGCGTCATGATGACGCCCAAGGGCACCACCCGCGACGGTTTCGAGCTGCAGTTCGGCACCAACCACCTCGGCCACTTCGCGCTGACGGGCCGGCTGCTCGACCGCCTGATGTTGACACCCCAGGCGCGCATCGTCACCGTCAGCAGCGTCGGCCACCGCCTCGGTCGCATCGACTTCGACGATCTGCAATCCGAGCGCAGCTACAACCGGGTCACGGCCTACGGGCAGTCCAAGCTCGCCAACCTGTTGTTCACCTATGAACTGCAACGCCGCCTGATCGGTACGGACACCATCGCCGTCGCCGCCCATCCGGGTAGCTCGAGCTCAGAACTGTCGCGCAATGTGCCGTGGCTCGTGCGGCAGGCCTTCCGTCCGTTCGAGCTGCAGGACGCCGCCATGGGCGCACTGCCGATCCTGCGCGCCGCCGTCGACCCGGCCGCCCTCGGCGGTCAGTACTTCGGCCCCGACGGCTTCCTCGAGATGCGGGGCTTCCCGAAAGTCGTGGCCTCCAACGACAGCTCGCACGACGCCGACGCGCAGCGCCGGTTGTGGACCGTCTCGGAGGAACTGACCGGCGTTTCCTACCCGGTGCCCGCCGCGGTGTGAGGGGCACACTGGGCGGCATGTCCCTCGTCGTGCCGCCCTATCCCCCCGCCCGCTACACGACCGAACAGCCCGAGGTCAGTGCCTGGATGCGCCGCGGCGACGACGCACCAGACTACGACTCGTTCGGTCTGATCCAGTACCACTACCTCGCGAATCAGCAAGCGACAGCTGGGGATTACGGCCTGTACCGGGTCGAGATCGCACCCAGGGGCGGCGGGCCCGGCCCGCATTTCCACCGGGCGATGTCCGAGGCGTTCTTCGTCCTGTCCGGCACGATCAAGCTGTACAACGGCACCGAGTGGGTCGACGGTCGGCAGAAAGATTTCCTCTATGTGCCGCCGGGCGGCATCCACGGCTTCCGCAATGAGGCCGACGAGCCGACGTCGATCCTCATGCTGTTCGCACCGGGCGCCCCGCGCGAGCACTATTTCGAGGGCATGGCCCAGATCGGCGAGATGACCGACGACGAACGCCGCGAGTGGTTCGAGAAGAACGACAACTTCTTCGTCTGAGTCACGCCACCGACTGCCCGGCCAACGGGACGAACTGCCAGCCGGCGGCGAGCAGAGCAGGCAGCGCGGCGGCGACACCCGCGGCGGTGCCGGACCCGGGATGATTCATGTGGGCCAGCACTATCGAGCCCGGCGCCGCGCCGGTGATCGCGGCGGTGACCTGACGGGCCGACGAGGTGGCGCCGTTGTCGGCGTTCACCGAGAAGCCGACCGGCGTCAGGCCGAGCTCGTCGACGATGCGCACCGCGACGTCGTCGTAGTGGGCGGTGCCGGTACGGAACCACGTCGGCGCCCTGCCGAGCAGGGATGTGAGCTTTGCCTGATTGGTCCACACCTCGTCGACCGCCTCCGCGGCGGACCGGGTGCCGGCGATGCCGTATGCCGACCGCCCCGTCACCGAGAGCGGCACGTGCCTGGTGCCGTGGTTACCGATGTCGAACAACGGATTGGCGGCCAGCTGCTCGGTGCGGCCCGGGTTGGCGTCGATCCACTTCGAGCACACGAACAACAACGCAGGCACGCCATTGCGTTGCAGGGCGTCCAGCAGCTCGTCGTCGCAGGCGCGGTCGCACGCGTCGAACGTCAGGGCCAGCTGGCGATCGGCCGCAGCGAACCTGGTGACGATCCCTGGCAGTGACATCCCCCACTGCGTAGGCAACACTCCGCTGTCATGGGCCGCCACCGCACCGGGGTCGACGGTGGCCGCCGCGGCCACCCCTGCCAACCGGACTCCGCCGGCGCCCAAGGCGAGGGCCGTCAGAAACACACGCCGGGTGGCCACGCCCGCACAGTAGGCAACTCACCTGACCCCACCTTGGGAAACCGGTGGTAGCCCGCTGGACGCGCCACGCCGGCGGCCGACGCTCCGGGACGAGACACACCGAGCAAAGATGCGCCTGCGGAACCCGTTGCCTTAGACTGCGATCCGACCAGATAGGAGTCTTCGGGTGCGGGCTGGACAAGCGCCCAGCACCCAGGCTTTACGGGGCTGGCAGCGGCGAGCATTGGTGAAATACCTGGCGGCAAAGCCGCGGGATTTCCTGGCGGTCGCCACCCCCGGCTCTGGTAAGACCACTTTTGCGCTGCGCATCGCCGCGGAACTACTGGCCGAGGGCACAGTCGACAAGGTCACGGTCGTGGTGCCCACTGAACACCTCAAGGTGCAGTGGGCGATGTCGGCGGCGCGTTCGGGTATCGCCCTCGACCCGAAGTTCAGCAACTCCGCCGCGCAGACGTCATCGGAGTACCAAGGCGTCGTCGTCACCTACGCACAGGTGGCCAGCCACCCGACGCGGCATCGGGTGCGCACCGAGAACCACAAGACGTTGGTCATCTTCGACGAGATCCACCACGGTGGTGATGCCAAGAGCTGGGGCGAGGCCATCAGGGAGGCGTTCGACGATGCGACCCGCCGCCTGGCGCTCACCGGGACACCGTTCCGCAGCGACGACAGCGCGATCCCGTTCGTCGACTACGCACCCGACGCCGAAGGGCTGATGCGCTCGCAGGCCGATCACGTGTACGGCTACGCCGAGGCACTCGCCGACGGCGTGGTGCGGCCCGTTGTGTTCATGGCCTACTCCGGCGAGGCGCGCTGGCGCGACAGCGCCGGTGAGGAGCATGCGGCGCGACTCGGGGAACCGCTGAGCGCCGAGCAGAATGCGCGCTGTCTCTTATACACATCTCCGAGCCCACGAGACTAAGGCGAATCTCG
>CAMFLL010000477.1 GCA_945957405.1 uncultured Mycolicibacterium sp. | reverse complement strand
CAGCCACTTTCACCCGGACCTTCGTCCGCTACGAACCGATGCCCGACACCGCGGTCGCGCGGATAGAGCGCGAGACACACGCCTGAACCTGGCGGCCGTCTTGCCTCATAAAAATTGTGAATCTACAATTGTGTTTACACAACTATTGAAGGACGCCATGACCCCCATCATCAGCACCGCCGCCGTAGCCACCGCGCGTGCGCCCCGCTACGGCAAGCAACTTGTCTCCCACCTCGGCCGCCGCTCGGTGGGCGCCTGGGACGAGAACACCGCGACCGGCACACTCGACATCAACGATGACGCCGCGCACGTGGAGTTCAGCAGCTCAGCAGATGCCCTGCACATCCACATCCGCACGGCGGCAGACGATATCGCCACGTACGAAGACGTCGTCGGCCGTCATCTGGTCCGGTTCGGCGAGCGTGACGAGCTCAGCGTGCAGTGGACGCGCTCCGATGGCTCCCCAGGCACCACCCAGGGCTGAGCCGACAGGCGGTGAGCGCGCAGACAGGTACGTTTTTGAGGCCAATTTGCGTACGCCGATGAGCGCTCGCGGTATTGCGGCGGCTAACCGCCGACCAGGGACTCGCGTAATCGGCCGATCTCCGCGGCCCCGAACTGGGGCGTGTCGCTCGACCGTGCCGGCGGATCACCGGTGCGTACCGCGACGGCCAGGGCCCGTAGTTCGGTCCGTAGCGATGCCGCCCCGGATAGGCCGAAAACTGTTGTCCCGGATGTGATTTCACCGCGCTCGATACCCCAGCAGGCGGCCAGCATCCGGTACGCGAGATCCTGGGTCGCCACGACCGCGGGCCACAGCCGTTCCGCGGTCGTCCGTTCGCGCCGCGAGCCGGCGGCACCCGTGTCGTAGGCGCATCGCCGACCGCCATCCCGGCCACCATAAGCCCACCGGCCGCTACACCAGACATTAGAACGTGTTCTAGATTGGACGCCGTAGGCGATGCGGCCGAGGAGGCGCCATGGGCGACAACGATGCGAGTTTCAACCTGTCGGCGGTCTTCTCGACGGTGGCCCAGACCATTCCCGAGCACACCTTCCTGGTGTGGCGCGACAAGCGGTTCACGTACGCCGAATTCGATGCGCGGGTCGATGGCGTCGCCAACTACCTCTGTTCCACCGGCCTCCGGTGCCACACCGAGCGGTCGGACCTGCCCGGCCACGAATCCGGTCAGGACCACGTCGGCCTCTACCTACGCAACGGCAACGAGTACCTGGAGTCGATGATCGGCGGCTACCGCGCGCGCGTCGCCCCGTTCAACGTCAGCTACCGCTACGTCGACGAGGAACTGCTCTACCTGCTCGACGACAGCAAGGCCACGGCATTGGTCTACAACGCCGAGTTCGCACCGCGGGTGGCCGCCATCCGCGACCGGCTCCCCCATCTGCGGGTGCTCATCCAGGTCGCCGACGACTCCGGCGCGGACCTCCTGCCCGGCGCCGTCGACTACGAATCCGCCGTCACCACACCGCTGCCGCCGACCGGCCGCCCGCAACCCAGCGGAGACGACCTCTACATTCTCTACACCGGTGGCACCACCGGTATGCCCAAAGGTGTGCTCTGGCGCCAACACGACATCTTCATCTCCGCCATGGGTGGCCGCCCGTTCGGCAGCGACACCGCGCTGGTGTCGCATGACGAGATCGCCGATCGGGTCCGCGCCGCCGCGGGTGCGATGTCACTGCTGATGCTGCCGCCCCTGATGCACGGCGCGGCGCAGTGGGCCGCCTACAACATGATCACCATGGGCGGCCGCATCGTGATCCCCGACGACGTCGAACGCCTGCGGGCCGACGACGTGCTGCGCCTCGTCGAGCGCGAGAAAGTGCTGAGCATCCCCGTGGTCGGCGACGCCATGGCACGGCCATTGATCGACGCCATCGAATCCGGCGGCCACGACCTGTCGGGGCTGCTGTCGATCACCAACGGAGGCGCCCCGATGTCACCTGCGGTCCGGGACCGGATCCGCGCCGCGCTCCCCCACGTGCTGCTCATCGATGCCGTCGGCTCGTCGGAGTCTGGCCAACAGTTGAACACCATCGCGGCAGGCGACGACACGATCGCCGTGTTCAACGCGCAGGCCGATACCACCGTCGTGGCAAGCGATTTCAGCCGTGCGCTGACCCCTGGCGAGGGCGAGGGCTGGCTGGCCCGCTGCAATCTCATCCCGCTGGGGTATCTCGGCGACGAAGCCAAGACCGCCAAGACATTCCCCACCATCAACGGGGTGCGCTGGTCGATCCCGGGTGACAAGGCACGCTATCTCGACGACGGCCGCATCGAACTGCTCGGCCGCGACTCGGTGACCATCAACTCCGGCGGCGAGAAGATCTTCGCCGAGGAGGTCGAGCGTGCCGTCGCCGCCCATCCCCACGTCTACGACGTCGTCGTCGTCGGCCGCCCCTCAGAACGCTGGGGCAGTGAGGTCGTGGCGATCGTCCAGTTCGCCGACGGGAAGTCGGCCACCGACGACGAACTGGTCGACACCTGCAATCGCAGCATCGCGCGGTACAAGGTGCCGAAGGCGTTCCTGCGGGCCGAGAAGGTGATGCGGTCGCCGGCCGGCAAGGCCGACTACCGTTGGGCGAAGGACGTCGCCGCCCGCAGCCTCGAGCGTGCCGAGGCCTGACCCCGGAATATCGCGATGGTCATGCCGGTTGGCCGTTCTCGTACGACGGTGATGACGCGGGAAAGGATTCAGACATGCACAACGCGAAGCTCGGTGGCCTCCAGGTGGGCCGCATCGGTCTGGGCACCATGGGTATGTCCTTCGCCTATACGGGCGCCGGTACCGACGACGACGAATCCATCCGCACCATCCACCGGGCCATCGACCTCGGCGTCACGCTGATCGACACGGCCGAGGTCTACGGGCCCTTCGTCAACGAAGAACTCGTCGGGCGCGCACTGCGGGGCCGCCGGGGCAAGGTCGTGCTCGCCACCAAATTCGGTATGGTCTCGCACACCGGTCGCCCGGCCGGCACCCTGGACAGCAGCCCCGCCAACATTCGGACCGCGGTCGAGGGTTCACTGCAGCGTCTGGGAACCGACTACATCGACCTGTACTACCAGCACCGGGTCGACCAGACGACACCCATCGAGGACACCGTCGGCGCGGTCGCCGAACTCGTGTCCGAAGGCAAGGTCCGCAACATCGGCCTGTCCGAGGCGGGTGTGTCGACCATCCGCCGGGCCCATGCCGTGCACCCCATCACCGCGCTGCAGTCCGAATACTCGCTGTGGACCCGCGACCCCGAGGACGGCGCCCTGGCCGTACTGCGGGAACTCGGCATCGGCCTGGTGGCGTACTCACCGTTGGGTCGCGGCTTCCTCACCGGCGCGGTTCGGTCCCTGGCCGATATCGGCGACGACGACATGCGCAAGTCCAATCCCCGGTTCACCGAGGAGAACTTCGCCCGCAACCTGCGCAGCGCCGATCAGGTTCGTGAGATCGCCGACGAAATCGGCTGCACCCCGGCACAAGTGGCGCTTGCCTGGGTCCTGTCGCGCGGTGATGACATCGTCCCCATCCCCGGCACCAAACGCGTGTCGCGCCTGCAGGAGAACGTCGCCGCCGATGCCGTGCAACTGAGTTCCGATCAACTGGCCCGACTCGACGCACTGACCCCCGCCGTCGGCGGTCATCACAACGAAGCGCAGATGGCGCAGATCGAGCGCTGACCGGTCCGCGAGCGGAGCTAGCGCCCGGGGCCGGTGACCAGCGGCAGGTCGAGTGTCGTGCGGATCCCGGCGGGGGCGTCGAGTACCGCCGGGATGGCGTTGACGATGCGCCCCGCGGCGGCCAGGATCGCCGCGTAGTTGTGGTCACCGCGGGAACTGGTGGGGCAGATGTCGACGGTGTAGGACGGTTCGCCGGTGATCTCGACGCGGTACGAACCGCCGGGCTGCGCCGGTTGCGCCCAGTCGGGCCGCAGATCCGCACGCACCCGGGTGACATGCTCGACCACCACCACAGGTGACCCTTTGACCATGCCGCGGATCTCGAACCGCAGCGCGGCGACCGTTCCCTTGGCGATGTGCCCGGCGGCCACGTCGATGTCCTCCGGCGCCGGCTCCTGCTCGAAAGTCTCGGTGATATCGTCGATTTCGACACCAAGACCCTTGCCGAGCATGCGGATCGCCGTCCCCCAGGCGATACCGAGCACTCCCGGCAGGAACAGAATAGGCAGGTCACCGAGGGGTTTACCGAACCCCATCACGTCGAACATCACCTCGGCGCCGTCGTAGGTGGCGTAATCCGCGATCTCCATCGTGCGCACCTGATCGATCCGCTGGCAGGTGCCCGCCAGGGCGAACGGAACCAGGTCGGTCGCGAAGCCGGGATCGACTCCCGTGACGAAGATGCTCGAAGCACCTTGCCGGGCAGCAGCTTCGACCCGCTCGATGTACTTGTCGGGCATCACACCCCAGGGAAACTGCAGTGTGCCCGGCGAAGACCCGACCACATCGACACCGGCCGCCAGGATCCGCATCACATCGGCCATGGCGTCCGGTAGCCGGGTGTCGCCCATCGCGCAGTACACGACGCAGTCCGGGTCGGTGTCCAGCACGGCGTCCAGGCCCTTGGTGGCGGCGACGCCGGTGACGACATCGAGGCCGGCGAGTTCACCGGCGTCCTTACCCAGTTTCTCGTCGGTCGACACCCCGACCGCGGTCAGTTCGAACCGCGGATCCTCGATCAACTGGATCAGAGCGAGTCGTCCGCAGTTTCCCGTGCCGACGAGCGCGACGCGGATGGCCATGGCTGTTCTCCTTACGTTCACGTGCGCGGGGCCCTCGCAGTATGCGGGCTGGAGCACGAAATTGGAACAGGTTCTAGT
>CAMFLL010000476.1 GCA_945957405.1 uncultured Mycolicibacterium sp. | reverse complement strand
GCCGGGCGCATCGGCGAGCCAAGACGTCACGCGATCATCGTGGACGGCGTTCCTGGTGACCGGCTGTGCGGAGGCTGGGCGCCTCCGCACACCATTGCCAGGCGGGTTCGGCTACCGAGGTTTGGCCAGCGGGAACGGCAGCGTCTCACGAATGCTACGGCCCGTGATCAGCATGACGACACGATCGACACCCATGCCGAGACCACCGGTGGGCGGCATGGCGTACTCCATCGCCTGCAGGAAGTCCTCGTCGAGTTCCATCGCCTCCGGGTCACCACCGGCGGCCAGCATCGACTGCGCCTGCAGGCGGCGCCGCTGTTCGACGGGATCGGTGAGCTCGCTGTAGGCGGTGCCCAATTCGACACCCCACGCCACCAGATCCCAGCGCTCGGCGACCCCGGGGCGCGAGCGGTGCGGCCGGGTCAGCGGTGACACCGAGGTGGGGAAGTCGGTGTAGAACGTCGGCGCCTGGGTCTGGTCCTCGACCAGGTGCTCGTACATCTCGAGTACGACGGCGCCGGTGTCCCAGTGCGTCTGGTACGGGATGTGTGCCTGGTCGCACAGCCGCCGCAACTCGGCGAGGTCGGTGTCGACGTCGATGTGTTCGCCGAGGGCCTCCGACACCGCGTCGTGCACCGTCTTGACCGGCCAGACCCCGGAGATGTCGACCGGCTCCAGCGATCCGTCGTCGGCTCCGGCGCGCGGTCGCATGAACACATGCGAGCCGTTGGCGGCCTGGGCGGCGTTCTGGATCAACTCACGGCAACCGTCGATCCACACCCGGTAGTCGGCGTGCGCCTGATACGCCTCCAGCAGGGTGAATTCGGGGTTGTGACTGAAGTCGACACCCTCGTTGCGGAACGCCCGGCCGAGTTCGAAGACGCGTTCCACCCCGCCGACGCAGAGCCGCTTCAGATACAGCTCGGGCGCGATCCGCAGGTACAGCGCCAGGTCGTAGGCGTTGATGTGGGTCAGGAATGGCCGGGCGTTGGCGCCGCCGTGGATCTGCTGCAGGATCGGGGTCTCGACCTCCAGGAAACCCTTGGCGAACAGCGTCTCCCTGATCGCGTGCAGGACCGCGCTGCGGGCCCGGATCAGGTGCCGGGCCTCGGTGTTGATGGCCAGGTCGACGTAGCGGGCCCGGACCCGGGCCTCCTGGTCCGTGAGCCCCTTCCACTTGTCGGGTAGCGGTCGCAGGCACTTGCCGGTCAGGCGCCACCGGCGCACCAGCACCGAGTGGGTGCCGTTCTTGCTGTGCCCCATCACGCCGGTGACCTCGACGAGGTCGCCGAGATCGATGGCGGAGGTGAAAGACGCCGTGTCGCTGCCGGACTCGAGTGCGGCGTTGTCGAGCAGCACCTGTACCTCGTCGGACCAGTCCCGCAGCTGCGCGAACAGCACTCCGCCGTAGTCGCGCATCCGCAGGATGCGGCCGGCGACCGTGACCTCGGTGTCATCGGGCTCGGCCAGGGCCTCGGCGATGGTGTGGCTGGGCGCCTGGCCGACCGGGTATGCGTCGACACCGCTGTCCTGCAGCGCCTTCAACTTCGCCATCCGCACCCGTACCTGTTCGGGTAGGCGCGCCGATTGCTCCTCACCGACGACGTCGACGGGCAGTTCGCTGATGTCCGGGGCGGTGCCGTCACCGTGCAACGCGCCGGTCTCGACCAGTGCGCTCGGGACCGCCGAATGCTGCCCGGTGTGCTGCTTGTTGCGCCGGCTGAACGGCAGGACCAGGAAACCCTCGGCGATCACCGAGGCGACACCGACGCGGGGAATCAGCCGGGCGTCCTCATAACAGGCGTAGCGCGGCACCCACTCCGGCAGGTATTTCATGTTCGAGCGGTACAGCGTCTCGAGCTGCCACCAGCGTGAGAAGAACACCAGCAGACCGCGCCACAGCCGCGCGACCGGGCCGGCGCCCAGCTGGGCACCCTCCTCGAACGCCGAGCGGAACATCGCGAAGTTGAGCGAGATACGGCTGATGCCAAGGGCTTCCGACTGCAGGCACAGCTCGCTGACCATCAATTCGATGGTGCCGTTCGGCGACTGACGGGAGCGCCGCATCAAATCCAGCGACACCCCGTTGGTGCCCCACGGCACCAGCGACAGCATCGCCACCACCTCGTTGTCAGCCGACGGGTCGCCGTCGCCCTGCACGGCCTCGACGAGCAGGCAGTCGGCGTCGGCGGGATCACCCAGACGCCCGAGTGCCATCGAGAACCCGCGCTCGGTCTCGGTGTCGCGCCAACTGTCGGCCCGCTTGATCACCCGGGCCATCTCGTCTGCGGACAGCTCGCGGTGCCGGCGGATCCGCACCGTGAGACCCGCGCGCCGAGCCCGGGTGACCGCCTGACGCACCGGTTTCATATCCGGACCGGACAGCTTGTACGAGTCCGGGTGCAGGATCGCCTCGTCGCCGAGTTCGAGGGCGTTGAGCCCGGCCTCGCGGAAGGCCTGCGCGGCCACCGAACTGGCACCCATCACCCCGGGTGCCCAGCCGTAGTTCTGGCACAGCTGCAGCCACGCGGTGATGGCCTGGGGCCAGGACCGTGGATCGCCGATCGGGTCGCCACTGGCCAGGCACACCCCGACCTCGACGCGGTAGGTGATCGCGGCGCGGCCGTTGGGGGCGAACACCACCGACTTGTCGCGGCGGGTGGCGAAGTACCCCAGCGAATCGTTCTTGCCGTAGGCCTCGAGCAGGCCGCGGATGGCGGACTCGTCCTCACCGGTCAGCGCGTTGGTGGCGCGCTGCGACTGGAACAGCACGATCGCCGCGGCCATCAGGGCCAACGCCCCGAACAGGCCGAGCAGGGCGTTGACGAGGACGTGCGGGTGGCCGGAGAAGCTGTCGGCATCGGCACCGGCGAAGGCGCTGACCCGGTTCAGGGCGTAGAGGAAGCGGTCGGGCCGGGCCAGCGACCCGGGGAACAGTTCGAGCAGCCCCCAGCCGATCAGCGTGCCGATCGCCATGGCTGCTACCAGCGTGGCGGCCGCCTTGACCAGTGCACCGGGGCGCACCTTCGCCCAGAATTCGCCGCGGGCCAGGAACAGGAACAGGATCACCGCGACATGGAAGACGAGACCGATGATCTCGCCGGCGTCCTCGATCACCGTCTCCGGGCCGGTGACCAGGTCGCCGACGTTCCAGCCGATCGCCGCCACCATGTACCCCAGCAGGATCCACCAGGCGATGCGCTTCCGGGCCGCCAGCGCCGCGGCCAGCAAGGCCAGCACGAACGCCCAGGCGAAGCTGGTGTCGGGGAAGTTGAAGATGTAGTCGTTGACGAACTCGCGCGGGATCCGGATCATCCAGCGGACCGTGGTGGACACGCTGGCGACCAACGACAGGGTGGCGATGACGCCGATCGTCCAGCCGGCCGCCGCGGGCACCCAGTGATAGCGCGACTTCGGACGGCTCACGGGTGACGCAACGAGGGTCATAGGCCGCGAGGATATTCGCTGAACCCCCTCAATGGGTGGGAGAAACTCGCCTCGCAGCTACCAGACCGGTCCGGTGTACTTCTCGCCCGGCCCGTGGCCGGGCTCATCAGGTGCCGCACTGGCCTCCCGGAACGCCAACTGGAGGCTTTTCAACCCATCGCGCACCGGGCCGGCGTGCGGCCCGAGATACTCGGCGGACGCGGTCACCAGGCCGGCCAGCGCGGTGATCAGGCGCCGCGCCTCGTCGAGATCACGGTGTGGGCTGGCCTCCATGTCGTCGGCGTCGTCATGGCCGAGGCCGATCTTCTCCGCCGCCGCGCTCATCAGCATGACCGCCGCGCGGGTGATCACCTCGACGGCTGGGATCTCGGCCAGCTCGCGGACCTGGGAGTCTCCATCTTCGGCGGCCTCGGCGGCGCCTCCGTTCGCGATTCTCGGATCATCGGTCATGCCTGCTAGACTGGCATGCGCGACCGTCCTGGTGAACGCCGGGACAGCAAGTGGAGTCCCACTCCCACCGTAGACCCAGAGGGTACTTCGGTCCGGTCACCGGCATCGTCATGGTGCCAGTTCTGCGTTCGGAGCAGTCCGACGCAGGCGGTCAACGCCGCGACCGGTCGGCATTCGGGCCCTGCTTTATGCAGGGCTTTATTGCTGGTCAGGGCAGTGGTGGCAGCGGGACTCCTTCAGGAACAACCAGGGAGGCCCCATCAGCACTGAGACCCGCGTCAACGAGCGCATCCGCGTACCTGAAGTCCGATTGATCGGTCCCGGCGGGGAACAGGTAGGCATCGTGCGCATCGAGGATGCACTCCGCGTTGCCGCGGATGCCGATCTCGACCTTGTCGAAGTAGCCCCCAATGCCAGGCCACCGGTCTGCAAGATCATGGACTACGGCAAGTACAAGTACGAGACGGCTCTGAAGGAGCGCGAGTCTCGCAAGAACCAGCAGCAGACCGTCGTCAAGGAACAGAAGCTGCGGCCCAAGATCGACGACCACGACTACGAGACCAAAAAGGGCCACGTGGTCCGCTTCCTCGAAGCGGGGTCGAAGGTCAAGGTCACGATCATGTTCCGCGGCCGCGAGCAGTCACGGCCGGAGCTGGGCTACCGGCTGCTCCAGCGGCTGGGCGCCGATGTCGCCGAATACGGATTCGTCGAGACATCGGCCAAGCAGGACGGCCGCAACATGACGATGGTGCTGGCACCGCACCGCGGCGCGAAGACTCGCGCAAAGGCGGCGCACGATGCCGACGCCCCGGCTGCCCAGCGCGCGAGCGCCGAGCCCGCCGAGGCCCCCGAACAAGCAACACAGAACTAGAGGAACATCAATGCCCAAGGCGAAGACCCACAGCGGCGCTTCGAAGCGGTTCCGTACCACCGGAACCGGCAAGATCGTGCGGCAGAAGGCCAACAAGCGCCACCTGCTCGAGC
>CAMFLL010000475.1 GCA_945957405.1 uncultured Mycolicibacterium sp. | reverse complement strand
CGTCGGGCGTCTTCCGGCGGGTCGGGCGGCGGAGTTGCGTTGTTCGGGGTGCTGCTGATCATCGGCATCGTCATCAAGTTCTTTTGGTGGTTCGTGGCGGCAGGCGTCCTGGTCGGGCTGTTCTTCGCCGGGCGTCGGGCACGTTATGCAGATGCAGAGTCCGCACATTCTGAGTGTGCCCAGATTGGTTTATCTGCGCTAGCAATTGCTCGCACGACAACGGTGATTCGGTGGGTGGTCAGACCGCATCGTCGAGGTCCCAACGTCTAGCCTCCCTCAGGACCTCCCGCTTGTAGCTCGATCTCAGCGCGTCGATCGCTGCGACCGTTTCGGATGTCAATTCGTCCCGAATCCCGCTCTGTGCATGTGCATATGGGATGAAGGCGCGCAACAGGTCGGGGGTGTCAAGCACAACCTCAAGCGGCACCCCATCGTCGAAGTAAGACCTCCGGCCGATCGCCTGCTCGACTCGCGCAGCGCTCCACCGCAACGGGTCGCCCGAGCCAGTGTCGAAGAGCTCCATCAGCAGCTGCCGATGCTCGTAGTCGTTGAACGGAGCCGCAGCATCGGTGCTGAAGAACCCGTCGCACAGTTCTTCGGGCGGCGTCCAATCCATGGTCGCCGAACGGTGTTGACCGCCTTCCGGGAGGAAGGCCATCAACCACCTGACCAGTCTTCGGTAGAGCGGCCATTCTTCGGTCTCAGGCACCAATGTCGGCCACCTCAGCGCGTTCTCAATCCACGCTCGGGCGTCGGCGAGCCTCATTTCGACGACCTCAGTATCGCTACTGGTTTTCGCCACCTGCGCCAGAGCCTCGTCGATCGGATCCGGCACAACTCCTGCGTCCACGATGCTCGACAACACGTTGTGATCGATCTTGACCGCGACAGTGAGCTCATGCCGGTCGTCGATCCGCACACCGAGCACGAGTTCGTCGACATCGCCGAGCACATGTGATCTGCGCACCGCCCGGTATACCTCGGCGTGGGGTAGAGCGCCGATCCATCTCGGCAAGTGTTCATCGCGTTGAGCCAGCTCTTGTCGCAATCGGTGCTGTCGCGCCGGGTCATCAACGAGAAGTTCTGCGATCACCGCCAGCAGCGCCGTGGTTTCCCGACTTGGCGTAGCGATCAGGTTGGCCAGGAACCGATCCAGGTTTCTCGGATCAACCCGCTCAGATTTCAGCGCCTCGAATTCGTCAGGTCTCGCGGTGTGGATCACCACGCTGGCCCCACTCAGCAGTTCGAGAGGATGCTTCGCCATCGCACTGCGCAACAAGTCCCGGAGAAACGTGTCGTCGGCGCTTCCCTCGTTGCGCTTCTTCGCGCGTCGCGCATCACGCCGGACCTGCTTTGCCCGACGTGCTCGCCGTTTGTCACTCATGCCGCGGAGACTACGCGCGGGCAGTGACATCACCGTCGATGGTGAGGCTGACAAACCCGTCGATCAGAGCCGCTTCGCATCGAGCGCTGCCATCAGTGCGGGTCGCCTGCCGTAGTCCCGGCGGATCTGCGAGATGAACGAGGCGAAATCCGCACTGCGGCCGCTTCGTTCATAGAGTTCGGCCATCGTCGCCAATGTCGCGGCAATGTCGGGGTAGATCTTCGAGTTGGGATATTGCAGGTCCTTCTCGAGCTTTGGGCGGTACAGGTCCGCCGCGGCCAAGGGCCGAGCATCGGCGCCCCGGTCGGCCAGTTCCCGCCACGCCCAGCCGGCACCGTAGCGGTCGGAGGCCAACCACGCGCCATCGATGTCCCCTTCACTCAGCGACAGCTGAACCAGTACGGCGCCGGCGGCGAAGCGATCGGTTGCAAGCTGGAGCGCGTGTTCAAAAGCCCAACCGCGTTCGGTGTCAACGCGGTCGATGCCTGTCGCGAAATCGATCAGGACTCGGTAGTTCTCGACGGTAGGCTGCCTGACGAAATCGGCACGGAGCACGCCGACGGCGTCATCGGTGCGGCCCAGTCCGAGATAGGTCCTGGCGACGTCGTCGGGGTTCAGCCAGTACTCGTTGCCACCACCGTGGCTCGAAATTCGTCCCTCTGCAACCGCGCGGTCGATCCAGGGCACTGCGTCGTCGGTGCGTCCGGCCGTGCGCAACCGCTCAACGATCGCCCCGTACTGAGGGTGCTCCCCCTGCGACAGCAGGTGGATCGCGTGGTCGATGTCGCCGTCGTGGTCAGCGAGTTCCAGCAGCATGGCCTCGACTTCGAACCGCTTCCATTGATCGTGATCTTTGAGTTTTCGGTCCAGCGCCGCGACGGCACGACGGTAGGTTCCGAGTGCCTTGTCGTCGAAAGCGTCGACGAAGTCCGCGAGGACCAGCGTCGGCCACCCCGGCGAATCGGCGCGAAACTTCACCAGCCACCTGGCGAGTTTGTCGGGGTCGGGGCTGCCGAGCCGGCAGGCCCGCGCGTAGAGGTCGGCGGCGCGCTGGCATTGATCGGCGATGGAGCCCGACGAGTCGTCAGCGTTCTCGACGATCTTGCGCAACCGGGTCACAGCGCGCAGCAGAGCCGGCAGCACAACTTCGGCGGAGCCACTGTTCACGTTGTCTTCGAGCTCGTCGAGCAATTCGCTGGCGCTCGCGGCCACGTCGAAAGAACGCCGGTAGTCGATAAATCCCCTGGACTCCAGCATGTTTCGTACATATGTCTCGAATTCGGCCTTGACCGAGGAATCATCACCTGAGGCTTTCGTGGCGCGTATCTCGAGCATGCGGCGAAGGCCGCCATCGCGTTGTGCCAGTGAGAGGACCAATTGACGGAGTTCGTCGACATCCATGGCCCCCACCACCGCGTCCAAGACAGCGTTCGCCGTGCTGCTGGTGTCGTCGTCGACGGTTACCCGACCGGTGTCGATGGCGGCGAGACCGACCGCGACCAGATGCTTGCAGAAGTTGCCGTCGGCGTAGTGCGGGCACGTACAGGATCCGTCGAGCAGCCGGCCCGACCAGTCGAGTTCGACGGTGTAGACACGCTTGGCCTGGATCGACGCGTAGGCCTTCGCTTCGGTGATGCGCAGCCCGTGGACATAGCGGACGTAATCTTCGCCGCGGGCGAAGATTACGTCACCGGCCGCGTTGAGCAGCGTCGTTTCGGAGAGCGGCACTTCATCATGGTGCACGATCAGGGCTGGTTCAGCGGAGACTCGCGTCGACGCGGGCTCCTTCAATCCTTCCCACCGTAGGCGGACACTACCCACGCAACTTCTGCCACGCCGGCTCGCGGCCCGCGGTGTCGAAGGCGTCGCGGTTGTCCGCGACGATCTGCTCGACCGCCAGAGCAGGCGTGCCGGTGATGACCTCCACGAGGTTGTTGGTGCCGGCGAAGATCCCGTCGCGGTAGTCCTGAGCAACGGACGTGAGATGTTGGACGCGGTATTCCTCGTGGCCTTCGATGCGCAGCACGTCGGCGAAGTCGGAGATCTCGACCGGCTCGTAACGGACCGGGACGCCCAGCACCGTCGCGACCTTCGACGCGATGCCGTCATAGTCCTGCTCGACCGGCCCGTACAGGGGATACACCTGCCGATCGTGCGGCGCCGGGTTGGTCAGGATGGCGGCGATGACGCGGGCCTGGTCGACGGCGGCGATCGGCGCGTGCCGACCGTCTGCGAACGGGAGCCGGAACACTCCGCCCTGGTCGTCGCGCGACCACTGCCAGGCGAGCCACTCGGCAAAGAACGTCGGCCGCAGGTGCGTGGTTTTGAAGGTCGAGCGGTCCAACAGCCGCTCGCTCAGCCAGTGGTTCTGCGCGGCATGGCTTTTCGCGTCGCGGCGAGCACTGATCTGCGACATGTTGACGACGGCGTCGACGCCGGCCTCGGTCGCGGCCTGCGCGAAGATGGCGGTCGCGTCGAGCAGCCCGGGCGTGATCGGGTAGCAGAAGTACGCCGCAGTGACGCCCGCCATCGCCGAGCTGACGGCGTGGAAGTCGAGCAGGTCGCCGGAGACGATCTCGGCGCCCAGGTCTTCGAGCGCCTGAGCGCGGGCGTCGCGGGAGTGGACGAACGCGCGGACACGGTGGCCGTCCTCACGCAAGGCCCGTACGGTGTGCGCGCCGGTTTTCCCGGTCGCAGCGGAGATGAGGTACAGCGGCTCGGTGGTCATGGAAACTCCTTCGATCTGACTAACGCAGTCGTTAGTCATCTCCATATAAGCATGCTATGCTGACTAATGCAAGCGTTACTTAGATCGGAGGCGACGATGGAGTTCGAGCCCGCGCTCAGCGACCGCTCGCAGTGGTCCATCGGTGGCAGCTGTTCCATGACGAAGGTGCTGGAAGTGCTCAGCACCAAGACGGCGTTTCAGGTCGTGCGTGAATTGTTCTTCGGCACCGTGCGTTTCGACGACTTCGTCGAACGCCTCCAGAGCTCGGCGCCCGCGGTCTCGCGGGCGCTCAAGCAACTCGAGACGGCGGGGATCGTCGCACGGGTGCCGTATCAGGAGCCGGGCCAGCGGGCGCGCGACCAGTACCGGCTGACCGAGGCGGGCGAAGACCTGCTACCGGTGTTCCTGTCGCTGGTGCAGTGGGGCGACCAGCACCTGCACGACGGCGCGCCGCCGCTGGTGTTCCACGATGCCGACTCCGGCAAGCGCCTGGCCGTGCACGTGGCCCCTGCCGACGACGCGTCGCCCACCCACTCGGCCGATATCGCGATCCGGCGACCACGGCGCTGACGCCGTCGCAGGCCAGCTCGCAGCCCAGGCCCCTGCCACCGCGCTCACCGATCGGGAATCAGCGCCGTGAGCGATAGCTGCTGACCACTAGGCTTCTAATACGCCGTCACGAGGGGGTTGGCATGTCCGATGAATCCGTGGAGCTGATTCCACTCGAGGTGCTGTTGGGGCATCCGGAGCGCGTGGCGCCGCAGATCTCCCCGGACGGTCGCAGGC
>CAMFLL010000474.1 GCA_945957405.1 uncultured Mycolicibacterium sp. | reverse complement strand
GTTCTCACCTGGGTGGTGGGTGTTCGCGCCAAGGCCCCGCTGCGCGTCATGACACTCGACGGACCGCCGCGCCTCGTCATCGATCTCCAGCACTGAATCAGCCATTCGAGGTGTACGCCATCAGACCGGGTGTCCGCGGGCCAGAATCCGCGGAGTCCCGGGACCACATGGCGCGGAATCCGATGCCGTGCAAGCACTGTGGAAGGACGGCCTTCTCCGCCGGCTCGAGTTACAGCCACTGTCCCGCAACGAATCCGGCCAGTTGCTCACAGCCGTGCTCGACGACCCCGTCGACTCCGGCTGCGCCGATCAGTTGTGGGCGCGCCGTCTCATCGTGGCACCACCGGCCAGCGAGGGCGTCTACGCGCCCGCTCCCTGGCCAAAAGGTGCGGTAACGCGACAAGTCCCGCACTCACGGCCGCCAAGATGCCGCTACCGTTCACCCGACGCGAATACGAAGTAGTGACGTTGTTGTCGAATGGTCTGTCCAACAGGGACATCGCACAGGCGATGTCCCTGTCGGTCCGGACGGTGAGCCTCGGCCTCCTAGTCGGCAGCACCACCGTCACCGGCGGATCCACCGTCGCCTCCGGCGCCGCCGCTGTCGCCTGACGCGGGTGACCCGTTACCGCCCGCTCCGCCAGCCCCTCCCGGCTGACCTGTGGCTCCGCTGCCACCATGACCACCGTGCCCGCCGGCACCGCCGGGTTGCGGTTGGCCCAGATCGCCGGAAGAACGCTGGCTTCCGCCACTGCCGCCCTTACCGCCGACACCGCCCACACCACCGGCGCCGTCGGTTCCGGACCGTCCGGCGCGATTTCCGGTGCCACCGACACCACCCGCCCCACCGGAGCCGCCCTTACCCGCATTGCCGTTCCAGACGGTGTCCTCGCCGGCCCCGCCGGTTCCTCCCGCACCGCCGGCGCCACCCCGGCCGCCGTCGCCCGACAGTGCGCCGCCGGCACCGGCGGTGCCACCAGACCCGCCGGCACCGCCAGTTCCGCCATCGCCGTTGTCTTGGTCGATGCGATTCGAGTAGCCACCTCTGCCGCCCGCACCACCGGCGCCACCGGCGCCACCGTCGCCACCGTTACCAGACAGGGCGCCACCAGCGGAGCCGAGACCGCCGTCACCACCGACACCGCCATTGCCGCCGGTGTAGCCCGCGACGATCCCGCCTGAGCCGCCCTTGCCGCCGGCACCGCCCTCACCGCCGGCACCACCAGCACCACCATCTCCGGCCACGATGCCGGCCCGGCCCGCGGCACCTCCTGCGCCGCCCGCACCGCCGTCGACGCCGGCCTTGGACCGGTCACTGTCACCACCGGATCCGCCCTTGCCGCCGACGCCACCGGCGCCCGCGTTGCCGAGAAGGCCCGCGTCGCCGCCGATTCCACCGGCGCCGCCACCACCGCCGAGGCCACCGGGGTTGTCATTGGCGACAACAGCACTGCCGCCGGCCCCACCCTCGCCGCCGGCCCCACCAATTCCACCGGCACCGGACAGCCAACCTCCCCGACCGCCCGCACCGCCGGCACCTCCGAGGCCACCTTCTGTTGCGGGAAAGCCGTTGAGTCCGGCAGCCCCGACACCGCCAGCTCCGCCGGCGCCGCCGAGGCCGAACAGACCTGCATCGCCACCGCGGCCACCAGACGCCCCTGCGTCCGAAGCACTCAGCCCGGTGCCGCCCACACCCCCCGCGCCGCCGTCGCCGAAGATCAGCCCACCGCGGCCACCGGCACCACCGGCCTGACCGGCCTCTCCGTTGCCACCGGCCCCACCGTTGCCGAACAGGATCGCCCTACCGCCCGCACCGCCGTCGACACCATCACCGCCGTCGCCCCACAGCAGGCCCCCGTTTTGGCCTGCACCGCCATTGACACCAGCGACACCGTCCTCACCATTGCCAACCCACAACACTCCAAGCGCGACCACCCGAAGGCCGTCCTCACCATTGGTGACCGAGAAGAGAAAGTCGTAGGAGACTCCGCCGGAGGCGACCGTGACGACCGCGGTCTGCACCTGGCCAGGGCTGCGCGAGGTCGAACCTGTCGACCTGCGGGTGAGTTCCTCCTTTAGCGCGGGGGTCAGCTGGTCGGCGAATGACGCCGCACCGCCCGGCCGGCCAGACCACCGGGATTCCCCTCCGAGGAGCGGCCGCAGCGCATCCAACGGCACGACCTCGACGACGGTGTTCGGCGCTTGACCCGCGACTCCCTGGGGTCCGCTGCCGGTGTTCGATGCCCTTCCCAGGCGAAGCGCCGAAACCTGTTGGCCCAACGGCAGTGTCGCGGCCGCAGTCTGGATCGCGACCTCAGTGCCATGGCTGCTCGGCGCCGCTTCTTCAGCAATGGTCGGCACACTCAGTGTCGTTGCCGCCCCGACGCCCAATACCGCCGCCAGGACGCCCACTCGCCCAATCCGGTACATGTCACACCTCCGTGTCGGCGGGCAACACGGAGCCCGCACCGAGCCAGTCTCGATGCGGATATCGCGCGCTCGCCCCGTAGTCCACTACTTGGGTTTGGCCGCCGCGTCGCCGACGACTACTTGGACGCAGGCTTCACGATGTCGACTGCCGGTCTCGTCGCCCCGGACTTCACGGCGTCACAAGATAGACAGATGACTACGTCCGTACTCACTCCGAGACGAAGCCTTCGACCGCACGTGGACGCCGCTCCTTCCCAGCAAGGTGGCCCCCGGGCACCTCGGGCGATGAATTTCGCGTAGTCCACTACGCAGGTCCCCGATGACGTTCACCATCACAGTTAGTGCTGAGCACGACTCGGAAGGGGACGAGCGTGGAGGATCCGGCGGCCACGTTGTCGCCACGCGATACAGCGGGTGGCGACGCGCTGCGCTACGACGTGTTCCTCAGCTACTCACGCAAAGACATCGCCGTCGCGGACAAGCTCGAGCGGGATCTGGAGAACTTCCCCCTCCCCCGCGACATCCGCCGACGATTGGGACGGCGGCACCTCAACGTCTTTCGCGATATCAGCGATATGACCGGCAACCGGCTGGAGTCCGGTATCGAGGAGAAGCTCACCCAGTCCCGCAGCCTGGTCGTCTTGTGTTCGCCCGCCGCACGGGCTTCGAGGTTCGTCGGGATCGAACTGGCCCGGTTCGCTGAACTTCGCGGTGCCGCACAGATCGTCCCGGCGATGGTGGGCGGCCAACCCAACAACGACCCCGGCGTCGACCCGGCGGAGATGGCCTTCCCCGATGCACTGGAAGTGGTGCTCGGCAGTGATCCGCTTGCCGTCGACATGCGAACCGCGTGGCAGATCAAGGGCCGCCGCGCCAAGGTGACGCGCGGCTCGCCATGGGTCCAGCTGGTCGCCGGCATCGTCGGCGCCACCACCGACGACCTCACCGCGCGCATCGCCAAGGCCGAAAGACACCGCCTGCAAACAACAATCGCACTTCTTGCGATCATCTTGGTGGTCGTAGCCTCGCTCGGTCTGTTCGCCTGGAAAAAGCGCGGCCAAGCCATCGAAGCGGCCGAGCGCGCGAAGCTGGCGACGGAGCGGGCGTTGCAGGTTCAGGCGATCTCGCGGTTCACCAACGATAGCAGTACCAGACCGCAGCGTAACCTCCTGCTCGGTGTGCAAGCGGCGGCCCTGGCCACTGAGGGTGGCGCGGAAACACTGCTGGCAATCGACAGTGTCCGGCAGCAGCTCCAGACCGTGGGAGGGCTTCCCTTGCTGCACACGGGTGCACCGACGCGTGCCGCGGCGCTGTCCAGCGATCATCGCTGGATCGCGACGGGCAGCGATGACGGCGTGATCACGCTGCGCCACAGCGATGCCGAGGACCCGACGGTTGCGGTGGTGTCGCTCACCGGTCATGACGGTGCCATCGGAGGGTTGGCGTTCACCCCGGACGGGCAGTGGCTCGTCAGTGGCGGCGCGGACGGCACGGTGCGGCTCTGGCAGGTGGGTGGCGACAGTGCCCGCGCGGGACCGATACTGGCCCACGACCGTTACGGGCCCGTGAATGCGGTGGCGGTCAGCCCGGACGGCGCATGGTTGGCGGTGGGCACACAGCAGGGCGTCACCTGTATCTGGCATCGATCGCCGAACGGTTTCGACGAAAAACCGTGTGCCGCAGGCAAGGACCGGGACCCGGTTACGACGATCCGGTTCAGTCCCGGCGGCCGCTGGCTCGCCACCACCTGCACCGGTGCGTGCACGACGATGAACGCCCCCGTCGTCCTCTGGGATCTGAAGGTCGATGTTGGACAACAGGTACCGCGGCAGCTGAAACACGCCACTTCACTCAACGAGGATTCCCTACTCGCGATCTCCTTCGGTAGCGACGACACCCGGCTTGCGGTGGCCTACGGATACCGCGCCGAAGTGTGGGACCTCACCCAGGCTGATCCGCCCGGGCACGTCGTCGCCTCGGATGCGCGCGGGCAGTGGCTCAATGCTGTGGCACTGAGCCCCGACGGTCGGTGGCTGGCCACCGGCAGCCTCGAAGCCGAGATCCATCTGATCGACCTCACCCGGCCGACGAACCCACCGATCGTGCTCAGGGGGCACAACGCCGGGGTGCGCGCACTCACCTTCAGCGATGACAGCCGTTGGCTGGCAAGCGGTTCCGATGACTCCACGGCCCGGTTGTGGGACATGACAGACCCGACATTCCCGTCGACCCTGCTGCGCGGTCAGGACTGGCCCGTCGGCCGGCTGTACTTCTCGCCGGGCGCCGCTCCGCGCCAACTTCTCACTGTCGGCGCGGTGGCAACCGACGAGCCCAATGCCCGGCTGTGGGACATCCCGGACCCGCTGATCGACCCCGCGGTATTGCGCGCGGGTCCGGCTCCGTTGGCGGGGATGGCAGTCAGCCCTGACGGCAAATGGATCGCGATGTCCAACGAAGGCAGTACCGACCTGGTGCTGTGGTCCACTGCCATC
>CAMFLL010000473.1 GCA_945957405.1 uncultured Mycolicibacterium sp. | reverse complement strand
TGGGCTCGGAGATGTGTATAAGAGACAGCACCCGAAGCGGTCGACCGGTTTGTCGACGAGGACTTCATTCTCGTCAACGCGGGCACCGAGATCTGCGGTCGGGAGAAATTCAAAGCCTGGATACGGGATTTCATCGAGCACGTCCCAGACCTCCACCTGAGCGTTCTGGAATCCTTCCAGAACAGTGACGGCACCCGTGTTGCGTCGCGATGGCTCATCACTGGCAGGAACAACGGCATCCTCGGCTCGGCACCTGACCAAATGGCCATCGAGTTCACGGGAACCGCCGTATGGGCAGTGGACGGCAACGGAACACTCACTCACAACTGGGTCGAACGTGCCTCGTGGGAACTCCACCAGAGACTCATCGGGCGCGACTGATCGAGGCTTTCCCAGCCTCCTCAGCGCGTTGCGCGTCCCACGGCCAACGGGTGCACGATCGCCGGCATCCCATGCCACACAGCGCTGTGTGATTCGACGGTGAAGCCGCAGGACCGCATCAACTCGAGAGTCGCCCGGTTGCAGACGCATCCGCCTCCGAAGCCCCGCCACGGTCGCACGAGCCGGTCCTGGCACGCCGCGAGGAACCGCGAGGCCGCGCGGACGTGTTCGATGAACAGCAGCTGCCCGTCGGGGCGCAGAATCCGGGAAATCTCGCGGAGTGCGCCTTCTGGGTCGTCGACGGTGCACAGGACGAGTGTCGTGACGACGGTGTCCACGGACGCATCGGCGAACGGCAGCCGTTCGGCGGGTGCGTCCACGATGCGCGCGTCGCGTGCACGCCGGGCAAGCTTGTGGCGCATCCCGGGTTCGGGTTCGGTGAGGATGAGCTCATCGACCGCGGCTGGATAGTGCGGCACGTTCAGTCCGGTGCCGGCACCAATCTCGACGACACGGCCGCGCGCCGCCGCGACCAGCATGCGCCGCCGCCGGCGCATACCGGCGATCTCACCCAGCCAGACAAAGGGGTCGTACAGCACGGCCATGACCCGCAGCCATGTCGCGTTGGGCTGCTCGGCGTGCAGTTCGCTGCTCGATTCATCACGGGCGAGGTCAGTCATGCGGCGAACCTACCGATGCCGGGATGGTGCCCGCATCGCTGAATCCGGCCATTCTTGGGCGATGGCCGATTCCGGATATCTCACAGCAACCCGAGGCGCGTAGCGTCCGCGACGGCGGCCGTCCGGGACGGGCTGCCGAGCTTACGACGAATGTTGGCGACGTGCCGGTGCACAGTGTGTGGGCTCAGGGTCAGCTGCTCGGCGATCTCGCGATCGCTGAGGCCCCGTGCAACACAGGCGAGCACCTCACGTTCGCGGTTCGACAGCAGAACCGATTCGGGCTTGCTCGCGTCGTCCGGAAGCGGCGCCTGGTTGTTCAGCGCCTGGCGGCACGCGCGGACCACCGAATCGACGTCGCCGTGCCACGGAAAATGCGAACTGCCCAGCAGCGGAACAAATGTCGCACCGGAGATCCCAGCGGCGACCTCCCGTCCGTACTCATACGGCACGGCGCGGTCGTCTCGGCGATGCACCACCGTCGTCGGGGTGCGGACCAGTGGCAGCAGGGTACGGACGTCGAGTCGGTACACGAGGCGCAACAAGGCGGCGGCGGTCTCGGCGGAGGTCGACTCGCGCTGCAACCGTCCGAACTGTTCATATTCGGCGGCGCCGGCGCCGCCGAGGAAGATGTCACTGAGCAGGCGTGCACCGAGTCCCCAGTGCGTCTGGACCGCCGATACGATCGCGTCGGCAACGCCGGGAGGCGTGAGCGCGTCGCCGTGGGGATAGGCGCCGTACAGCACCAGGCGTTCGACGCGCTCCGGGTATGTCGCGGCGAATGCGATGGCCGTACAGCTGCCCGACGAGCCGCCGATCAGTGACACGCGATCGAGTTCCAGCTCGTCGAGGAGCGCACTCAGCATCGCGACCTCGCCGTCCAACGTCAGATCCGAATCCTGCAGCGTGCGGTCCGACATGCCGACACCGAGCCGGTCGTAACGGACCAGCGTGTAATCCTGTGCAACGCCTTCCCAGAAACGCCGGACGTTGGCGTTCTGCCAGTCGAGTTCGAGGTGACTCACCCACCACGCCGGAGCGACGAGTGGTGGGCCGCTGCCGCGCACTTCGTATGCCACTCGGCGGGCGCCGAGGGGGAGGAAGCGGATCCCCGAGGTGTTGTCGAACATCGCCCTGAGCGTACGACGGCACGGGCCACGGGCGGCCGGGCTTGTCAGTACCGTTGCTCAGACGTTTACATGAGGTACAGACTCCCGATCGAAGGAAACCATGCGAACGATTGACTGGGTCGACGGCGCGATCAGTCTGATCGACCAGACCGAGCTGCCGTCGTCGCTGATCGTGCGCCGGATCACGGACGTCGACGACCTGATCGGAGACATCCGTCGGTTGGCCGTCAGGGGCGCCCCGGCGTTGGGGGTCGCCGGGGCACTCGGCGTCGCCCTGATCATGCGGACCATCGCCGATCCCGCCGAGCAGGTCGCGGCAGCCCGGCGCCTCCGCAACGCGCGCCCGACGGCCGTCAACCTGAGTTGGGCCGTCGACCGGGTTCTCGCCGTCCAGACGACAGGTGCTGACGGTGTGCTCGCCGAGGCGTTGCGTATTCGGGACGAGGACATCGCGGCCTGCACCGCGATGGGCGACAACGGCGCGGATCTGATCCAGGAACTGGTCAGCCGGCCTCGTGTCCGCGTTGCGACGATCTGCAACACCGGGGCGTTGTGTGCGGTCGAGCGGGGCACGGCGCTGGGGGTGGTGCAGACCCTGTTCGAACGGGGCCGACTGGAAGAGGTGTTTCCGGTGGAAACGCGGCCACTTCTGCAAGGGGCGCGACTGACCGCGTGGGAGCTACAGCAGATGGGAGCGCCCTACCGGCTGATGGTTGACTCGGCCGCGCCGTTCCTGCTGTCCCGTGGTCTGGCCGATGTCGTGGTGATCGGCGCTGATCGCATCGCGGCCAACGGTGACACCGCCAACAAGATCGGGTCGTTCTCGCTCGCGTTGGCCGCGCGGCAGGCGGGCATCCCCTTTCTGGTGGCCGCACCCGAATCCACCGTGGATCTGGACACCGAGAGCGGCGCCGGCATCGAGATCGAGGATCGTGGGCGCGACGAAGTCGTCTCCTTCGCCGGCGTGCGCACGGCACCGCCGGACGCCGACGCCCTCAACCCCGCTTTCGACGTGACGCCACGTGAGCTCATCACCGCCATCGTCACCGAGCAACGGGTGGTGCGGCTGGGCCGACACACAGCGGGAAGCCAGGACCATGCCGTTCTCGCTCGAGCCTGAGGCCAGGCCCTACTTCGAGGAGACGATCAAGAAGTCGCGGTTCATTGCCCGACTCCGCCACACCGACAGCGAAGCGGCCGTCGACCAGTTCATCGCGGCGGTGCGGGACGACGAACGTGGCGCCGGCCATCACTGCTCCGCCTACATCGTCGGAGACGAAGACGAGAGCCGGATCGAGCGCTACAACGACGATGGCGAGCCGAGCGGTACGGCAGGAACTCCGATCCTGCACGTACTGAAGGCCCGCGAGATCGTCGACGTGACCGCCGTGGTGTCGCGGTACTACGGCGGCGTCAAGCTCGGAGCCGGCGGGCTGGCGCGGGCCTACTCCGGCACCGTCGTCGGGGCACTCGACACGGCAACGCTCCGCCCCCGCAAGCGGTCACAACTGTTCCAACTCGCGGTGGATCATGCCGAGGCCGGTTGGGTCGAGGCGGAGTTGCGCGGGCGGGGGTTCGAGGTGGCCGGTGTCGACTACGGGCAGCGGGCGGTGATCACCATCGTGTGCGCCGAGCCAACGTATCTGGAGTCGACGGTCGCTGAAATAACCTCCGGCCGTGGTGAACTGGTTCATCGAGGCCACGTGTGGCGATAGGCCGACGGGCGCGACTTGGGTCCGTTTGACGGCTTGTGGATGTGTCGCGGCACCGCCAGGCAGTTGGTGGTCGGGGCTCGTTCATCCTGCTGAGGATGAGTCCAGCTGAGGCCGGCGTCTGGCGTCGCAAACCTGTCGTTCCCGGCACGGGAACGATTGATTGACAGTCCCTGTGACCCAGAGCACGCTCACTGCGCACCTGGCCGGATGTGCCGGCCAGCGGGCTCGGAGGATCGCGATGCGGACGAAGACTAGAAGTGTCACCGACACTTTGGTCGAGAACATCCTCGCCGTGAACTCCGACGAAATCCCTGCACCTGTCACAGAAGTCGCTCGGATGGCCTGTCTGGACGGCATCGGCGTGATGATCGCCGGTACGCGGGAGCCGATGGGGTTGGGCCGGCTCGTCACGGAGTGGGTGCGGGATATGGGTGGGACACCCGAAGCGGGCGTGGCGGCCGGTGGGTTCAAGGTGCCCGCGATGAATGCCGCCTTTGCCAACGGAACACTGGCCCATGCCCTGGATTTCGACGTCTATCAACATCCTCGAAACCACCCGATGTCGCCGACGCTGCCCGCCATCCTGGCGCTGGCGGAGAAGCGGGGTCACTCTGGGCGCGAGGTCCTGAGTGCCTTGGTGGTGGCGTTCGAAGTGCAGTACCGGCTCCGCAGCGCATCGAATGGATTGCGTCCGGGAAAAGGCTTCCACAAGCCGGGAACCATCGGCACCATCGGGGCCACCGCCGCGTGCGGCTGGTTGCTCGGGCTCGACCCGACGCAGTTTGCAAATGCGTTCGGTATTGCGGTTTCTCGGGCGGGTAGCTTCCAGATCAATACGGGCACCATGACCAAGTCGTCCCATTCGGGTCATGCCGCCCGGATGGGCGTCGAGTGCGCCGAGCTCGCAGCGCGGGGCTGGACAGCTTCCAGTGGCGCCTTCGATGAGGGCGGCTTCTTCGACACGATCGTGGGTGAAGACCAGAACCCCGACCTGCTCGTCGACGACTTCGGCAGCCCCTACTC
>CAMFLL010000472.1 GCA_945957405.1 uncultured Mycolicibacterium sp. | reverse complement strand
CGGTGGACGCGAACACCAACACCGCCGTCGCGGCGACCGGCGCTGGAATGCCCACCCCGACCAGCGCGGTGACCGCCACACCGCCGACCGCCGCCATCGTGGCCGATCCGGTGAGCGGGATCGCGATGATCACGATGACCGCCCCGACGATGACGGCCATCAACCATGCTGGGGCACTGACCTGTTCGAGCACACCGGTCAACTGTTCGGGCAGACCGAGCTCGCCCAGCACATTCGAGGCGGTGAACGCCGCGACGATGGTGACACCGATGACGCCGAACTGAGGTGCGCTGTCGCCGAGCACCTTCCACCACCCGCTCACGTTGCGCGGGAGATGACGCCGACCGAGGACGAGCACCAAGACGATCATCAGGACCGGGATCCACGTGACGAGGCTGATCGCCTTGGACATCACCAGATCCGTATATGCCGAGATGTCGGCTGCCAGCGGCCCACGCGTGATGGCCAGCGGTATGAGGATGGGCACGAACAGCAGCAGCGATGTCCACCCTGACTTGAGACTGCGCCCGAGGGGCAGCCGGTCCTCTGCCGCGATGGGCTGCAAACGGTTTCTGCGCACCAGGTAGAAGTTCAGCAGTAGGCGGTAGCCGAGGCACCACAGGCCGGCCAACGCGAGCGGCACGATGATCTCGTCCGGTTCCATCAGCCCGGTGACGGTGGTGGAACCTACGAGGATGAACATCGTGGCGCTGAACGGGAACGTGATGCCCATGCCCGCGCACCCGGCAACCACCGTGGCCGACAGCTCCGGACTGACCCCGGAGCGCTTCATCCAGGGCACCGTGACCGATCCGACGGCGGCGGTGACCGAAGCGCCCACATGCGCGATGGCGCCGAACATGCCACCGGCGACCGTCGAGGTGTACACCGGGCCACCGCGCATGCGCCCGAGCACCGAGTTCAGCACATCGATGAGCCGGTCCAGCACCGGCGTTTTCGCCAGCACATAGCTCATGAAGACGAAGGCCAGGCCGGCGAAGGTGACTTCCTCCTGAAGCGCGTCGACGAACCCCTGCCACACCATTGTCGGGGCCTGGGTGCCGGCGAATGCGGCGACGACGATCAGTCCGACGAGCATCGCCTCGCCGATGTTGCGCTTGAACACGGCGTTCCACACGACGATCGAGCCGATGAAGGCCACCAGGGCCCACACCGCGATCATGATGCGCTCCGGGTGGCGACGATGGCGGCACGGCGGCCGGCCTCATCGGTCTCGACGGCGCGTCCACCGGCCAGGCTGGCGAACGCTTCGGCGGCCGGGACGACGATCACGCCGTCGTCATCGGCGACCACCAAGTCACCCGGGTTGCACACCACACCGCCGATGGCGACGGGAACGTCGATCTGACCGGGACCGTCCTTGTAGGGCCCGGCTGGACTGACGGCCCTGGCCCAGACCCCGAAGCCGATCTCGGCGAGCGCGTCGACGTCGCGGGCTGCGCCGTCGATGACCATCCCGACACAACCACGGGAGCGTGCGCGCTCGGCGATCAGCTCGCCCATCAGGGCGCGGTTGCGATCACCGTGGCCGTTGATGACGATCACCTCCCCCGGCTGAACCTTCTCGAGGGCCTCGTGCAGTGCCTTGTTGTCGCCGGCGCGCGTCCACACGGTACGGGCCCGGCCGACGACGCGGGCACCTTTCCAGAGACTGCGGATACCCGAATCGACCATCCCCATCCGGGCCCGGGCGTCACCGATGTTGGCGACGGGCAACCCGTCATATCCAGGCAACAGTTCGTCGGCCGACCGGCCGCTGACGTCGGCCAGACGCTGGTGCACCTGGGCGGCCGCACGCGCCAGCACGGGCGGCACGCCGACCTCATCGAGCAGATCGACGGCGGCCGCGGCCTCCACAGCGCGCCGCTCGGCATGTTTACGGGTTCCGTCGTGCAACCGGTCCAGCGCGGTGAAGCCGCCCGCGAGTTCGGCGGCGATCTGATCGCGCATCCACTGCTCGGCACCCGCAGCCGTGCCCGCCTCGGCGGCCTCGACCACCAGCGCGCCCAGCCCCTTCATGAAGCTGCTGCGCAGCAGCTTGCGCTGTGACGCATCGCCCGGTGCGCCGTTGATGTCGTCGACGCGTGCACCGAGGGCCGCGAAGAACCGGGCCGCCTCGGCGGACCCTGATCCGCTGATCACCAGCGCCGTTTTCGAGCCGTGCGCAGGCACCGAACCCACCACCGCGACATCAGCGAACACCACGCCCGGCGCACCGGTCACCGCGGCGGCGACGTCGCGCTTCAGCGACGCCGGCGCCGAGTTCATATCTGCATAGACCGCGCCCGGCCGCAGATGCGGCGCGGCGTCGGTCGCCGCGCGGACGGCCACCTTCGCGCTGGTCAGGCTGAGCACGAGGTCTGCCCCGCGAACTGCCTCGGCGACGTCGACGAACCGCTCGACGCCCGGCGGGGTGGCGACGTCTCCCGGATCGAACCCGCGCACTTCCCAACCGTCGGCGAGGAAACCCGCCGAGTACAAGGAGCCGGCCTCGCCCAACCCCAACACTGCCACCTTCACGTCGACTCCTTATCATTATGTGATAGTTCTTATCACTTAATGCAGTAATGGTGATCACAGTGGGTACCGGTTGTCAAGGCAGGTCACGCAGATCGCGTCGGGCCTCGGGAGCCCTCGCACCGGCCGCCACCATCCGATCCCGCACCCGACCCGATCGAGAGGTACGGCAAGTCGAGATCGAAGTCGTTGTGCAACATCGCTTTTGAAAGGCAAATCGGTGGGATTGCCGAACCCGCGACGTGGTCTTCACCTCACGGGCGCCGACATCGGCGACTCCACGGACCACCGGATGTCTGAAACGGCGCAAAGCGGGTATCGCGAACAGGACGCTGGTGTCATCAACGATCCCGAGGGGGGGATGCATGGTCCAGCACGGGCGCTCCCGGCAGGATCACCCCGACCTGCCCAAGGACATCCTGCAATCGGCAACAGACGGTGTGGGTCTGACACCCGCATACCAGCCGGTGGTGTCACTGCCTGACCAACGCACCGTCGGTTTCGAAGCGCTCGCACGCTGGCCCGAACTCGGCGACCCGCCCCCCGAGGCCGTCTTCGACTACGCGACGGAATCAGGGCAGATCGACCAGCTTGATCAGCGGTGCCTGCGCCGGATTTCGGCGGACATCACGACCGCGGACCTGCCGGCCGGGGCCTTGGTGCTGGTGAACAGCGAGCCTGCGGCAGCCCTCGACGGGCTCCAGATCCCCGATCCCGACTCCGTGCAGACCGTGGTCGAATTGACCGAACGTCGGTTGTTGGAGCACCCGCGCGAGCTGCTCGCGAAAGTCGGAGAATTACGCGCACGTGGGTTCGGTATCGCGATCGACGACGTCGGCGCCGATCTGGGTTCACTCGCCGTGCTCGACATCCTCGGTCCCGACATCGTCAAGCTGCACCTTCATCACCTCTACAGCGGATCATCGGAGGATCAGGCCCGCCTCATGTCGGCGGTCCTGGCCCACATCGATCGCACCGGGGCCGAACTGCTGGTCGAGGGCATCGAGACCGACGTCGACCTGGAACGCGCCGTTGCGTTCGGCGCGACCCTTGGGCAGGGCTACCTGTTCGGTGCACCGACATCCCTCGCCAGCGCTGCGGTGAGTGAGACATGGAAGCCCCCCACCACCACGCTGAAGCTCGAATTCTTCTTGGGTGGAACACCTTTCGATATCCTCAGCGCCGTTTCGGCGCATCGGGTCATCCGCAAGCGGGAGATGCTTGAGCTGTCACGATTCGTCGAGCGCCAGACCACGCTGTGCGGTGACGCGCCCATGATGCTCACCGCACTGCAGCAGGAGAAGCACTTCACCGAACGCACCAGAGCCATGTATGAAGCGTTGTCGTCCACCGCCCCACTGGTGGCGGTGTTCGCACTGGGAATGCCGGCGGCCCCGGTCGCCGGAGTGCGCGGTGTCGACCTGACCGTCGACGACCCCATCTGCCACGAATGGATCGTCGTTGCCGTCGGGACCTACACCTCATGCGCGCTGGTCGGCCGGGAGATCGTCAGCGTGGAGGTGGCCGAGCCCGACCGGCAGTTCGAGACCATCATCACCTACAACAGACCGCTGGTGCTCGCCGCTGCACGAACCATGCTGCAGCGCATGCCATGACATCAGGCGGAGCACCTCAGACCGTCAGTTCGTCGAACCTGCCTCCTGTGGTCAATGCCACGGCGATGTCGGTCAGTCGCGCATCGGTTTCCTGCGACACCCGCTTCAACAGCTCGAACGCACGCACCGCGTCGATATCGAAGCGCGCCATCAGGATGCCTTTCGCCTGACCGATGAATCCCGACTGGCAAGAGCACTGTGCGACTGCCGTTCCCGGCGCACCGCGCTCAGGGCCACCGCAGCATGGGTGGCCACGACGTACCCCAGCTCCTCGGCTCGGCTGCCGAAGGCGTGCGGCCGTTCGGCGTACACATTCAGCGAACCACTGGCGCGATTCGAGGTGAACAGGCGGAACGACAGCACCGACCGGATCGGTGTGGCTTTCAACGCATCGCGCCGGTAGGACGGTCAGCGATCATCAGTGCCGAGGTCATCGATCCGTACCGTGTGCTGGTGGCATCCGGCGGACAGGCACGGACCTTGTGCGTGGCGCTGCTCGATGTCATCGAGCAGGCTGGCATACGGGTGCGTCGCCGCCGGCGTCGTCAGCTGCGTCGGCGAGACGGCCACCGTGATGCTCGCGTAGCGCGCATTCGGCACTTCCATTGCGGCGTATTCGACGATCCTCTGCAGCCCCGGATCAGCACCGCCGCCGACTCGGCCGTGTGGACCGGCGGCCAGATTTGCGGTCCGCCGATTGAACCCATGCCCCGACTCTGTATTTGCCAGCAGACCTCCGACCCGTATTTGCTGACAAACGGTACACGCTGTTTTCTACAGTGCA
>CAMFLL010000471.1 GCA_945957405.1 uncultured Mycolicibacterium sp. | reverse complement strand
TCGCCGTACCCGTCACCGATCAGGACCGCGCCAAGGTGTTGTTCGAAGAATTCGGCTTCGCCACCACGATCGATACCGAGCTGCAGCCAGGCTTTCGCTGGGTCGAACTGGCTCCGCCCGCCGGAGGGTCCTCGATCGCTCTCGTGAAGACCGGCGATGAGCTGCCGACCGGGATCGACACGGGTATCCGCCTGATCACGCCCGACGCGCGCGCTGCCCGCGCGGCGCTCGCCGCGAAGGCACTCGAGGTGGGCGAGCTCCTCGACTGGGAGTCGACACCGCTGATGTTCAGCTTCCGTGACTTCGACGGCAATCGCCTCTACGTGAGTCAGGGCGGCTGACGTCTGGTCTTTCCTTATCTGGGCCCTGTTAGCTGGTCGGCAAGTGAACCGGCGACGGACCGTCCCGGAACCTCGATGAATTTCTGGGTCGCCACGTCGGTGTAAGCGCCGACTCAAAGTCCGACAGCCTGATTAAATTGACGCGTGGGGATGTTAGCCACTCCGGAGTGGGCCAGGCCGCGCCATGGATGACACGGTGATCGACGGCGGCGACGCCACCCGGGGTGCCGACCCCGCGGGGGAGTTCGGCCGCTACGAACTGCTGTCGCTACTGGGTGCCGGTGGCATGGGCCAGGTGTGGCGGGCGCGTGACTCACAGACCAACCGTGTGGTGGCGCTGAAGGTCCTGCCCGAGAATTCGGCCGATGACGAGGAGCCGCGCGAGCGGTTCCGACGGGAGTGCCAGGCGGTGGCGCAGTTGACCGAGCCGCACGTCATTCCGATCCATGACTTCGGTGATATCGACGGCCGGCTCTATCTGAACATGCGACTGGTCGACGGCACCGACCTGCGCACGTTGATCAAGCAGGACGGCGCCCTGGCACCGCGGCGAGCGGTGGCGATCATCGCCCAGGTGGCCGGGGCACTGCAGGCCGCGCACGATGTCGGGCTGGTGCACCGTGACGTCAAACCGTCCAACGTCCTGGTGTCTGCCAACGACTTCGCCTACCTGATCGACTTCGGGATCGCCCACGCCTCCGAAGACCACACGCTGACCAAGGCCGGTCAGACCATCGGCACCGCGGCATACATGGCGCCGGAAGCCATCGGCGCCGCGGTCAAAACCCATTCCCGGGTGGACGTGTACGCGCTGGCCTGCGTGCTGCACGAATGCCTCACCGGCAGGCCACCGTTCACCAGCGACATGGGGGTGCAGGGCATGATCGCCCATCACCTGCACACCCCGCCGCCGCGACCCAGCGCCACCAAGCCCGATGTGCCGGCCGCCTTTGATGGCGTCATCGCCAAGGGGATGGCCAAGAATCCCGACGATCGCTACGCGACCGTCCAGGATCTCGCCGCAGCGGCCCGAGCGGCGGCGGGGGATCCCACCGCTGCCATCGCCGACACCGCCCCTGCGCAGCCACATCCGCGAACCCGCATGTCGCGCAAGATCATCGGGGTGGTCGCCGCGGCCGCGGTTGTGGTGGTCGCGGTGGCAGCCGCGGCGGTCATCGTGGCCACCCGACCCTCATCTGAGGGCAACGACGCTACCGCCGCACCGGTCGGCCAGGGTTTCTCGGCACAGAATCCGTTGCCCTTCGCCGACGTCAACCTCGCCACCGGCATCGCGGTCGACGCCGGCGGCACCACCTACATCACGGACATCGGCAACGACCGGGTGCTGCGGCTGGCGCCGGGTGAGGCGGCGGCGACGGTGCTGCCCTTCACCGGCCTCAAGAATCCCCGGGATGTGGCGGTCGACGCGGATGGCGACGTCTACGTCGCCGACTCGAGCAACGATCGGGTGCTGCGCCTGGCGGCGGGTGCGCCCGCCGCCATGCCGCTACCGTTCAGCGGCCTCAATGATCCCCGCGGCGTGGCCGTCAATCCCGCAGGCGACGTCTATGTCACCGACCGTGGCAACGATCGGGTGCTGCGCCTGGCCGCAGGTGCGACGGCGGCGACGGTGCTGCCGTTCAGCGGCCTCAACGATCCGCGCGGTGTAGCCGTTGACGCGGTAGGAAACGTCGAAGTGACCGACACGGGCAACAACAAGGTGATGCAGCTCGCGGCCGGGGCGACAACGGCGACCCCGCTTCCGTTCACCGGCCTCAACGATCCCCAGGGAGTGGCCGTCGACACCGAAGGCAGTGTCTACATCACCGACCGTGGCAACGCCGGAGTGCTTCGGCTGAAGCCAGGAGCGCCCGCGGCGACCCCAGTCCCGTTCACGGGCCTCAGCGATCCGCAGGGAGTGGCAGTCGACGCGGCGGGCAACGTTTATGTGACCGACGTCGGCGCCACCCCGGTGGTGAAACTTCCGGCAAGCTGACACCGTGGCGGGTCTGGATTTTGGTGTGCTGGGTCCGCTGCAGGTCAGTGTGAACCGTCAGCCGGTGACGCTGGGTACGCCCAAGCAGTGCGCCGTGTTGGCCCTGCTTCTGATCAACCGCAACCGCCCCGTACCGCGAGACTCGATCATCAATGCGATCTGGGATGAGGATTCGCCGCAGGCCGACGCGATCCACAACCTGCACGTCTACGTCGCGAACCTGCGCAAGATCCTTGGCTCCGCCGGGATCGACCCACGCACCGTGCTGGCCAGTGCCCGACCGGGTTATCAGCTCAACGTGCCCGACACGGCGTCTGATTTGGGCCGGTTCAACACGGAGAAGGCCGCCGGAGTGCAGGCGTCCGCCGCCGGTCGGTTCGGGCTGGCAAGCGACCGCCTCGCGGCCGCGCTGGCGCAATGGCGCGCACCGGTGCTCGACGATCTGCGTGAATTCCGATTTGTCGAACCGTTTGCCGCGGCACTCGTCGAGGACAAGGTAGTGGCGCATGTGCTGCGTGCGGAAGCCGAAATAGCCTGCGGCCGTGCCAGTTCAGTGATCGGTGAGCTCGAGCACCTCGTCGGCGAACACCCTTACCGGGAACCGCTGTGGGCCCAGCTGATCTCGGCCTACTACCTGTCCGAGCGACAAACCGATGCCCTTGACGCCTACCGGCGGCTGAGATCCACGCTGTCCGACGAGCTGGGCATCGACCCCGGGGCGACGCTGCGCGCGCTGCACCAGCGGATCCTGCAACAGGAACCGTTGGACGTCCAGCGGATCGCGCAGAGTGACGCATCAGAGGTCGCCACCATGCTCGAAAACCACACGACGACCTCGAGTCCGGGAGTATCGAACCGGGCGCAACTGCGTGACGCCGCCGGCCGCTGCTACCCGTTGGAAACGGTGGTCACCGGCATCGGACGCCGCGACGACAACAGCATCACCATCGACGACCCGAAAGTGAGCCGGTACCACGCCACGATCATCGACACCGGTGCCAACTTCGTGATCAACGACCTGCGATCCGGCAACGGATTGCAGGTGGCCGGCGTACGCGTTCGTGGCAGCGTGACGCTGGGCGACGGGGACGTGATCACCATCGCGGGCCATCAATTCACGTTCGAGATTGCAGCTCCCGCCTCGTGACCGCGTGACCAGCGCGCGGCATTGAGGATCCGTTGAGGGCCGCGCCCGATTCTTCTTGTCGACCAGCCACAGCAGATGGCTTCGAGAAGGGGAACGCACATGATCAAGACTCGTATCGCCGGCGCCGCGACCATACTCACCATCGGCCTCGCTGCCCTGGGCGGCACCGTCGTGGCCATTGCGGCACCGGCCGGCGCGGCGACCGAAACCGTCAACTCGCCTGACAACACGTCCATGAGGGGAACCGCCGCACCGGCCGTCGCCGACGCCCGACAACTCTTCGACGAGCGGATCAACGTGGAAAGGGACGGCGTCGACACGACGGTGCCCGCACCCGGCAGCGCCGCGTCCGAGGAGCACGTCCCGTTTCCGCACACACCGCACAACCCGCACGAAGGTCAGGGCCACAAAGGCAAGAATGAACGGCCGCATCCCATCGTGCCGCGAATTCACTTGTGACGATGTCATTGGCGACACCATCGATTCCTCTATGAAAGCCCCTGTGGTGCAACGGATTAAGAGGATGGTGTCACCGTCGCTCGGCGCCGGCGACCGGCGTTGAGAATCCGTTGAGGACCGCCCCCGATTCTTACCAGACCACTCGAAAGACTTTGAGAAAAGGAACTCACATGACCGTCATGACACACCAGGCGGGAGTCGCAGGCACCACCGATGACAACTCCGGCTACCGGCCCGAGCTCAAGAGATCGCTCGGGTCTTTCCAGATGTTCGCGATCTCGTTCGCCGCTGTTTCGGTGGTGATCGGGATCTTCGCCACCTACGGCGACGTCCTGCAGACCTCAGGGCCGCTGGGAATTTGGCTGTTCCCCATCGTTGCCGTCGGCCAGATCCTCGTCGCCCTGGTGTACGCGCAGTTCGCGGCCCGCATCCCGCTCACCGGCTCGTCGTATCAGTGGGCGTCACGGCTGGCCAATCCGAAGGTCGGCTGGCTGTTCGGCTGGGTCGCGGTCTGCAACGCCGGACTCAGCGCACCCGGAATCGACAACGCGCTGGCAACTCAATGTCTGATGCCGTTGCTCAACATGGCACCGAACGAATCCACAGCGCGCGCCATCACGGTGGCCCTGCTGGTTGTTCAGGCCGTCATCGTGGTCATGTCGACGAAGATCGTCGGCTGGATCAACTCGCTGGCGGTCGGTGTCGAACTGGTGATCGTGGTCGCGCTCGGCATCGCGCTGGTCGTCGTTGTCGTGCTCACCGGCCATGGCTCGACGCACAACCTCGTGTCGCAGGGCATTGCAGCCGGTTCACCGAACTACTTCGCGCTGGGCGGTGGACTGATGGCGGCATTGATCATGGGTCTCACCACGCTCATCGGCTTCGAGGCCGCCGCGAACATGGCCGAGGAAGCGAAGAACCCGGTGCGCGATGTGCCACGGGCGATCGTCGGATCCGTCGTCACGGCAGCCGTGCTGGGGATGCTTCTCGTCATCGCGCCTGTCTCTTATACACATCTGACGCTGCCGACGAAGAGGATAGTGGTGGG
>CAMFLL010000470.1 GCA_945957405.1 uncultured Mycolicibacterium sp. | reverse complement strand
CAACGGAAAAGGCCGCCGCCGAGAATCTCGGCGGCGGCCTTCACGATCCGGGCGGCGTCAGTCGCCGGCCGGTCCGCCCTGCCCCGGCACCATTCGGGGCTGGTCTGCGTCGATCCGGCGCTGCCAGACCGCGTAGTAGATGATGCCGACCAGCATCGGCGCACCGACGATGTACCAGCCCATCGGGATGTGCCGGAACAGCGATTCGGTGACCGTACCGCTGATCTGATCGAACGTCGGGTTGGTGCTGGCACGCGGCCACAGCAGGTTCAGGGTGGTCAGTCCGGTACCCGCCATCGCGATGAGCGTCACCGGGATGTTCCAGCGCCCGAGGTTGAAATGCGCGCGCTTACGTGGCCAGCCGCGCAGCAACGACCACATCACCACGACGGTCACCAGGAAGTACGACACGTACATCGCCGCTGTCGCGCCGCCCACCATGGACGCGGTGTTGGTGGTGAACACGAACACCGGCGCCAGACCCAGCACCGCCACCAGAATGGCGGCCGCCCACGGTGATCCGTCCTTGTTGGTGCGGCTCCAGACCCGGGCGAACGGCAACTGGTTGTCCCGGGCCATCCCGAAGATGTGGCGCGTCGCGCCGGCGAACATCGTGCTGGTGGCGATCAGCAGGCCTTCGGCGACGATCGCCAGGAACAGTTTGACCACCCAGCCGGGCAGATGCAGCCCGATGGCGTCCTCGGCGGGTGAACCGGACACCATGCTGGCGGCGGGATCCTCCAGCGAGGCGGTGAAGCAGACCAAGAACAGCACACCACAGACCGCCACGAAGATGAAGGCGCCGATGATGCCGCGCGGGGCGTTTCGGGAGGCGTCCTTGGTCTCCTCGCCCAGGGTGCCGCCGTTCTCGAAGGTGTAGAGCACCCAGTACGACACGAAGATGCCGCCGGCGAACAGCGCCGGCAGCCACTGGCCGAAGGACAACGACTCGACGGTGCTGTTACCGGCATCGTCCGTGACGACCTGCGACATGGTGGTCAGTGCGCCGAAGTTCTTCGGGCCCAGGATGAATACCGTGACGATGATCGTGGTCGCCACGACGATCTCGAGGATCATGCCCCACTCGGCGAGCTTGCCCAGGAAGCCGACCTTCAGCAGATTCCAGAACAATGCGAACGCCATGGCGAAGATGATGATGTTGCGGTCGAGGCTGAACGAGTCCTCCCAACCGAACAGCGGTTTCACGATCACCGGTAGCGAGGCGCAGTACGCGGTCATCAGCGGGAACATGGCACCCGCATAGATCCAGCCGATGGCCCAGCCGACGCGCTTGCCCGCGAGCTGGCTCGGCCACTGGTACATCGAGCCCGCGAACGGGAAGTGCGATGCCAGTTGCGAGAACACCAGGACCAGTGCGCCGACGCTGATCAGGGTGATGGGCCAACCCCAGAACATCGCCGGACCGGCCGACGACATCGAAAAGCCGTACAGGCTCATCAGGCCGCCGAAGACACCGACCCCGGCGAAGGTCAGGGCACCGTTCGTGAGCGCCGTCAGCGCGCGTTTGAGGCTGTGTTGATCGTCTGTCGAGCTGTGCATCGCTGTCGACGTCATGCTCATGCTCCATCTATCGATGTGACCCAGATCTCTGGTTGAGATGAGAATGCCACCGGATGCGACCAAAGGCAACAGTTTGGTCCCACCAAATTCTGAAAGGTCTGCCCTTTAAAGGTGAAGTGTTGTCCGAATCGCAACGCCACAGGTCATTCGCCTATTTGAACTGCTTGTATGTCGATTGGTGGCTACGCTGCGTGCTCTTGCGTCGTCAGACCCTGCGGCGTAACGTGACTCGGGTCACGCCATTTGGTTGGACCATATATGCAAAGATTTGAGCGGAGGCCTCGTGTCGGAACTGATCTCGCCCGAGCAGATCATCGAGCGCGTCCCGGAGTGGCGCGACAAGTCTGTGTCATACGAGATGCTGCACGGCGGGCTCGCCAACCGCAGCTATGCGGTCCGCGTCGGCGACACCAACTCCGACGGTGTGCAGCGCTACGTCATCAAGGCACTCACCCAGGCGATGGGTGACTTCAACCTGATGATCCCGCTGGCCGATGTCTGCCGGAACACCGTCGCGGCAGGGAAATCCGGGGTCGGCGCCAAGGTCATCCACTCATTCCCCGACATGCCTGCGCTGGTGCTCGAATGGATCGAGGGCATCACGTTGCAGACGCCCGACCTCGCCAGGGTCGACTACATTCCACGGCTCGGCCGCTCGGTCGCCCAGCTGCACCAGAAGTCACCCGCGTTCGACAACCAGATCCACATCTGGAAGTTCCTCGACGACTACCTGGAATTGGTGGATAAGCACACGCTGCCGACGCCTGACGGCATCATGGACCATCTCGGCATCATCCGCGACATCCAGGGTGTGCTGGCCAAGCAGGCGCTGCAGGAGGTGCCGTCGCACAACGACCTGCTGGCCCTCAACGTCATGGATGACGGGGATATCCGCCTCATCGACTACGACTTCAGCGGGATGAATGATCCAGCCTTCGACCTCGGCGACCTCGCGATGGAGGGTGACTACGACCCCGATCAGGTCGCCGTGCTGTGCGAGAGCTATTTCGGCAGGCACGACGCCGTGCAGACGGCACGGGCCCGGTTGTTCGGGATTGCCGCGCAGTACACCTGGTCGCTGTTGTTCGTCGGGATGCACTACCTGCTGCCCGAAGCGCCGGCCGAAGGTTTCGACTACTGGGCCGAAGCCGACTCGCGGTGGCGCTGGACGCGCGCCAAGCTCGACTCCGACGATATGTCGCTGGTACTGAAAGAAGCTGCCGGCGTTGATCTTTGACATGACACAGCGAACAGGAAGTAGATTTCATGCTTGAACCCAAGGACAGTCAGGTCACCGTGATCGGTGCGGGCGCGGTCGGTGCCGCGGCCGCCTACTTCCTGGCGAAAGAGGGTTACCGCGACATCCAGATCCTCGAGGCCGATGCGATCAGCTCGCAGACCACCAGTCAGGCAGCCGGCCTCGTGGGCCAGTCGCGGACCACGCTGGATCGCACGCGGTTGACCATCGCGTCGGCCGCGTTCTACCGCAACCTCGAGAAAGACCTCGGCTACACCGCGGACTGGCGCGAATCGGGCAGCATCCGGATAGCGTTGTCCGACAGCTCGGTCGCCGAGCTCGAACAGATCGCCGGGGTCGCGGCGCAGGCCGACCTGGACGTCGAGCTGATCGACGGGCGACGTGTCCAGGAGCTGTGCCCCATGCTCGAAGACGTGTCGCAGGTCCGACTGGCGTTGTGGTGTCCCACCGACGGCTATGTGCAACCGAACAGTCTCACCGACGCCTACCTGTTGGCCGCCCGCGATCTGGGCGTCCGCGTCGTACCGCACACCCGGGTGATCGGCATCGACATCGACGGCGGTGCCGTGAGCGGACTGACCACCGACCGCGGGCACGTCGCCACCGAGATGATCGTCAACGCCGCCGGTCCGTGGGCCGGTGCCATCGCACGGCTCGCCGGTATCGACATGCCCGTGGTGCCGGTGCTGCACGAGTACTTCGTGACGGAGCCCCAGGATGGTTGGGACTCCGGCGCCCCCACGCTGCGGATCCCCGAGGTACAGGTGTACGCCCGCGGTGAGGGGTTCGGGGTGCTGTGCGGTGGTTTCGAGTCCAAGGGCACCAGCATCGACCCCACCACTGTCGACGTCGATTCCGAACTGCCCACCACCCCCAACTGGGAAGTGCTGGGCGCCTTCGCCGAGGATTTCACGCGGTTTGTCCCGTCGTTCTCCGACGCGGGAATTCGGACCGTGTTCAAGGGCTGGCCGGGGTTCACCCCGGACGGCAAGTTCATCGTGGGCCCGGTCGCCGGCCTGCGCGGTTTCGTGATGGCCGCCGGTTGCAACGCGCACGGGGTCTCGGGGTCTGCGGGCCTGGCCCAGCATCTGGTGGAAAGCCTCACCGACGACATCTCGCCGTACGTCCGGAGCCTGAGCCCCGACCGGTTCCTGCCCCGCGACTGGGACTGGGCTGACGCGCGCGTGCAGGCGCAGGCGATCTGCGAGAACTACTACCCGATGCCGGCCAAGAGCGCCTGATGTGGCGGGCGCGCCGGCGTACCTAGCCGCCCAGGATGCCGCCGGGGACCGCCCCGCCGGGATGCGGGTTCTGTCGACGTGCCTGACCCTGCCCGACGAGACGACCCGGGCGGTGCTGAACCTGGGACCCGATGACCCGGTGGTCGACATCCGCCGGGTGCGGGTCGCCGGCGGAGCGCCGATCTCGTTGGAACATGCGCAGTTTCCTGCCGCCCTGGTTCCGGGGCTGCTCGACCACCAACTCGGCGGCTCGATCACCGACATCCTGCGGGTCCGGTTCGGTCTGATGATCGGTGAGGTCGACGAGCGCATAGAGGCCGTCAACGCCACGCCGAACGAAGCCGCGCTGCTGGGCGTCAAACCTAAGTCGGCTCTGCTGTTGATCACCCGGGTGGTCCGTGACCGGCACGGGGTCATCTGCGAGTTTTCCCGTGACCTGGTCAACGGCGACACCACCTGCCTGGCGGTGCGTGCGGACGGTGGCAGCGATGTGGCGTTGGTCACCCGCGAGGCGTGACCAGCTTGAAGTTAGGTGAACCAAACCACCGCGCCACACGTAGCCACCAATGTGAGCGGACAAAAATTTAACGTTTCACGCATGACAGACCGCAGTGCCGCCCCCGCACTCGCCGCCTCGGCCGTGGAGTTCCCACCGCATCGCCACCGCCAGCGTGATGTGGTGGCGGCGCTGTCCAGTTTCGCCGGCGACGAATTCCAGCGATTCGCGGCGACCAGCGGTGTCGAATGGCGCAATCTCGCGATGCCGCTGGCGGCGTATCCGGAGTTGTCGGGGTTCACGGAGGCCAATCAGACCTACCTCGACGTGGCACTCGACCTCGGTGAGCGTGCCATGCTGGCGGCGCTCGACAAGGCGAACCTGGCGCCCGCCGACGTCGACATCGTGTTCTCCACGACCGTGACC
>CAMFLL010000469.1 GCA_945957405.1 uncultured Mycolicibacterium sp. | reverse complement strand
AGCGCCGAGGGCCGAGCAGACGCGAACTCGCATGAAACCGCGCCTCCGAGTGCGACTTTGCGTCTGCTCGGCAGCATGGATGACCTCGGCGGCATGAATGGCATGGTCAGGCGGGTGAGACCTCGACCGGCAGACCGTTGAGCACCGCGGTGCCCGACAGCGGATCCAGGCGTGAGCCGTCGTTGAGCTGATTGACGTTGATGTCGCCCCAGCCGTGCGGCATCGAGACCACCCCGCGTCGGATCCGCGTCGTCACCTCGACCGGCACCACGAGTTCCCCGCCCGGGCCCTTCACCGCCGCGGTGTCACCGAGCCCGATCCGTGCGGCATCGTCGGGGTGGATCTGCAGAGTGCAGCGATTGGTCCCGCCCGACAGGTGCATCCAGCTGTTGTTGGACCGCAGGTGCCGACGCCCGATCAGGACCAGCCCGTCGGTACGGTCGGCCAAGGACGCGCGCAGTCGTGCGACGTCGGCCACCAACGGTGCGGCCGCGAGTTCGACGGTGCCGGATGCGGTCCGCAGCACACCGGGCAGCCGGGGCTGCAGCGCGCCGAAGTCGATGCCGTGGGGTGAGGCCTTGAGCCGTTCCAGAGTCAGACCGCCGGGGTTGGCGCCGAACGCGTCGCCATAGGGTCCCAGGCGCAACATCATGTCGAGCCGCCGCTCGTATCCGGGTCCTCGAGCGAGCATCGCCGTCAGTTCGTCGACGTCCCGCCCCGTCACCGGTGAACCCGGGTCGGCGGTCTCCTTGGCCAGCGAGGTGGCGATCACCTGCTGGTCGACGAGCGCCGGGTTCGCGTGCGGACCGGCACCCATGATGATCAGCGCCAACCGCGACAGGATCTCGTCCTCGCCGGGCCGGCCGTCGAGCGGCACGGCAGGCGTCGAGTACCGGGCGTTGTTGCGCACCGACAGGTTGTTCAACGCGAAATCGAAATGCGCGGTCTGCGACGGCGGCGGGGGCGGCAGCACCACATCGGCGTGCTGCGTCGTCTCGTTGAGGTAGGGATCGACGCTCAGGACGAACTCCGCGGCGCCCAGCGCGTCGGACAGGCGGGCACCATCGGGCGCCGACACCACAGGATTACCCGCCACGGTGATGAGCGCCGCGAGTCGACCGTCCCCATCGGTGTCGAGTTCCTCGGCCAGCGCGGCCGCCGGCAGTTCGGAGGCGACTTCGGGATATCCGGACACCCGGCTGTGCCAGCGGCCCGTCGAGAAGCCACGGCCGGGCTGTGCAGGTCGGGGTGCGGGCGCCACCGGCGACAGCGGGAACATCGCGCCACCCGGCCGGTCCAGATTGCCGGTCAGGATGTTGATGACGTCGACGAGCCAGCTACCGAGAGTGCCGAATTCGACTGTCGACGTACCGATCCGGGCGTAGACGACGGCGCGTTCCGCGGTGGCGATCTCGCGGGCCAGCGACCGGATGTCGTCGGCCGGGACACCGCAGTGGTCGGCGACGGCATCGGGGCCGAATGCGACGGCGAGCTCGCGGACGTCGTCGACACCACTGACGTGCTCGGCGATCCCGCCGAGATCTTCGGCCACCAGGCCCTCGTCGAACAGGACGTGCACCAGTGCGAACAGAAGGATCGCGTCGGTGCCGGGCCGCGGCGCCAGGTGACGGTCGGCAAATTCGGCCGTGCGGGTGCGATTCGGATCGATGACCGTGAGCCGACCGCCGCGCTTCCGCAGCGCCTTGAGCTTGCCGGGGAAGTCCGCGGCGGTGGCCAGGCTGCCGTTGGACACCAGCGGGTTGGCGCCGATGATCACCAGGTGGTCGGTGCGGTCCAGATCGGGTACCGCGAACGCGAACGCGTTGCCGAACAGGTAGCCCTGGGCCACCTGCTTGGGCATCTGATCAAGCGTGCTCGCCGAGAAGACGCTCCGGGTGCCCAGCGCGCGGATCACGGCAGGCGCGTACAGCGCCCCGGCGATCGAGTGCGCGTTCGGGTTTCCGAGATACACCCCGACGGCGCGGCCGCCGTGGCGCTCCAATACGCGCCCGAGCTTGGTGGCCACCTCGTCGAAGGCCTCGTCCCAGTCGACCTCGACGAGGTGTCCGTCGCGGCGGATCAGCGGGCGGGTGAGCCTTCGCGGGTCACCGTCGAGATCACCGAAGCTGGCGCCCTTGGGGCACACGAACCCCGCGCTGAACACGTCATCACGATCACCACGGGCCTTGGTGACCTTGCCCAGGACGTCGTCGACGGTGAGCGTCAACCCGCACGTCGCTTCGCAGATGGGGCAGATGCGAAGGGCGTCGCGGGTGGTCATGACAGTTCCTTCAGGACGAATAGACCTTGGGTTCCAGCGTTCCGATATAGGGCAGGTCGCGGTAGCGCTCCGCGTAGTCGAGGCCGTAGCCGACGACGAACTCGTTGGGGATGTCGAAGCCGATGTAGGTGATGTCCACGTCGGCCCGGACCACATCCAGTTTGCGCAACAACGTGCACACCTTCAGCGACCGCGGCCGCCGGGTGGCCAGGTTGCGCAGTAACCACGACAGCGTCAGGCCGGAGTCCACGATGTCCTCGACGATCAACACATCGCGGTCGTTGATATCGCGGTCGAGGTCTTTGAGGATGCGCACCACACCGGACGACGATGTCGAGGACCCGTAGGAGCTGACCGCCATGAATTCCAGTTGGGTCGGCACCGGGATGGCCCTGGCGAGGTCCGTGACGAACATGACGGCCCCCTTGAGGACCGTGATCAGCAGCAGATCCTGGTCACCGTGGTCGGCCGCGAAGTCCGCAGCGACCTGCGCCCCGAGCTCGGCTGTTCGCTCCCGGATCTGCTCTTCTGACAACAGAACCGATTTGATGTCCCCCGAATACAGCTCGGCAGTATGCGCTGGCACGTCCACAGCGTGCCATGTGATCGCCGTAGAAACCAACGCAGGGCCGGTGTCCCGGCTATTTGCCCGCGACGGCCTCGTGCCGCAACGCCAGGACGCCATTGCGGCGTTCCGCGAACACCCGGCCGTTGCGCATCCCGCTGCCGACGGCGACGCCGCCCTGCCCGCGCCAAGACACCACCAGTGCGTCGACGCCGCGGATTTGTTTGTCAGTGAGATTCCGGGCGCCGCCCTCCAACAGCCAGGACCGGATGACTCGGAGCCGGATCGCGACGGGCATGCTGGCCAACGTCTCGGCATCGAGTCCGTCGCCGTCCGCGGCGGCCGGCTGCGCGTATTCGGTGAGCCGGTCGAGGACCACGCCGTCTTCCTGCAACGCGGTGGCGGTGCGCGCCAACGACTCCGCGACGCCGCCCCCGAGCACGTCCTCGAGCAGCGGCAGCACTTCGTGCCGGAGCCGGCTGCGGGTGAACCGGCGGTCGGCATTGTGCGGGTCCTGCCAGGGCGTGACACCGAGTGCGGCACACGCGGCCTCGGTGGCGGCGCGGCGGATGTGCAGTATCGGCCTACACCAGGGCGGATCGTAGGTCCTTATCCCCGAGATCGAGCGCGGCCCCGAGCCTCGGCCGAGCCCAAGCAGCACGGTCTCGGCCTGGTCGTCGAGGGTGTGGCCGATCAGCACGGGCGCTCCCCCGCGGGCGCTGCCCAGCGCGGCGTAGCGGGCCGCGCGGGCGGCCGCCTCCGGCCCGCCTTCGCTGCCGACCGACACCGTGAGCACCTTTGCGTCCACGCAGCCCAGCGACATTGCCTGCTCACGGGCGTTCTCGGCGACCTGCGCCGACCCGGACTGCAGGCCGTGGTCGACGATCAACGCGGTGGTGGGCAGGACACCCGCCGCCAGGGCGGTGAGTGCCAACGAATCGGCACCACCGGAAAGCGCAACGCACCAACGGTCGGCGTTGGGCAGCGCGACCTTGGCGAAGTTCTTGACGGCAGAGCGAATCTGCCTCAGAGAATCCGTTCGATCCATCGTTGTGGGGTGTCGATCTCCTCGGGCAGGGGCAATGTCTCCGGGCTGGTCCATATCGTGTTGAAACGGTCCATCCCGACTTTCCCGACGACATCGTCGACGAATGCCTTGCCGCGGGTGTACTGGGACAGTTTGGCATCGATACCGAGAAGTGCACGCAAAATTCGTTGCAGCGGGGGTTGTTTACGCTGACGTCGCTCGTCGAACCGGCGACGGATCGTGGTCACCGAAGGCACCACCGCAGGGCCGACCGCGTCCATCACGTGATCGGCGTGGCCTTCCAGCAGTGTGCCCAGCACCAGCAGGCGGTCCAGGGCCTGGCGTTGCGGTTCGGACTGCACCGCACGCATGAAACCGATGACACCGTCACTGCGGTCCTTGGCGAACTCGGCCAGCCGCCCGATGACCGCACCGATCTCGTCGCCTGCGTCCTGGGTGAGCACTCCCAACGCGTCGGTCATGAAGCCGGCGAGCCACGGGTTGGCGGTGAACTGCACACGGTGCGTCACCTCGTGCAGGCACACCCAGAGCCTGAAATCCTTTGGCAGAAGCCGCAATTGGCGTTCAACGGCGATGACGTTCGGGTAGACGAGCAGCAACTTTCCGCCGTTGGCGGTGAACGGGTCGTACTGGCCCAGAATGCCCGAGGAGACGAACGCCAGCACCGCACCCGTCTGCGCACCGGTCACCCGGCCGGTGAGGAACCCCAGCTTCGCCGACGGGCCGTCGGATTCTCCGCCGGTCATGACACGCATGGATTCGCTTGCCGCACGGATCCATTCGGGGCGGTCGACGATCCGGGCGTCGGGCACCGGACCCTCGGTGTCGAGCCGCGTGACATCGCGCACCGGCGGCTCGGCCGCGCGGGAGGCGGCCGCGAGTTCGTCGATCGCCTGGGCGCGGGTGTAGTCGCTGACCGGCGGGGCCGGCCGGGCCAGTCTGGCCCCGACACTGGCGGCGAACTGCCAGTCGACGGCGTTGCCGACCGTCGTACTCACGAGCGGCACCCGCACGACCGCAACGTGGCGGCCAGCGCGTCGATCGCGGTGCGGCCCGTCGGACCGGCGTTGTTGGAGATGAAGGAGAACGCCAGCACGCGGCCACTCTGGTCGGTGATCACACCGGCG
>CAMFLL010000468.1 GCA_945957405.1 uncultured Mycolicibacterium sp. | reverse complement strand
ACATTCACCTGCCGTAGGAGGACGCCATGCCGAATTCGTCGATCAAGAACGAGAAGCTATACGAGGATCTGCGCGAGGAGGGGAACTCCAAGCAGAAGGCCGCCCGGATCTCGAATGCCGTCGCTGCGCGCGGCAAGTCCGCGGTCGCCCGAAAAGGCGGTGAGTCCGGATCGTATGACGACTGGACGGTCTCCGAACTGAAGAAGCGGGCCAAGGAGTTGGGCATGACGGGGTACTCGAGTTTGACCAAGAAGGACCTCGTCGACAAGCTACGGAACAGCTGAATTCTACGGCGCCGGTTTGCCCGCCGCGATCAGCCGTCCGCCCATGTCGTAGTCCTCGTCTGCGTTGTACGTCAGCACCCCGACGGCCGCGCCGGCGGCCTGGTACCACACCGTGAACCCGTTCTCGCGCTCGACGAGACGGCTTTCGTCGTAGCCGTCGCCCCATGCGTGGTACTTCACCGTCGCCTCGCCGATGGTGGTCCAGAATCCCGGCACTCCTGACCAGGACCCCTCGCCGCCGGCAGCAGAAAAGCCTGCCGCCTCACCTTGGTCAGCGGCATCCTGCCAGTGCTCGACGCGCAGGGGTCGGCGGGCGGTCATGTTGAAACACAAGGCGACATCGCCGGCGGCATAGACGCCGGCGGTCGGGGTGCGCATACCGAGCCCGACAGGGATCCGGCCATGCTGCAACGGTATGCCCGCGGCTTCGGCGATCCCGCTGTTGGGCCGGATACCCGTCGCTGCGACGATCAGGTCGGCGGACCGGACGTCGCCGTCGTCGAGCATGACAGACTCCGCGCGAATTTCCGTGACCGCTGCCCCGCCGGTGAACCGGGCACCCGTGTCGCGCAGCAGATCCAGCAGTTTATGGCCTGCGGCATCGCCGAGCCGGTGCTGCTGGGGGATTGCCTCCGGTGAGACGATATCGACCGAAAGCCCCTTCATAGCAAGCGAAGCCGCGACTTCACAGCCGATGAACCCGGAACCGATGACCACCGCGGTTGCGGCAGATCCTGCGGCTGCTCGCAGGCGTTCGGCATCACGGCGTGACCGAAGCTGCACCGCGTGATGTGCGCCCGGCACGGCCAGGGGTGCGGGGCCGGCGCCGCTGGCGATGACCACCGAGTCATAGCCGTAGCTGCGCCCCGCCGCGGTCACGGTGCGCTGCACAGGGTCGAGGTGCTCGACGGCCGCGTCCAGGATGATTTGCAGTCCGCGATCATCGAACCACTGCGCAGGGTGCAGGCCGATATCGTCGGTGTCGCCGCGGAGGAATTCTTTGCTCAGGGGTGGGCGCGCGTATGGTGGGTCGGTGTCGGCGGTGAGGATGCGCACCGGAGCTCCCGAATTGAGCCGTCGAAAGCCCTCCGCCGCACCAATTCCCGCCGGTCCGCTGCCGATGACCAGCAGACCGGCGTCAGCCATCCGTGCTGCGAGCCTCGGCGCCGCTCTCGCCGGCGTCGAAGTCGTCGTCGGATGAAGCCCGACCGACGTATTCGTCATCGTGCTTGTTGGCACGTGATCCGGCGACATGCGGATCGGCCTTGATGTCTTCTTCGGACTTCTCAGATCGGGGGTCAGTCATAGTGCACCTCCTCAGTCGGTGGCTTCGGCCAGCGCGGTGATCTTGGTGTTGGCCAGGTGATCCAGCAGATCCATGGGATTATCGAACACCTGTGCCGCTCCGGCATTTTCGAGTTCGTCTCGGCCTACGCCGCCGCTCCGCAACCCGATGTTGGTGACACCGGCGCGGGCGCACGCCTCGGCGTCCCACACCGCGTCGCCGACGAAAACGGCCCGCTCCGCGCTGACACCTGCGCGCTGGAGAGCGACCTCGATGATGTCCGGTTCGGGCTTGGCGGTGTCCACGTCATTCGACGATGTGACTTCCGAGATCACCTCGTCGCACGCCAACACGTGTCGCAGGGTCGCCAGCTCGTCCTCGGGAGCCGAGGTCGCCAGCACCACCTGAAGACCGAGTTCGGCGACGCGGTGTATCAGTTCCCGCGCCCCGTGCAGGGGCTGCAGCAAGGCGGTCTGCTCGCCGTAGTACCGGCTGTGCAGTTCCTCGAGTTGTGTTGCGACGTCATCGGCCGGGTTATTGGCCAGGGTGCGGATCAGCGTCGAGCCATCCATGCCGATGCTGCGGTGAACGCGCCAGGTCTCGACGTCGATCCGTTGATCGGCGAAGGCCCGTTGCCACGCGTAGACATGCAGATAGTTGCTGTCGACGAGAGTGCCGTCGACGTCGAACAGGACGGCTGGCCTCACCTCATGGCTCGATCGCCTCGGCACTCTCTTCGGTGCGATGGGCGTCCACGACGAAGAAGGCCAGGCTGGCGGCGAATGCCAGCACCGCCGCGCAGCCGATCGCCGTCGCAGCGGCGTGCTCCCCGGAGCCGAACGCGGCCAGCGCGATCGCGAACGAGATCACGGCCGCCACGTTGAGCAGGAGCCCGATCGTGGCCGGGCCCTCGGTGATGGGGTCGTCCCCACGTGAGCGGCTCATCGGGTGCGTCCGTCGGCAGGCGGAGCGGGCTCGCTGGGCTCAGGTGGCGCCACCGGCGGGCCGGGAGGATCGACAGGAGCCAGCCGCTCCGGCACCTCCGTCGGGGCGAGCCGCTCGGGTACCTCGACCGGCGCCAGCCGCTCCGGAGGGTCGTTGGGGTCAGGCGTCATGTCACTGAACTACCCCAGGGGCCAGTGGGGAAACATTTCCGATTGCCAGCCCTGATCAGGGGGTATCCGCTGGCCACGACACAATGAACCGAGGAGCGCGTGCCGGTGGAATGGTTCAGCGCGCAGGACTACTGGTTTGCGCGGGAGGCGCTGCAACACGGGGTGGCCGTGATCTACGCGATCGCGTTCTTCACGGCGGCACGGCAGTTCCGTGCGCTTCTCGGCAGCTCCGGACTCACCCCCATACCGCGGTACCTGGCGTCGTCGTCATTTCGGTCGTCTCCCAGCATCTTTCACATCCACTACTCCGATCGGTTCTTTGCTGCCGTGTCGTGGATCGGGGTTGCGGTCTCGGTCGCGTTGGCCGGTGGAGTCGACGACCTGATGCCGTTGTGGGCCGCCGTCCTGGTGTGGCTGGCTGTGTGGGCGTTGTACCTGTCGATCGTCAACGTCGGGCAGAGCTGGTATTCGTTCGGCTGGGAGTCACTGCTGCTGGAGGCGGGCTTCCTGGTCGCATTCCTGGGCAATGACGAGGTCGCGACCCCGGTCCTGGTGTTGTGGCTGGCACGGTGGCTGGTGTTCCGGGTCGAGTTCGGTGCCGGCCTGATCAAGATGCGAGGTGACGCCTGCTGGCGCGACCTGACCTGCCTGCAGTATCACCATGAGACGCAACCGATGCCGGGCCCGCTGAGTTGGTGGTTCCACCATCTGCCACGGCCGATTCACCGTGTGGAAGTTGCCGGCAACCACATCGCCCAGCTGGTGGTGCCGTTCGGTCTGTTCGCACCCCAACCGGTGGCCACCTGGGCTGCCGCGACCGTCATCGTCACACAGTTGTGGTTGGTGTTGTCGGGAAACTTCGCCTGGCTCAACTGGATCACAATTATGTTGGCCTGCAGTGCAATCGGTGACGACTCGCTGTCGGCGGTGGTGCCCCTGCCCGACGTGTCCGTGCCCACGGATCCGCCTTGGTGGTTCGTCGCCACGGTAGTCGCCGTGACTGTCACGGTGGTGTCGTTGAGTTACTGGCCGGTGCGCAATCTGCTGGGGCGGTCCCAGCGGATGAATGCCTCGTTCAACCCACTTCATCTGGTCAACACCTATGGCGCCTTCGGCACCATCACCCGGTCGCGCGAAGAGCTGATCATCGAAGGCACCACCGACTGCGAGATCACCGACGACACGGCCTGGTATGAGTACGAGTTCAAGGGCAAGCCCGGCGCCGTCACCCGGCTGCCCCGGCAATGGGCGCCATATCACCTCCGGCTCGACTGGTTGATGTGGTTCGCGGCGCTGTCGCCGCAATATGCGCAGGCGTGGCTTCGCCCCCTGCTGGATCGTCTGCTCACAAATGACGAAGCCACTCTCCGGCTGCTGCGGCACAACCCGTTCCCCGATAGTCCGCCGCGCCACGTCCGCGTCCAGCTGTACCGCTACCGGTTCACCACATGGGACGAATTGCGTCGTGATCATGCCTGGTGGCATCGAGATCTCATCGGTGTGTATCTGCCGCCGGTCAGGGGCCCCGGTGCGTCCCGGGCGGGGAGGCGGTGATTGCGCCACCGCCGATTGCGGGTATGAACGGACATGTCATGTCGACCTGCGTTGAGTGAGGTGTCTGTGCTGGGTTTGCCCGAAGGCGTCCGCGCCTGCCTGTTCGACCTCGACGGTGTGCTCACCGACACGGCCAGTGTGCACAAACGTGCCTGGAAGACGATGTTCGACGACTACCTCAAGCGCCGGGGCGGTGGTCACGGCGATGATCAGCCGTTCGACATCGACGCGGACTACCGCTCGTACGTCGACGGGAAGACCCGCGATGACGGTGTCCGTAGTTTCCTGGCCAGCCGGCATATCGAACTGCCGGACGGTGGGCCCGACGACGGTCCAGACCAAGACACCGTGCACGGCTTGGCCAACCGCAAGAACGAGTTGTTCCAGCAGGTGCTGCACAAGGACGGCGTCAAGGTCTTCGACGGATCGGTCCGGTACCTGCAGGCCGTCGTCGATGCAGGGCTGCCGACCGCCGTGGTGTCGTCGAGTGCGAACACCGAGGAAGTTCTCGACATCACCGGGCTGACCAAGTACATCGACTGCAGAGTCGATGGTGTGACGATCCGGAAAGAACACCTGGCGGGTAAACCCGCCCCTGATTCGTTTCTGCGCGCGGCACACATGTTGGGTGTGGCGGCGGCGCACGCTGTCGTGTTCGAGGATGCGCTCGCGGGCGTGCAGGCCGGCCGGGCGGGCGGCTTCGGGGTCGTGGTCGGAGTGGACCGGCTGGGGCAGGCCGACGCGTTGCGCAGCAACGGAGCCGACATCGTGGTCACCGATCTGGCTGACCTGCTGGC
>CAMFLL010000467.1 GCA_945957405.1 uncultured Mycolicibacterium sp. | reverse complement strand
CAAGATCGCGTCCTCCGCTGAGAAGCACGCCGCCAGCGGTCTGCTCGACGGTGGCGTCACCGTCGATGATGTCGACGAGCACGACGGAGACAAGATCGTCGCGAACATCTTCGGTGGCAACAACAGTGACTCGGTGGCGTCGGCACTGGCCGGTACCGGCGCAGGCGGCGCGGGTGGCGACCTGATCAAGAGGTTGCTGCCCATCCTCGCGCCCATCGTGCTGGCCTACATCGGCAAGCAGTTCTCCAAGGGCGCAACCGAGGCGGCGCCGGCACCCCAGGCGGCTGGCGGCGGCGGTGGCCTCGGTGACGTCCTCGGCAGCATTCTCGGCGGCGCCGGTGGCGGCGGGGGCAACAACCCACTGGGTAGCATCCTTGGCAGCGTGCTGGGTGGCGGATCCGGTGGTAACAACCCCCTGGGCGACATCCTCGGCGGCCTGCTCGGCGGGAAGAAGTAGGCCCTACGCACTGGGTGAAACGGCCCCCGGTCTCCGGTGGAGATCGGGGGCTTTCGCGTCGATCGGACGTCCTCCCTAGAATTGACGGGTGACCGCCACCCCCAACACTCGAGCTGACTCCCTGCCCAAGTCTTGGGACCCGAGCGCCGTAGAGAGCGATCTGTACCAAGGATGGGTCGATGCGGGGTACTTCAAGGCGGACCCCACCAGCCCGAAGCCGCCCTACTCGATCGTGTTGCCGCCGCCCAACGTCACGGGCAGCCTGCACATGGGGCATGCGCTCGACCACACCCTGATGGACGCCCTGACACGCCGGAAGCGGATGCAGGGTTTCGAGGTGTTGTGGCTGCCAGGAATGGACCACGCCGGGATCGCGACGCAGTCCGTCGTCGAGAAGCAACTGGCCGTCGACGGTAAGACCAAAGAGGACTTCGGTCGCGAACTGTTCATCGACAAGGTCTGGGACTGGAAGCGCGAATCGGGCGGCACCATCGGCGGGCAGATGCGTCGCCTCGGTGACGGCGTTGACTGGAGCCGCGACCGGTTCACCATGGATGACGGGCTGTCGCGTGCCGTGCGCACCATCTTCAAGCGGCTGTACGACGCGGGCCTGATCTATCAGGCCGAGCGGCTGGTGAACTGGTCGCCGGTCCTGGAAACCGCGATCAGCGACCTCGAGGTCAAATACGAAGACGTCGAGGGCGAGCTGGTGTCGTTCCGGTACGGGTCCATGTCGGATGACGAACCACATATCGTCGTCGCGACCACCCGGATGGAGACCATGCTCGGTGACACCGCCGTCGCAGTGCATCCAGACGACGAGCGCTATCGCGACCTGGTGGGCAAGACCTTGCCGCATCCTTTCCTGACGCGTGACATCATCATCGTCGCCGATTCGCACGTCGACCCCGAGTTCGGTACCGGTGCCGTGAAGGTGACGCCGGCCCACGATCCCAACGACTTCGAGATCGGCCTGCGACACAACCTGCCGATGCCCACCATGATGGACAGCAAGGGTCGAATCGCCGACACCGGAACCCAATTCGACGGCATGGACCGGTTCGAGGCGCGGGTCGCGGTGCGTGAGGCGCTGGCTACAGAGGGCCGTATCGTCGCCGAGAAGCGACCGTATTTGCACAGTGTCGGCCACTCGGAGCGCAGCGGGGAGCCCGTCGAACCGCGGCTGTCGCTGCAGTGGTGGGTCAAGGTCGAGTCACTGGCCAAGGCGGCCGGTGACGCGGTTCGCAACGGCGACACCGTGATTCATCCGCCGAGCCTTGAGCCGCGCTGGTTCGCCTGGGTCGACGACATGCATGACTGGTGTATCTCGCGGCAGTTGTGGTGGGGGCATCGGATCCCGATCTGGCACGGGCCGAACGGCGAGAAGGTGTGTGTCGGGCCGGACGAGACACCGCCAGAAGGCTGGGAGCAGGACCACGACGTCCTAGACACCTGGTTCTCGTCGGCGCTGTGGCCGTTCTCGACCATGGGCTGGCCCGATCACACCGCGGAACTCGCGAAGTTCTATCCGACCAGCGTGCTGGTAACCGGGTACGACATCATTTTCTTCTGGGTGGCGCGGATGATGATGTTCGGCACCTTCGTGGGTGGTGACGACGCCATCACCTGTGACGGCAGCCGCGGCCCACAGGTGCCCTTCCAGAATGTGTTCCTGCATGGGCTGATCCGCGATGAGTTCGGCCGCAAGATGAGCAAGTCGAAGGGGAACGGTATCGACCCGCTGGAGTGGGTCGAGATCTTCGGCGCTGATGCGTTGCGGTTCACGTTGGCGCGCGGCGCCAGCCCGGGCGGCGACATGTCGATCGGCGAGGACCACGCCCGTGCATCGCGCAACTTCGCCACCAAGGTCTTCAACGCGACCAGGTTCGCGCTGATGAACGGTGCCGAGCCTGCGCCGCTGCCGGATGTCGCCGACCTCACCGACGCCGACCGCTGGATCCTGGGCCGGCTCGAGGAAGTTCGCGCCGAGGCGGACTCGGCATTCGACGGCTACGAGTTCAGCCGCGCGTGCGAGTCGCTGTACCACTTCGCCTGGGACGAGTTCTGCGACTGGTACGTCGAACTGGCCAAAGTGCAGCTGGCCCAAGGAGCTTCGCACACCACCGCGGTGCTGGCCGCGGTGCTCGACTCGTTGCTGAAGCTGCTGCACCCTGTGATGCCGTTCGTCACCGAGACGCTGTGGAAAGCGTTGACCGGCGGCCAGTCACTGGTCATCGCCGAGTGGCCCGCGGCGTCCGGAATCGGGCTGGATCCCGTTGCGGCCCAACGTGTCGGAGATATGCAGCGGCTGGTCACCGAGGTGCGTCGCTTCCGTAGCGACCAGGGGCTGGCTGATCGCCAACGCGTGCCCGCCAGGTTGTCCGGGGTCACCGAGGCTGACCTCGACAGCCAGACTGCCGCCGTCACATCGCTGGCGTGGCTGACCGCGGCCGAGGACGGCTTCAACCCGACGGCATCGATCGAGGTGCGCCTGTCGTCGGGAACAGTGCTGGTCGAACTCGACACCTCCGGTACGGTTGACGTGGCCGCCGAACGCCGCCGGCTGGAGAAGGATCTGGCGGCGGCCGAGAAGGAATTGGCAGGAACAACAGCCAAACTCGGCAATGACGGCTTCCTGGCCAAGGCGCCGGACGCCGTCGTCAGCAAGATCCGCGACCGTCAGCGTCTGGCCACCGAGGAAGTCGACCGGATCACGGCACGGCTGGCGGCGTTGCGGTGACGGTAGACCCGACGCCCGACGAGATCGCCGCTCTGCTGCAGGTCGAGCATCTGCTCGACCAGCGGTGGCCGGAAACCAAAATCGAGCCGTCGCTGACGCGGATCAACGCTCTCATGGAGTTGCTCGGTTCTCCGCAGTTGACCTATCCGTGCATCCACATCGCGGGCACCAACGGCAAGACGTCGGTGGCACGCATGGTCGATGCATTGCTCACCGCGCTGCACCGCAGGACCGGACGCACCACCAGCCCCCACCTGCAGGCCGCCATCGAGCGGATCTCCATCGACGGAAAACCGATCAGCCCGGCGCTCTATGTCGACACCTACCGCGAGCTCGAGCCGTTCGTACAACTGGTGGACGCCCAGTCCGAGGCCGACGGTGGGCCCGCCATGAGCAAGTTCGAGGTCGTCACTGCGATGGCCTTCGCGGCCTTCGCCGACGCGCCCGTCGACATCGCAGTGATCGAAGTCGGGCTGGGCGGGCGGTGGGACGCCACCAACGTCATCAACGCCCCGGTTGCCGTGATCACGCCCATCGGCGTCGACCACGCCGAGTATCTGGGTTCCGATGTGGCGACCATCGCCGGCGAGAAGGCCGGCATCATCAAGAAGCACCCCGACGATCTGGTGCCCACCGACACCGTGGCGGTGATCGCCGAACAGCTGCCCGAGGCCATGGAGGTGCTGCTCGAACAGGCGGTCCGCGCCGATGCCGCGGTGGCCCGCGAGGGCTCCGAGTTCGCCGTGCTGAGCCGGCAGGTCGCCATTGGCGGGCAGCTGCTCGAGCTCCAGGGCCTCGGCGGTGTGTACTCCGACATCTTCCTGCCCCTCCACGGTGCCCATCAGGCGCACAACGCCGTCATCGCGCTGGCTGCCGTCGAGGCGTTCTTCGGAGCGGGAGCATCCCGTCAACTCGACGTCGATGCTGTGCGGGCCGGCTTCGCGGCCGTCAGCAGCCCGGGCCGGTTGGAGCGGATACGCAGTGCACCAACAGTTTTCATCGATGCGGCGCACAATCCGGCGGGGGCGGCGGCGTTGGCCACCGCGCTGGCTGAGGAGTTCGACTTCCGCTACCTCGTCGGCGTGCTCGGCGTGATGGCTGACAAGGACGTCGACGGCATCCTCGCAGCGCTCGAGCCGGTGTTCGACATGGTGGTGGTGACGCACAACGGGTCACCACGCGCCATGGAGGTCAGCGAGCTGGCGCTACGTGCCGAACAACGGTTCGGTCCGGACCGGGTCGTCAGCGCATCGACACTGGCGGACGCGATCGAAGCAGCCACCGCACTCGTCGAAGAAGCGGGGGAGAGCGAAAGGTTGTCCGGCACCGGCATTGTCGTCACGGGCTCGGTGGTCACCGCCGGGGCTGCGCGGACGTTGTTCGGGAAAGATCCCCAGTGACTGGCGAACCGCACGCCGCCCAACCGCCTGATCCGTGGAAGAGCTTCCGCGGTGTCATGGCGGGGACCTTGATCCTCGAAGCGATCGTCGTGCTGCTGGCATTGCCGGTTGTCGGCGTCGTCGGGGGCGGTCTGACCGGGTTCTCGATGGCATATCTGATCGGTTTTGCGGTGCTGCTGCTTCTGATGGCGGGCATTCAGGGTCGTCCGTGGGCGATCTGGGCCAACGTGGGCGTCCAGGTCGCACTGGTCGCCGGCTGGGCCATCTATCCCGGCGTGGGCTTCGTCGGTGTCGTATTCCTCCTGGTCTGGCTGATGATCGCTTACCTGCGCGCCGAGGTGCTGCGCCGGCAGCGGCAGGGCTTGCTGCCGGGGCAGCAGCGGCCGCCTGAGTGATCGTTGTCCTCCGGTTGGGGGACATGGGTTTCGTCCTCTGGTGGGGCTGGTTGGTCGAC
>CAMFLL010000466.1 GCA_945957405.1 uncultured Mycolicibacterium sp. | reverse complement strand
CGCAGGTCGATTACAGCCCGGCCGGTGTCGAGCACATCGAGAAGGACACCAAGGAGTTCATCCAGCGCTGCGTCGACAAGATGGGCAACGACTTCCTCGAGAACGTCGGCACCGTCAACGTGGCCAAGGATCTCGACCAGATCCGCAAGGCCATCGGTGACGAAAAGCTGACCTATCTGGGCTACTCCTACGGGACGCGGATCGGCGCCGAATACGCCGAGCAGTTCCCGCAGAACGTGCGCGCGATGATCCTGGACGGCGCTGTCGACCCGAACGCCGATCCGGTGCAGGCCGACATCGACCAGGCCACCGCGTTCCAGAAGGCCTTCGACGACTACGCCGCCGACTGCGCCAAGGACCCGACGTGCCCGCTCGGCAATGACCCTGCCAAGGCCGTCGACGTGTTCAAGAGCATGGTCGACCCGCTGGTGGAGAAACCGGCCAAGACCAAGGATCCGCGTGGGCTGTCCTACGGCGACGCCATCATCGGCACCATCATGGCGCTGTACTCACCGTCGCTGTGGCCGCACCTGACACAGGGGCTCTCCGAGTTGCGCAACGGCTCCGGCGACACCATGCTGCTGCTCGCCGACATGTACATGCGGCGCGACGCCAGGGGCAACTACACCAATGCCACCGACTCGCGGGTCGCCGTCAACTGTGTGGACCAGCCGGCCATCACCGACCGGGCCGTGGTGGTGGAGGAGGACCGCCGGATCCGCGAGGCGGCTCCGTTCATGAACTACGGGGAATTCACCGGACATGCGCCGCTGTCGACGTGTGCGTTCTGGCCGGTGCCGCCGACCAGCAAACCGCACACCATCTCGGCGCCCGGGCTGCCGCCGACACTGGTGGTGTCGACCACCGGTGACCCCGCGACGCCGTACCAGGCCGGCGTCGACCTGGCCCGCCAGCTCGGCGGTGGACTGCTCACGTTCGACGGCACCCAGCACACCGTGGTCTTCCAGGGCAACCCGTGCGTCGACCAGTACGCCTCGGCGTACCTGCTCGACGGCACCCTGCCGCCCGCCGACGCCAAATGCTGAGCGCACGCAGCCATACCGAGATCTGCGTGTGATCTGGCCGTGCGACGATGTGCGCATGCAGCGCACCGGACTCGTGGGCTCTGCGCTGCTGACACTCCTTGTGCTGTTCGGCGCGCAGGCCCCCTATGTGTCGGCTGCTCCTACGGATCAGGTTGAGCCGCAACCGGTTTGGGGATCCTGCGTCGATATGCTCGGCGACGTCAGTGCCGTCCCGACGGCGCAGTGCGCCCGGGTGTCGGTGCCCGTCGACTACGGCAATCCCGGCGGAGCGCAGGCCAGCCTCGCGGTGATCCGCATCCCGGCCACCGGTGACCGGATCGGCCCGCTGTTCGTCAACCCCGGTGGTCCGGGCGCATCGGCTGTCGACAGCGTCGCCGGGACGGGCGCCGCCCTGGTCGGCACCCCGATCACGGAGCATTTCGACCTGATCGGCGTCGATCCGCGGGGCGTCGGCCGCTCCACACCGGAACTGCGGTGCCGCACCGACGCCGAGTTCGATGCCTGGCGGCGTGAACCGATGGCCGACTACAGCCCCGCCGGTGTGGCACACATCGAAGATCTGTACCGGCAGTTCGTCTCCGAGTGCGCCGACCGGATGGGCGCCGCCTACCTCGAGAGTGTCGGAACCCGCGACGCCGCGCGCGATCTGGATACCGTGCGCCGCGCCCTCGGTGACGACAAGATCAACTACCTGGGTTTCTCCTACGGCACCGAGATCGGCACCTCGTACGTGGACCAGTACGGCGAGCATGTCCGTGCCATGGTCCTCGACGGCGCGATCGACCCCAGCATCGACCCGGTCGAGAAGACAGTCCGCCAAATGGCCGGATTCCAAACGGCATTCAACGATTACGCGGCCGACTGCGCGCAGTCGGCCGGATGCCCTCTCGGCCAGGACCCGGAGCAGTGGGTCAACCGCTACCACCAACTGGTGGACCCGCTGGTCAACGGACCGGCGTGGACTTCGGACCCGCGAGGCCTGAGCTACTCCGACGCCATCACCGGCACCATCAATGCGCTCTACACGCAGGCGTACTGGAAGTACCTGACCAGCGGGCTGCTCGGGCTGGCCCGCGGCACCGACGCCGGCGACCTGCTGCTGCTGGCCGACGAGTACCAGGGTCGCGGACCTGACGGGCACTACCGCAACCTGCAGGACGCGTTCAACGCCGTGCGCTGCGTCGACGCGCCGACGCCGACCGATCCCGCAGCCTGGGCCGAATCGGACCGGCGGATCCGGGAAGTCGCGCCGTTCACCGCCTACGGGGACTTCACCGGGTACGCGCCGCGCGACATCTGCGCGTTCTGGCCCGTCCCGGCCACGTCGACACCCCAGCCGGCCGCGCCCGCGGCGCCCGGGCAGGTTGTCGTCGTGTCCACGACGCACGACCCGGCGACGCCGTACGCAGCCGGGGTGGCGCTCGTCCAGCAACTCGACGCCGCTCTGATCACCTTCGAGGGCACGCAGCACACCGCGGTCTTCAACGGCCACGAGTGCCTCGACACCGCGGTGGTGCAGTACCTGGTGGACGGTGTGATGCCCGCGCCAGGCCTACGCTGCTGACTTCCGGTAGACCACCATCTCGCGTGACAGCTTCTGCCGCAGCCGGTACTCCCGGCTGCAGGCCACCGCGAACACCGTGAGCAGTACCCAACTGGTCAATGCGCTGGCCAGCACCAGCGCGAAGGCTGCCCAGTCGCCACCGGCCAGCTCGCGTGCCGCGGTCTGCCGGGACCACAGCCGCCAGTAGATCATCAGGTTGACCGTCAGGCCGACCCCGTAGGACAGCGCGAACGAGAACCCGAACGGCAGCCAGGTGCCGTCGTGCAGCCGCGCCGGAAGCGGCTCGTGCCGAAGGGGATACACCACAGACAGCACGTTGCCGACGCCCAGCCAGATGAACACCATGGTGACCAGCTGATCGATCATCGCGAACGGGTTGCCGTCGCCGCCGAGGGCCAGCGCCGCGATCACCGGCAGGCCTGCGATCGTCACCATCGTGGCCATCGCGAGGTTCTTGGCCACCAGGATCCGCCAGACCTGGTCGCCCGCGGCCAGCGCGCTGCGTACGCGTTCGGCCTCGAAGCACAACGCGTTGGTGCACACCATGCTGCCGACGACCGCCGAGAACAGGTACAGGGTCAGTCGGCCGGTGTCATACCGGGTCAGGCCCGTGAAGTGATAGAAGGCCACCACCGACAGGGCGACTCCCAGCGTGATGGCGATCCGGGCCAGGATCGCCCGCGGAGAATCCGCGATGATGTGGCGTAATTCGGCGGCCACCCGTCGGCCGAGGTCGGGGATCACCGCACCGAGGCGGCGCGAGATCCGGGTGCGTGACCGCTGCGGTGCTGCGGCGCGGGCGGCGGCCGCGCACCGGACGGCGTCGGCCACGGCGGCACGGGCCAGTCCCACCGCGACGACGACGTCCGCCGCGGCCTCCGCGGGGGTCGGTTCGTGCGCCGGTGACGGGCTGCGGGCGTACTCGTCGATGCGGCTGCGCCAATGCGGGGAGGCCTCCGAGGCGGCGATATCGGCGCCCGCGGTCCGCCGCCACGACGCCAGTTGCGCGTCGGCCTCGGCGACCGCCCCGGCCCAGGCCGCGTCGTCATCCCACTCGGCCGCGGCGGCCGCCGCCTCGACCGTGCGCAGCGAATCGGCCAGGGCCCGTAATTCCTGGACGGCCGCGAGCGCAATCGGTGACGCCGAGGCACTGCCGGACGGCCGGCCCGACGGCTCGGGTTCGGTGGTCATGGCACACACTGAAGCATGTTCGGCCGCCGCGGCGGAATCCGAGGTCGGACAAAGCCGATTCCGCGCCGTAACACCGATTTAACAGCAGCTGCATACGCTCGGTTCCATGGATCGCCAGAAGGAATTCGTGCTGCGCACGCTGGAGGAACGGGACATCCGATTCGTCCGGCTGTGGTTCACCGACGTGCTCGGGTTCCTCAAATCGGTGGCCATCGCGCCCGCCGAGTTGGAAGGCGCTTTCGAGGAGGGCATCGGCTTCGACGGATCGTCGATCGAAGGCTTTGCCCGGGTCTCCGAATCGGACACCGTGGCGCGGCCCGATCCCTCGACGTTCCAGGTGCTGCCGTGGACGACGAGCAACGGCGATCACTACTCCGCGCGGATGTTCTGCGATATCACCATGCCCGACGGTTCTCCGTCGTGGGCGGACTCCCGTCACGTGCTGCGCAGGCAGCTGGCCAAGGCCAGCGATCTGGGCTTCTCGTGCTACGTGCATCCCGAAATCGAATTCTTCCTGCTCGAGCCGGGACCCAACGACGGCAGTGTGCCGATCCCCGCCGACAACGGCGGCTACTTCGACCAGGCCGTGCATGATTCGGCGCCCAACTTCCGTCGGCACGCCATCGACGCGCTGGAGTCCATGGGCATCTCGGTCGAGTTCAGCCACCACGAGGGTGCGCCCGGCCAGCAGGAGATCGACCTGCGGTACGCCGATGCCCTGTCGATGGCCGACAACGTGATGACATTCCGGTACGTCGTCAAAGAGGTCGCCCTCGCCGACGGTGTGCGGGCGTCGTTCATGCCCAAGCCGTTCGCCGAATACCCCGGCTCGGCGATGCACACCCACATGAGCCTGTTCGAGGGCGAGACCAACGCCTTCCACAGTCCCGACGATCCGCTTCAGCTCTCGGATGTCGGCAAGTCGTTCATCGCCGGCATTCTCGAGCACGCCAGCGAGATCAGCGCCGTCACGAATCAGTGGGTCAACTCCTACAAGCGCCTGGTGCATGGCGGCGAGGCGCCGACCGCGGCATCCTGGGGCGCGGCGAACCGCTCCGCGCTGGTCCGCGTGCCGATGTACACCCCGAGCAAGGCGTCCTCCCGGCGCGTCGAGGTGCGCAGCCCCGACTCGGCGTGCAACCCCTACCTGGCGTTCGCGGTGCTGCTGGCCGCCGGGCTGCGCGGGGTCGAGAAGGGTTATGTGTTGGGTCCACAGGCCGAGGACAACGTGTGGAGCCTGACTCCTGAAGAGCGC
>CAMFLL010000465.1 GCA_945957405.1 uncultured Mycolicibacterium sp. | reverse complement strand
AGGCCACCCCGACGCCCTCAACGACGACACCCGTCCGCGCCGGCTGCGCCCGGGCGACTCGCTGCTGGTCGACACCAAAGCCGGATACGCCTTCGAGCGCATCCCGAAGGCCGAGGTGGAAGACCTGGTGCTGGAAGAGGTTCCCGACGTCAGCTACGAGGACATCGGTGGCCTGACGCGGCAGATCGAGCAGATCCGCGACGCCGTCGAACTGCCGTTCCTGCACAAGGAGCTCTACCGCGAGTACGCGCTGCGTCCGCCCAAAGGCGTGCTGCTCTACGGCCCGCCCGGTTGCGGTAAGACGCTGATCGCCAAGGCCGTCGCCAACTCGCTGGCCAAGAAGATGGCCGACCTGCGTGGCGACGACGCCCGCGAGGCGAAGTCGTACTTCCTCAACATCAAGGGCCCCGAGCTGCTCAACAAGTTCGTCGGCGAGACCGAGCGTCACATCCGGCTGATCTTCCAGCGCGCGCGTGAGAAGGCGTCCGAGGGCACTCCGGTGATCGTGTTCTTCGACGAGATGGATTCGATTTTCCGCACCCGCGGTACTGGCGTGAGCTCCGACGTGGAAACCACCGTGGTGCCGCAGTTGCTGTCGGAGATCGACGGTGTCGAGGGCCTGGAGAACGTCATCGTCATCGGCGCCTCCAACCGCGAGGACATGATCGACCCGGCGATCCTGCGGCCCGGCCGCCTGGACGTCAAGATCAAGATCGAGCGGCCCGACGCCGAGTCGGCGCAGGACATCTTCAGCAAGTACCTGACCGACGAGTTGCCGATCAACGACGACGATCTCGCGGAGTTCAGCGGCGATCACGGCCTGACGATCAAGGCGATGATCGAAAAGGTCGTCGACCGGATGTACGCCGAGATCGACGACAACCGGTTCCTGGAGGTCACCTACGCCAACGGTGACAAGGAAGTCATGTACTTCAAGGACTTCAACTCCGGCGCCATGATCCAGAACGTCGTCGACCGGGCGAAGAAGAACGCGATCAAGGCGGTCCTCGAGACCGGTCAGCGCGGTCTGCGGATCCAGCACCTGCTCGATTCGATCGTCGACGAGTTCGCCGAGAACGAAGACCTGCCCAACACCACCAATCCTGATGACTGGGCCCGGATCTCGGGCAAGAAGGGCGAGCGGATCGTCTACATCCGCACCCTGGTCACGGGGAAGAGTTCGAGTGCGTCGCGGGCGATCGACACCGAGTCGAACCTGGGTCAGTACCTGTAGAGCGATCGACGCGAAAGGCCCTCGAAACAATTCGGGGGCCTTTCGCGTACGTCAGACCAACCGGGAGTAGCTGTTCGTCAGGTCGTCCTGCAACACTGCCGCGGATTCGCTGCTGGTGTCGACCCGCATCTGCTCGGGCAGGGTGCGTGCGGTGAAGCTCCAGCCGTCCGGCAGCGCCAACCGAGCCTCCAGGCCGGGTAGATCCTCCAGCGACAGCGCCGGGTCCACGACCTGGCTGTACGTCTGCATCACCCAGTGCCCGCCGTCCGGATCGGTCAGCTCGTAGATCTGCGAACCGGCGTCGAACACGAACACCGCGTTGCGGGTAACGGTGTTGGCCAGGTACGGCGCCGGTTTCATGGAGGTCAGTTCGACGGTGGCCTGCCGCAACATGTCGATCCCACCGAAGGTCTTCTGTTCGGCGGCAGGCGGGTCGGTCTTCTCGATACTGTCCATCAACCAGTAGCGCGGCCCGTTGAGCAGGGCCGCTGCCGCGCCGTTCTCGGTGGCGATGGCATCGGCGTCCAGTTTCGACCACAACTCGGCGGGGCAGTCGTTGAGCGGAAAGGTGTTGTACACCGTGGCTTTCGGCCCGCCAGGGTCCGCCATGACCAGCAGCACCTCACCGTAGCGCCGGCCTCGCAGGTCGGTGGCAATCGAAACGGTCATCGTCGTCCTTCCATTTCCAAATAGGCGTCACGCCCGGCCAGGCTGACTGCGACGTCGGCGATCAACGGCTCGAAAAACCGTTGCCGGTACAGCGGGTCCACGCTGGTGCTGACGGTGAAGTACAGACCCGACAGCACGGCGACGAACAACGATGTGTGCACCACCGTCTGCGGTACCGGGATGTGGATTCCGAACCACGTTCCCGCACAGGGCGGTTGGCCCACGGCGCAGGTTTCCTCACCGGACCACAGCACCGTCACGTCGTCGGGGATCGCGATGACGCCAAGGGCCATGAAGAACGCGAACAGGCCGGCGGTGAACAGCGCCACCTGAATCGCCTGCGCCACCACCATGACCGCGACGACATTGATCTGCTCGGCGTGCGACAGCGGCGTTCGCTGCGCGGGGTCCGGCACCGCGGCCAGTGGTGTGTCGATGAGCAGGGCCGCGGGATCCGACTGCTCCGAGCGGTCTTCGCGCAGCGCGCGCACTTCGTCGCGAATGGTGGCGACCATGAACAGCAACGCCACCAGCGACAGGAAGCCGATCGTCTGCCAGAGGCGTTCTCGCGTCATGCGGGCGGCCAGCTGCCACAGTTCGCCGGTGAAGTACACCACCACCGTCAGCATCAGCAGCGGCAGTGCACGGCTCATCAGGGTGCCCAGTGCCCCCAACTGCACCCAGGCAAACCTGAACGCCCACAACAGGATCGAGCCGAAGCCGAGGTAGGTGAACCAGATCGTCACCAGCGACACCACCAGGAATATCGGCACCTCGGCGAACGCCGCCGCCGACCAACCGGATGCCGCGACAGGTGTCACCAGGACGAAGATCGCCATCACGGCCAGCGCCGCCGACCGCCGACCCGCTTCCGAGGCCGTGGTGCCCATCTGGTGCAGCACATACAGTCCGAACGGTGCGGCAGTGAGCACTCCGGTGATGATCGCGAGCCGGATGATGTAGCCGTAGTCGGGGTGGTCGCCGGTCACGTCGGCCAGCAGCATGGTGACCGCGGTCAGCGCTCCGACGCCGGCGACCGCAGGCGCCGACCGCGCGATCAGGGCCCTGGACCGGACCCGACGGGTCAGCACCAGTGGCAGGCCGCGCGCCAGAAACCAGTCGTAAACCAGGCGTTGTTGCGCTTTGGGATACGTCACGACCGGCGCTCCGCAGTCGCCGTCCGGTAGCGGTCACGCGCCACCAGGGTGAGGCGGAGGTCGTCGATGAGGGGATCGACGAACTGCACGCGGTACTCCGTGTCGCTGACCACCCTGGCGGACAGATACATGAACGTCAGCGCGGCGAGGAACATCGTGATCTGGATCAGAGACTGCGGGACGGGGAGCGTCATCCCGAGGAACTGGCCGTCACTGGACCCGTTCCGGGTCCACGCCGCCAGAAGTTCCGGGGTGAGCAGCATCAGGCCGAGCACGAAGAAGATCCCCGATGTCACCAGGGCGACGGTCAGGACCTGGACGACCTGCGACACCGCCAGCACGAAGACGACGTTTAGCCGTTCGGGCCGCGACAACGGGACGCGCTGCGGCCGGTCGGGGAGATGCTCGAACGGCGTGCCGGCCAGGCGGGCATCGTCCTCGGGAGTCTTCTCGGTCGATCGCAGGATCGGCCGCACCTTCTCCCAGGTGCTCGACAACAGGAACACCGCGGCGATCAGGATGAGGAACAGCAGCGCCATCCACAGTCGCGGACGGCTCACCAATGACGCCATGAGCCAGACGGCGGCATTGAAGAAGACCAGCACCGTCAGCAGCACGACCGGTAAGGCGCGCACGAACATGCTGCCGATCAACGCCAGGTTGCCCACCGCCGTCCGGACCGCCCACCCCAGGATGGACCCGACTCCCGTTGCTGTACAGAGCATTATGGCCGCCATGATCGCGGTCTCCACCACGATGTTGGCCACGATGCGTGGACTCGGCCCGCCGAATACGCCGCCGGCCAACGCGATCGCGACGGATGCTCCGGACACGATGTTGCGGTTGACCACGGCGAGCCGGGATACCAGCCAGCCGATCAGGCCGGCGACGGGAACCCCGAGCAGCACGACGGTCAGGACGAACCACTCGGTGCGCGTGGGGGTGCCGTTGATGTCGATGGTGTGCTTGCCGGTCAGGGCGACGATGGCGATCGAGGCGGCCATCAGCACCGCGAGAGCCGCCAGGGCAGGTGCCGACCGTGGCCAAACTTGTCGAACCAGCGCGCCGGGGCGCAGGACCGCGGGCAAACCCTGTGCCAAGAACCAGCTTTCGGCCGCTAGCCGATCACGGGACGGCGAGGCACCCACGACTGCCCACCGTAGCGCCTTCGTCGACCGCCAGCAGGGCGTTTGCCGGGTCTGTCTGACGGTGTGTCGCCGCGGTGCGTGAGGAGTGCTGCAGAGGTGATGCAGGGGCCGCATCGTCCCCCGCCGCCTCGGGGCGCATCGTCGCCCGTAGGCTTGGCCGCATGCAAAGGATCATCGGGACCGAGGTCGAATACGGTATCTCGTCGCCGTCCGACCCGACCGCGAACCCGATCCTCACCTCGACGCAGGCGGTGCTGGCCTACGCGGCCGCCGCCGGTATCCAGCGCGCGAAGCGGACACGGTGGGACTACGAGGTCGAATCCCCGCTGCGCGACGCCCGCGGTTTCGATCTGAGCCGCACGTCGGGGCCGCCGCCGATCGTCGACGCCGACGAGGTCGGCGCGGCCAACATGATCCTCACCAACGGGGCGCGGTTATACGTAGACCACGCGCATCCCGAGTACTCGGCGCCCGAGGTCACCGATCCGATGGACGCGGTCATCTGGGACAAGGCCGGCGAACGCGTCATGGAGGCCGCGGCGCGTCACGTCGCATCGGTGCCCGGCGCCGCCAAGCTGCAGCTCTACAAGAACAACGTCGACGGCAAGGGTGCGTCCTACGGCTCGCACGAGAACTATCTGATGAGCCGTCAGACGCCGTTCTCGGCGGTGATCGCGGGTTTGACGCCGTTCCTGGTGTCCCGCCAAGTGGTCAGCGGATCGGGTCGAGTGGGGATCGGGCCCTCGGGTGACGAGCCGGGCTTCCAGCTGTCCCAGCGGGCCGACTACATCGAGGTCGAGGTCGGCCTCGAGACCACCCTCAAACGCGGCATCATCAACACCCGCGACGAGCCGCACGCCGACGCCGACAAGTACCGCA